>NZ_BAAAUD010000034.1:0-289674 GCF_039533765.1 Streptomyces enissocaesilis | reverse complement strand
CCCATTGAGCATTCGTCAGTTCATGCCGACGCACCATGACGGACTCCTGCCCGGAACGGCAACAGATCCACCGCCCCGGACAAGAGCCATCAGACACTGCCTAGCGGCCCTTCCGCACGAGGTCGGTGATGCGCTCGCCCTCGCTGACCGTGAGCGGACCGGCCTCCTCCGTGGCGTCGCCGATCCCCAGCGCGGCCGCCAGCGTACGGCCGTGCAGGTCGAGGGTGGCCTCGGTCAGGGTGGTGAGATCGGCCACGGCGGCGCGGGCGCGGGCCCATCCGGTCAGGCCGATGCCCGCGGCGACCAGCACGGCAGGCCACCACACCGCGGCGAGCAGGAGATAGGGCACGGTCCAGGTTCCGGTGGCGACGGCGGCGGCGAACGCCGAGTGCGCGGCGGTTAGATCGGTCCGTGCGGTGTCGGGGAGTACCAGCCAGAGGCGGGACCAGCCGTAGGTCAGGTCGAGTCCGTGGCGGTGGTACGCGATGGACTCCACAGCGTGAATCCGGTCGCCCATCCAGGTGGGTCTCCCCGGCTCGGCCATGGCCAGCCGGGTGATGCGCTGGGCCGCGGTGTCGATCCGGTCCTGCCGCTCGCGGGTGCGGGTGGCCGGGCTCATGGCTTCCAGGGCCCGGCGTTCCTCGACGAGCCGGTGCCACCGCGCACGCCGGCGCGTCGTACGTGCCGCCGCGACCGAGGCGAAGGGACGGGGCCACGGCCCCAGCCAGACCCGCCGGGTGACCGCGGCCAGCGCCTGCACGACGAAGCCCACGCCGGAGGCAGCCGCCAGTACGGCTACGACGAGGAGTGCCTGCGCGCCGCTCGGCAGGTCGGCGATCTGGGCCATGGTGTCCTCGGCCCGCCGGGTCAGCAGTGCGACGTTCCACGCGTCGACATGGCCGAGGTTGACGGACAGCCACACCGCGCCGAGGAAGAACGCACCGGGCAGCACGAGCAGGCTGATCCACCGGTCGGCCAGTGTTTTGGCCAATTGCTGGAAGAAACCGCCCACCTGCGCTACCCCCGCTCCATGGGCCGGCCCATGACCGCGCAGCGCGGGATGGCGCCCGCCGGTGGCGGCACCGCCGTCCGGTCGCAGGCGCCGTCCGGACAGCGGAAGTTCTCCTGCCGGGCGGTGCCCGGCCCGGCTCCCGGCAGTCCCGTGGCGAGCGTGCGCAGGGTGGTCTCGCGGTCGGTGTTCAACAACTGGCCCAGCAGGGTGAGCACCGGGCGCCGGGCCCGCGCCTCGGCCACGATCCGTTCCAGCAGTTCCTGACGTGCCGCGGTGTGGAGCCTGGTCTCGCCGATCAGTGCGTCGAACTCCTTGCACAGCGTGGTCAGGGCCGATCGTTCGGCGTCCACCACACGCTCCCCCTTCCGTCGGTCAGCCGATAGTCTCATGGGCGATGTCCTCCGACCACCGGCTTGATCCGGAGCAGCTGAATCACCAGGCGGTCGACCTTCTCAACCGGGCTACCCGAGCCGGTGACACGACCCTGCTGACCCGCTGTGTGCCGTTGTTCCGCAGCATCCTCGCCCTGACACCGTTGCACCATCCGCACCGTGCCACCCGCCTGTACAACCTCGCCGAGACCCACCGGGCGCTGTACGCCCTGACAGGTGGGGAGGACGACGCCGACCAGTCGATCGGCATCGGGCGACAGGCCGTGGCCGCCCTCCACGTCGGCGACCCGAACTCCGCGCTGATCCTGGGCAATCTCAGCGTCACCCATCTCCTGCGGTTCCAGCGGGTCGGGCACCCGAACGACCTGGCCGGGGCCATCGAGTGCGGGGAACGGGCCGTCGTCGCGACCGGTGCCGACCTGAACATGGCGTTCCACCTGGCCACTCTCGCCACGGGCCTCTTACTGCGGTACCAAGGGAGCGGGCACCTCGGGGACCTGGACCGGGCTGTGAACGCGGACGAGCGCGCGATGGCCGTTGCCCCCGCCGATTCCCCGCACCGGCAGACCATCCTGACCGACCTCGCCGCGGGCCGCCTGTGGCGCTTCGAGAAGACCGGGGACCGCACGGACCTGGAGCGCGCCATCGACACCGGCGAGCACGCACTTGCTGCCGTACCCGCCGACTCCCCCAACCGGGCGACCACCCTGACCAACCTCGCCACAAGCCACCTGCGGCGCTTCGAAAGGACTGGGGACCGCACGGACCTGGACCGCGCCATCGACACCGGCGAGCACGCAGTCGCCGCCGCCCCCGCCGACTTCCCGCACCGGCCGATCATCCTGTCCAACCTCGGCGCCGCCTACTGGTTACGGTTCGAACGGGCGGGCCGACCGTCGGACCTGGATCGTGCCATCGAGTTCGGGGCACAGGCCGCCGCCGACACCGGTAGCCCGTTTCGCGTGACCGTCTTGTGCAACCTCGGCGTCGCCCATCACGCCCGCTTCGAGCGGACCGGGAACCTGGTGGACCTGGACCGGGCCATCGGCCACCACGAACAGGCGGTGGCCGCCGCCCCGGACGACGCGCCCGGTGGTGCGGCCTACCTGTCCAACCTCGGCATGGCGTACTATGCGCGGTTCGAACGGCTCGGCGAGGTGGCCGACCTGAACCGGGCCATCGGTCACCTCGGCCGTGCCGTGGCCACGGCACCCCAGGGGTACCACCAGTTCGCGACGTTCCTGTCCAACCTCGGTGTCGCGTACCACGCGCGCTTCGACCGGCTGGGGGACGTGGGCGATCTGGACCGTACCGTCGCGTACTACGAACAGGCCGTCGCCGCCACGCCCACCGACCACCCGGATCGCGGGCTCCGCCTGTCCAACCTCGGTGCCGCGTACGACGCGCGCTTCGACCGGAACGCACACCCCGCAGACATCCACCGGGCCGTCGAGAGCCTACAAAGAGCCGTCGCCGCGATTCCCGCCGATCACCCGCTGCGCGCGACCGCCCTGAACAACCTCGCGGCGGCCCTGCGGGGGCGGTTCGAACTGCTGGGAGACGCGGCCGATCTGGACCAGGCCGTCGCGCATCAGGAACAGGCCGTGGCCGACACGCCCACCGACCACCCGGATGTCGCGTACCGCCTGTCGAACCTCGGCCTCACCCACTGGGCCAGGTTCGCCCGCACCGGGGAGCCGTCGGACATGGACGCGGCCATCGACGCCGCCAGACGCGCGGTGGCCGCGACACCGGACGACCATCCGGACCGTGCGATGCGCCTGAACAACCTCGGCAACGCCCTCAAACAGCGGTTCTGGCACAACGGCAGCCTGCACGACCTGGACCGGGCCCTCACACATCAGGAACAGGCCCTGGCCGCCACACCGGACGACCACCCGGCCCGGGCCATGTACCTGAACGGCCTCGGGGTCGCCTACCAAGATCGGTCCCAGCGCAGCCGTGCCGCGACCGACTTCGACCGCGCCGTCGACCTCGTACTCCTGGCGGTCGCGGCCACACCCGCGGACCACCCCGACCGCGCGCTGCGCCTGTTCAACCTCGCGCGGGCCCACCAGACACGGTACGAGCACTCGGGCGACCCGGCCGACCTGGACCGCTCCGTCGACCTGGCGCAGGAGACGGCCGCCGCAGTCCCCACCGGCCACCCGGAGCGCGCGCGGTATCTGTTCGGCCTCGGCTATGCCTACCGGCTGCGGTTCCAGCGGACCGGCGACGTGTCCGACCTCGACCGTGCCGTCGACGCCGCGGAACAGGCGGTCACGGCCACCCCCGGCGACCATCCCAACCGGGCGGCACGCATCTACCTCCTCGGGACTTGCTACCGGAGACGGTGGAGCAGCGGCGGCCCCCTCGGCCGGGCGCGGACCATCCGACTCGCGCAGGACGCACTTTCGGCCACGACGTCGCCCCCGCTCGACCGGGTCCGCGCCTGCTGGGCGGTGGGCCGGCTCGCCTACTTGCTGGAAGAACCGCACACCGCCCGGCTGCTGTTCGACACGGCGGTGGAGCTGCTGCCGTCGGTCGCGGCTCGGGAGACCTCGTCGGCCGACCACGAGCACCGCCTCGGCGCGAACCACGGACTGGTCGGCGAGACGATCGCCGTGCACTGTGCCCTCGACGACCCGGGCGGCGCGGTCCAGGCCGGTGAGCTGGGCCGGTCGGTCCTGCTGGCGTCCCAGTTGGCGCTGCGGACGCCCCTCGCGGACCTGGCGGCCGAGCACCCCGCACTGGCCCGGCGCCTGAGCCGCGTCCGCGATGCCCTCAACGCGCCGGATCCCCCGGCCCTGACCACGCCCGACGGCCAGGACATCGATCACGTGGACCGGCGCAAAAGGCTGTGGACCGAGCACGACGCCGTCCTGACGGAGATCCGGCGCCTGCCGGGCCTGGACCGGTTCCTGCTCCCGCCGACGTGGAGCGAGCTGCGACCGACCGCCGCCGACGGGGCGGTCGTGCTGCTCAACGCTGGACTGCAGAGGTGCGACGGCATCGTCGTCACCGCCGACGGGCCCCCGCTGCTCATACCGCTGCCCGACCTGCGGCTGGCCGATGCCGAGGCGTGGGGCGCCGAGTTGACGGAAGCGACGCACGACGCCGGGTCGTTCGCCGGCGAGATGCGCCGGCAGCGGGTGCTGACGGAACTGCTCGGCCGACTGTGGGACACGGCGGTCGAGCCGGTCCTCGACGCAGTCGAACACCGGCTCCGTCCGGACGACGGAGTACTCCCCCGCGTGTGGTGGATGCCGACGGGGCCGCTCGCGCTGCTGCCGCTGCACGCGGCCGGGCACCCCGACCGGCCCGGGGCGCTCAACCGGGTGGTCTCGTCGTACACACCCACCCTGCGGGCCCTGGCCCGCGCCCAGAAACGTCCGGCCGCGACAGTCCTGCGCCGGCTCACCGTCGCCCTCGACCGGACCCCGGGCCTGCCCGACCTGCCGGCCACCGCCGCCGAGGCGGCGAGCCTGCACGCGGCCCATCCCGACATGCCGTTGCTCACCAATGAGCAGGCCACTGCCGCCCGGGTGACCGGCGCGCTCCCCGAGGCGAGCTGGGCGCACTTCGCCTGCCACGCCAGCACCGACCCCTACGCGCCCTCCGAAGGCGGGCTCCATCTCCACGACGGTGTGCTGTCCATCGCGGAGATCGGCCGCCGCGACCTCCACGAGGCCGAACTGGCATACCTGTCCGCGTGCTCCACCGGGCACGTCGGCCGGCGGCACGCGGACGAGTCCATCCACCTTGCCTCCGCGTTCCAGCTGGCCGGGTTTCGGCATGTCGTCGCGAGTCTCTGGCCGCTGGACGACCGCGTCGCGGCCGGCGCAGCCGATCACTTCTACCGGCTGATGCCGGACACACCGTCCGCCGATGACGCGGCGACCTCGCTCCATCGCGTCATCCGGCACCTGCGCGCCGAGCATCCCGGTCGACCGCACCTGTGGGCGTCGCTGATCCACAGCGGGCCGTAACGGAGCTCTCCCCCGGGCGCGGCCGGCGACGACCGTCCCGCCTTCGCACAGACGAAGACCTTACGTGCACCACCACAGGAAGCGCGGTCACACCCCGTCGGCGAGGGGTCCGGGCTCGGGGCCGCGGTGGTGGGGGTGGCCGTGGGGGCCGAGCCGACGCTCGTGGACGTGGGCGTGACGGTGGGGTCGACGCGCCGGAGGGCTTGCCGGTCGCCGACCGGATGTCGGGGCTGCCGCTCGCGTCGGCGGCCTTCCGCGGGCCGTAGCCGTCAAGTGGGCCGTCCGTCCCAAGCGGTGGCACGGGATGCGTATGCGCTCACTCCGACGTCTCACCGTCCTCGCCGCCGCGGCTGCACTCTCCGCACCGCTCGGCCTGACCCCGGCCGGAGCGGCAGCCCACCAGCCAGCCACCCTCAGGACAGAAGCTGTCACCGATCCGCTGCCGGGCGCCTACATCTCCCCCTGGAGCCATGCCCAGGGGGAGATGAGTGACGAGACCCTGGTCTGGATGGAGCGTGAGGACATCACGCTGGAGGCCATCAGCCCGTTCGTGATGGGCGCCGACGGGCGGGGGTTCAACATGCCCATCGGTTCAACGGCCGGTGACGGCCTCGACTCCAAGGGCCGCGTCTTCTACCCCGGCGGCCTCAAGCTCCACCACTCCCGATCCGGCAAGACGATCACCCTGAAGGACACCTTCATCCGCGTCATGCCGAAGCCCGCCCGAGCCTCACGGGCTTCCGTATCAAGAAGGCACCCTTCTACGTCACCCAGGACGCCGCGGACCTCTTCGCGCAGGACACTGGGGCCACACCTCCGCGCGTCGGCATCCTCTTCGGCACGCTCCCTCCCAACTTCGACTATGTCCCGAACACGGCGAAGCCGCCGACGTCCCCCACCCTCCCGTAACCTGCCACGCTCCGTGACCGGCGCTCAGATCGATCACGGCCGCTGAACTGGTCCAGCAGAAGGCGGGAGCGCTTCGTGCTGACGCCGGCCGTGTCCTTCTGGCCACCAACGGCGTTGGTCGGTTCGACACATGCGCCGGGCTGAACGCCCCACGTTGGGCCCTGTGCGGTTCGCGGCCGCCGGTTCCGCGCTCTGGCGTCGGGGCCGCGAAGCTACTTCAGGCCGTCGACGCGGGCGCCGGAGCTGCGGTAACAGGTCTTGTCCTTCGAGGTGTGTCTGGTTTTCGTCGGTCATGTAGACCCAGATGTTGTCGGACCCACCGACGAGACGTCTGCCGCAAGGGTAAAGTTCGCCGGCCCCGATCGGTTGCACCAGCCGCTGGTGCTCTTAACGTCCAGTGTGGTGCTGCCTGCAAACGCCCGCACGTAGACCCGCCGACAGATGTCGGCCTTGAACGATCCGGCGACGTCGACCGTCCGGTTGGACCAGGTGGCCGCGCCCTTGTAGTAGCTCGCCCCGTAGTCAATCGAGAAGGTGGCGGAGCCGGCGGCGGCCGCGGGCGTCGCCGCGAAGACCATCCCGGCAACCGACGCGACTGCGGTCACGGCCACGCCGGCCTTCCTCGTGCGGCTCTTCACCTTCGATATGCCCTTCAAGCTCACCAGTCCCAGCCATCCATGACAACCTCCCAGGTTCTTCGAGTAACGGGTGCCGCAACCCACGTACTCACCATCACCCGGAGGCGACCGTCTCGGATTGGGGCAGTGAACGTTGCTGCCATTGTTCGGCAACACCACTGAACCACACGTGGACCTCCCGCCGGCAAACATTCAAGCCAACTCCCGAAAAAGGGGCGGGACTTGCTCACGATCCAGAAGGCCGCCCGGGAGCGAAGGGGATCGCCATGCACTTCGCCCAGGCCGCACAGGCCCCCCGTGCAGCGTTAGGCCGACGTTCCACCCGCCGCGCCCCAGCCTCGAACGAAGGAGGCCAGAGCGCGGCGCTGTTCTTCCTGCCGGGCGGTCTGCTGCGCGAGGACCTGGCGGTCGATGTACGGGGCGACGGCGGCCAGGACCAGGCGCCGGAGTTCGTCCGGCTCCAGCGCTTCGACCTCCCACTGCACCGGGTGGTCGATGTCGAATCCGTGACGGCGGGCGAAGGCCGGCCACCTCGGATCTCCGCGCTTGCCCTCGGTCGCGGGCAGCTCGTAGTCGTTGACGGCCTGGTCGTAGGTGAGCAGCACGCGCCGATTCCGGCTCCAGCAGGCGGTGCGCGCCACGAAGTCCCGTTCGAGATCCTCACCCGAGCAATCGAAATCACCGACATTTCTCCGGGGCGCCGCCAGCGTGCGGTTCAAGTTCTCGCAGCTCAGAAGCGGCCGGGACGACCATAGTGCGTGCAACAAGTGTGGTGCACGGAGCCCGGCTCAAGATCCACCCGGTGAGAGGCCGTCCGGGTTCGGCCGCCCGTTCAGGCGCTCGTGGGTCGCGCGACGCTCGGCTTCTTCGCGGGCGAGTGCCTGTCGACCGTCGGGTCGCGGTGAGCCTCGATGGCCTCGCGCACGATGGAGGCCAGGCTGTCGGGCGGCAGGGCCTCACCAGTGGATAGCGGTGCGGTGGCGGTGGTCATGACGGTGCGCCCGGTCCCTGCGGCGGCTTTACCACGCTCTGACCAGCGGCCACGCATGATCACCGGGATTTTGCATCAGTCCTGGGGAGCAGTGGTGGCGCGGCAACGTCGAGCTGCGGTCTTGTGACCATGACTTGCGGAGGTCAGACTCGTGAGCACCAGCAGCGGAGTTCACGATATCGAGGAGAGTTATGCGGCGTTTATTCTTGGCACTATTCAGTACCGCGATTCTGGCCGTAGGGGCAGGCTCGGTTCCGGCTGCGGCGTCCACTCCTCATGCAGCGGGGGGTTTCTCCCCCGCACAGACGACAGTCAATGAGCAGCAGTGCACCCCCATGGATGGCAGCTCCAGGCTATGCCTGGCCTTGGTCAGTTCGACGTTCATTGGGCAAGCGACCGTCTATGATCCTCCCGCAAATTGCGCTGGCTACCGCGTCTCCCTCTACGACGTGTACACCGGCGAAGCGGTGTCATCAACCAGTCTCAGGCCCTGCAGTGAGACTCCCTCAAAACAGGCGACCGCCGACGCCTCCCGCTTCACAAAGCTGACGGCGTACGCAGTATTCCGAATGTACAACAGTGCCGGCACCGAGATCTATTACGCATATACCGACATGATCACCTACCCCTGAATGTGTGATGTCGTCATGGCGGGGCGTGCGTGCCGGTGTTGGTGAGGACAGTCGTTGAGAACGGCGCCCGAGGCAGTCACGCTGTGGCCGACTTAGCGCCAAGTGAGTCAGGCGGTCAGCCGCCGGCGGATCGCTTCCCGTTCCGACTCTTCGCGCGCGAGTGCCCGCCGATGGACTTCGGGGTCGCGGTGGGCTTCAATGGCCGCGCGCACGATGGCGGCGAGGACGTCCGGAGGCAGAGCCTCGGCCTGGGTCGTCGCAGTGCCGGAGAATGAGCGCCGATCGGTCACCTTGGGCGGAGTGGTCGGCAGGTGGTACATAGAGATCTGCCCAGGGGTGACGGCGATCCTCTGGAACTCCACTTCAGCGCCCGCCGGCGACCGGAACCTGCATCTCCTCGGGGTCTCAGTACCCTTCCCTGACGAAGCGTTCGACCGGGTCGTCAATATCGACCTGTGGCGGATGCTCAGTGCCGCCGACATGTCCAGGTTGGTCCTGGAGGGATTCCGCTTGGCGACAGAAGTGGCGCTGGTATGGACATCGGCGGTGACAGCTCCGGTACTGGACAATCTGGAGTATGCAGCAGCGATGCTGCGGCAGGCGGGCCGGGTGGACGTGGAACCGGACGACGGCCGGGGCTACGCGGTGCTGCGATGCCGTCGCCTTGTATGACGCCCTCGTCCTGCGTTAGATGCTGCCGGTTGTAGGGGTCATTGTGGAAGGCGGCACCGTTCTCGGTGATGTAGAGCGGGATGCTGGGGTAGGCCTCCGCGACCCGGGTGCGTGACCACCTTTAGTATTTAACAACCAGGTTGACCAGCGTCTTTTTTCACGCTTCCTACATTGGCGAACTCGAGGCAGGCGGAGTGAACTGAGCCCCGATCTGCCGCCCGGCCGCCAGTTCGGAGACAACATGCTCTGAGCCGGGGCCGGGCGACCGCCGGCGTCGGGCTGGATTATGCGATTCGGGCCACCCGGGTTCCGCGTCCTTCGCCGGCGAGGAGCGGCATCATCGTCTGGAACATGGTGGTGAGGTGCTCACTGGCGAGGTGGGCGTCGAGGGATGCCTGGTCGCGCCACTCCTCGATGAGGATGATGTGGCTGTCGTCGTCCAGGTCGCGCAGGACTTCGTAGCGCAGGCAGCCGTCTTCGGCGCGGGTGCGCTCGACGACGCTTTCGATGAGCGAGCGGACCTGGTCGGCCTTGCCCGGGGCGGCGTTGCTCTCAGCGATGATCATGACGGTGTCGTTCATGGTTCTTCTCTTTTGGGTTTCGGTGTGATGGTGCTGCCGCCAGGTGGAGCGGTATGTGTGCAGGGTGAGGTCAGGTGGCGAGCAGCTGCTGGTAGAAGTCCGCGGGGTCAGCGGCCAGGGATGCCTTGACGTGGGCGCTCCACTGGTCGACGACGACCTCGATGAGGCCCTTCTCGACGCCGTCGAGTGCGGCGCGGGCGACGTCGGCGGGGTCGGTGAGCGGCCCGTCGTAGTCGGCGCCGGCCATGATGTCGGTGTCTGCCGCGCCCAGGACGACGCCGGTGACGAGCGTGTTCTGAGCTGCCAGCTCCAGGCGAATGCCGTTGGTCATGCTCCACTCCGCCGCCTTGGCAACTGCGTAGGCGTTGCTGCCGTCGTAGGAGAACCACGACAGGGCCGAGAGCACGTTCACGATCGCGCCTCCGCCGTTGGCGGCCAGGACGGGGGCGAAGGCGCGGACCATGTTCAGGTTGCCCCACAGGTGCGTGTCCATCTCGCGCCGGATGGCGTCGAGCTCGCTGCCCAGAAGGTTGGTGCCCGTGGAGATCCCGGCGTTGTTCACCAGCAGATCGACGTCGGTGGCCACCGCTGCGGCGGCCTTGATCGATGCCGGGTTGGTGATGTCGAGCTGAAGGACTTCCACGCCCGGCAGGTCGATGCTGCCGGGGCGACGGGCGGTCGCGTAGACCTTCGCGCCGCGCTCGGCAAGTTGCGTGGCGAAGTGACGTCCGATCCCGCGGTTCGCGCCGGTCACCAGCGCTGTTGCTCCGGAGATGTTCATGCAGGTGCCCTTTCGATGCGGCCGGGAGTAGGTCAGGCCGGTCCGTGGATCCCGCGCGTACTTCGGCGGTATTGCTACGCTAAAACCTGACGTCAACGTGAGGTGCAAGCGGAAGGGAAGTGATCTGCGTCATGCGTATCGGACAGCTCGCCAAGCGCTCGGGGGTCAGCGTGCGTGCCTTGCGCTACTACGAGGAGCAGAACCTTCTGGAGTCGACACGGACGCCCGGCGGGCAGCGCGACTACTCCGACGACGCTCTGGACCGCGTCCAGCTCATTCAGGATCTTTTTGCCGCCGGCCTCTCCAGCCGGATCGTTGTCGAACTGCTGCCGTGCGTGAGCACCGGCACCGCGACTCCCGACATGCTTGGCCAGCTCACCACGGAACGCGATCGCATCGCCGAACGCATCCAGGACTTGTCCCGAGCGAAAAGCAAACTCGACGGCGTGATCGAAGACATCGTCGCAGCGGGAATCGTCAAGGCGTGACGGTACTCTCCGCTCTGCCAGTTCACCCGCCGGCGTCGCAACCGTCCTTCCTGTTGAGCCAGGGCCGTACCACCGGGCCGGCGCTTACACCGTCCGAGCGGCTACGAGCCTGGCGTCCGCTGCGTAAGGACGCACGAGCGTGAGACGCACCGACGTGAGGCCAGAGACCGCCCACCTGGGGATCATCGGCGACGGGCAGTCTCGAGCCCCCGGGCGATGGCTCGGCAGCGCTCCACGCTCTCACCGGGTGCCCGTGAACAGCTACGCCGACCTCGGCTAAGTGGGGCCTGGGGTCGGCGTAGCTGTGCAATGGCGGTGGTGAGCCCAGCCACCACCGCAAACCTGGGCAACGCTGATCACCGGCGCCCCGGATGATTCCGTACGGTTGCTACCACTTACTGAAGGGCGCTTTGGGTGGGCGTGTCAGCGTGGGGTGAGGGCGAAGTCGGGGTTGCGGCGGCGGAGTTCGGCTGCGGCGATGGTGCGCTTGTGTACTTCGTCCGGGCCGTCGGCGATCCGCAGGTGCCGCTGGTGGACGTACATCTCGGCGAGGGGGGTGTCATTGGACATGCCGGCGGCTCCGAAGACCTGGATGGCGCGGTCGATGATCCGGGCGGCGATGCTGGGGGCGGCGACCTTGATGGCGGCGATCTCGACGCGTGCGCCCTTGTTGCCCACGGTGTCCATCAGCCAGGCCGCCTTCATCGTCAGGAGGCGGGCCATTTCCAGGTCGATGCGTGACTCGGCGATCCAGTCCTGGATGTTGCTGCGCAGTGCCAGCGGTTGTCCGAAGGTGGTGCGGGACTGCGCCCGGTCGATCATCAGGTCCAGAGCGCGTTCGGCCATGCCGATGGACCGCATGCAGTGGTGGATGCGGCCGGGACCGAGCCGCGCCTGGCTGATGAGGAAGCCGTCGCCTTCGCCCGAGATGATGTTGGTCGCGGGCACCCGTGTGTTTTCGAAGAGGATCTCGGCGTGGCCCTCGCGGTCCATGTAGCCGAAGGTGGGCAGGGATCGCACCAGGGTCACGCCGGGGGTGTCGATGGGGACGAGCATCATGCTCTGCTGGCGGTGCTTGGGGCCGGTGGGGTCGGTCTTGCCCATCACGATGAGGATCTTGCACATCGGGTGCATTGCGTTGGACGCCCACCACTTGCGGCCGTTGAGGACGTATTCGTCGCCGTCGCGGGCCATGCTCAGTTCGATGTTCGTGGCGTCGGAGCTCGCGACGGCCGGCTCCGTCATGGCGAACGCGGAGGCGATCTCACCGTCGAGCAGCGGCCGCAGCCACTTCTCCTTCTGCTCGGGCGTGCCGAAGCGGGCCAAGACCTCGATGTTGCCGGTGTCCGGCGCGTTGCAGTTGGTCGCCTCCGGGGCGAGGTGGGCGCTGCGCCCCATGATCTCGGCGAGAGGGGCGTACTCGACGTTGGTGAGCCCGGCGCCGAGATCGGACTCGGGAAGGAACAGGTTCCACAGCCCCTGACGGCGCGCCTCCGTCTTGAGGTCCTCGACCACGGCCGGGTGGTGGAAGAGGTCGCCGGATGCCTTCATCTGTTCCTCGCTCACCGCCTCGGCCGGGTAGACGAACTCGTCCATGAAGATCTCCAGCCGCTTTTGGTAGTCCGATGCGCGTTCGGAGGGGCGAATGTCCATGAGGTTCCTCGCGGTGTCCGCGGCTCGGTCTCGCCGCTGTGTGGGTAGGACCGCCCGGGCCGAGCGCTGCCTGCGCCCGTCGGACTCGCCTGAGGCTAGAACAATCGCCACCCGTGTGCAACATTATGAGAAACGTTGCATCGCTGGTGGTGGCGACCGCGCATTGGCCGATGAGGGGAATCCAGATGAGCAGAGCAGCAATCGTGGCGACGGCCCGGACGCCGATCGGGAAGGCGTACCGAGGGGCGTTCAACAACACGCAGGGCCAGGAGCTGGCGGCCCATGCCATTTCCCATGCGCTGGATGTGGCCGGGATCGAGGCCGCACTGGTGGAGGATGTGGTGCTGGGGTGTGCCGTGCCGGAGGGCACGACGGGGTTCAACGTCGCCCGCCAGGCGGCGCTGCGGGCCGGCATGCCGGCGAGCGTGCCGGGGATGACGGTGGACCGGCAGTGCTCCTCGGGGCTCATGGCGATAGCGATGGCCGCTCAGCGCGTCCTGGTCGACGGGCTCAAGGTCGTTGTCGGAGGAGGCGTGGAATCGATCTCCCTGGTTCAGAACGAGCACAACAACCGCTACCGGGCGGCCGATCCGTGGCTGAGCGAGCGGGTCGCCGGCTTGTACTACCCGATGGTGCGCACCGCTGAGATCGTCGCCCTGCGGTACGGGATCAGCCGGACACGCCAGGACGAGATGGGTGCGGAATCCCATCGCCGCGCCGCGGCGGCGCAGGACTCCGGCCTGATGGACGCGGAGATCGCGCCCATGACGGTGGTGAAGATCGAGAAGGACCGCGAGTCGGGCGAGTCCCGCGAGGTGGAGATCGCGATCACCCAGGACGAAGGGCTGCGCCGCGCCACGACACCGGAAGGGCTGGCCGCGCTGCGGACCGTGCTGTCGCCGGACGAAGCGGGCGGTACTCCGTCGGTGACGGCCGGCAACGCCTCCCAACTGTCGGACGGGGCCTCGGCGTCGGTCCTCATGGACAGCGACTACGCGGCCGCCGTGGGTCTGGAGCCGCTGGGTTATTACTGCGGCCTGGCCGTCACCGGGTGCGATCCGGAGGAGATGGGGGTGGGGCCGGTGGCCGCCGTTCCGAAGCTGCTGGAGCGGCACGGACTCACGGTCGGCGACATCGGCGTGTGGGAGCTCAATGAGGCTTTTGCGTCCCAGGCGGTCTACTGCCAGGACGCCCTGGGGATCGATCCCGAAAAGTGCAACGTCAACGGCGGGGCCATCGCGCTCGGCCACCCCTATGGCATGACGGGCGCCCGGGCCGTGGGGCATGCCCTGCTGGAGGCACGGCGTCGTGGCGAGCAGTTCGCCGTCGTCTCGATGTGTATCGGCGGCGGCATGGGCGCCGCCGGCCTCTTCGAGGTCGCCTGAACGCTGGGGGTGGTCCGTCCGCACCTTGGTCGGGCCACCCCGCCTCTCATCCCAGCGCCTGGTAGATGGCCGTGACGTACTCGGCCGAGCGGTCCGACCCGATGACTCCGGCCGACATCTGGTTCATGACATAGGAGATCGTCAGACCGCGATCGGCATGCATGACGGTCAGCGATCCGCCCCAGCCGCCCCAGAAACACGTGCGCCCGTCGGCGATGTAGGGCAGCGACTGGGGCTCGGACAGTGCGTAGCCGATGCCCCACCGCATGGGGAGCCCCAGGACCAGGTCGACGCCGCTGGCCTGCTCCTCGAAGATCAGGTCGATGGTCGAGGGGCGGAGCAGACGCACCCCGTCGACCGAGCCGCCGGCGGAGACGGCCGACAGGATCCGGCTGAGCGATCGGGCGTTGCCGTGACCGTTGACGGCCCCGAGTTCCGCGCGCCGCCAGGCGTGCGTGTTGGCCGTCGCCGCGTCGATGAGGGGGTGGGCGAACGTCTTCACCATGATGTCGTCGGGGTCGGCCGCGGCGAAGTCGAAGGCGTACGGCGGTGGCGGGATGATCTCGGCCACCCTCGCGTCGTCCTCGGGGCGCACACCGATCTGAAAGTCGGCGCCCAGCGGGGCGGCGATCTCCGCCCGGACGAATTCGGTCAGCGACAGTCCCGAGACGCGTCGCACGAGCTCCCCGACGAGGTGGCCCTGGCTGTTGGAGTGGTACCCGCAGGCAGTACCGGGCGGCCACCACGGGGCCTGGCGCGCCAGTCGGGCGGTGGCGCCCGGCACGTCGTACAGATCCTCCGTGACTAGGGGCCCGCCCCAGCCCGACAGGCCGGAGGTGTGCGACATGAGATGACGCACCTCGATGTGGTCCTTGCCCTGGGCGGCGAACTCGGGCCAGTAGCGTGCGACAGGGGCGTGGACGTCGAGCAGTCCGCGGTCCACCAGCATCAGCGCGGCCAGATTGGTGACCATCTTGGTCGAGGACCAGACGTTGACGATCGTGTCCCTCGACCACGGCACGGTCCGTGCCGCATCCCGGTGGCCACCCCACAGGTCCAGCACCGGCTCCCCCCGCAGGTCGACCGCCAGGGAAATACCCACCTCGTTGCCGCAGGCGATGTTCTCCTCGAGGAGTTCCCTCACCTTCTCGAACCGCGCGTCGCATTCTCCGTCGACTACCTCTGTCATGGCTGAACTCCCTGGCGTGAACGGCGAGAGACCACTGACCTGCCCTCCACACCACCTGCCAGTGCTGTGACGCGGGTCACGATGCAACGTATGGTCGAATGTTGCAAGCGTCAATAGCCTGGACACCTCCCCGCAACAATCACATGAACGCTGCGCGGATGCCCCGCCGCCGTCCGCTCCCACGCGAGCACCCAGCCCCCGCCGCGCCGAAGGAGAAACCTGCCATGGTGAGCCTGCTGGACCCCGTCCGCCTCCACGCCGATGCAGCACCCAGGAGTGTCGCCATCAGGGGCGCCCGCGAGCACATCAGCTACGAGGGGCTCCTCGAATCGAGCCTGCGTTTCGCCTCGATCCTCAACGCCCAGGGCGTCGCACCCGGGGAGCGGGTCGTTCTCATCGCACCGTCGGTGCCGGCGTACGTCGTGGCCTACCTCGGCATCCAGGCAGCGGGCTGCGTCGTGGTGCCGATGAACACCATGTCGACGAGCGAGGAGGTCAGCTACGTCCTGCGGGACGCGCAAGCCTCACTGGTCATCGCCTGGCACGAGGCGAGCGCACCCGCCCGGAAAGCGGCGGCTGCGGACGGGCCACCGGTTGTCACTCTCGTACACGGCATGTGGGAGGCTCTGCCGCTCGCGGCCCCCGTCGACCGGGACCCCGACGACACCGCGGCGATCCTGTACACCTCGGGAACCACCGGCCGCCCCAAGGGCGCCGAACTCACGGTCGCGAACATCTTGTCCGCCGCCCAGATCTCGGTCGAATGCAGCAACGGCACACCCGACGACCGGATCGGCACCGGGCTGCCGCTGTTCCACATCTTCGGCCAGATCTCGGTGATGATGGCCTCGCTCACCACAGGGAGCTCCCTGCACCTGGTAGCGCCTTTCACCCCCGAGGCCATGATCGACGCCATCCGCACGCACCGGCTCACCATCGTCGCCGGCGTACCGACCATGTGGAACGCCATGCTGCGCTCATCCAAAGGCGAGGACGGGAGCGGGTTCGGCCATATCCGTCTCGCTGTCTCCGGCGGCGCCCCGCTCCCGGCACCGGTCGCCCAGGCGTTCGAGAGCCGTTTCGGGTGCGAGCTGCTCGAAGGGTACGGGCTGACCGAGACGACCTCCCAGGGAACCTTCAACGGCCAGGGAGGAATCCGGAAGACAGGCTCGGCCGGGCGGCCGGTGCCCCGGACGGCGGTGGAGGTCCGGAGCGAGACAGGTTCGCCTCTTGACCCGGGAGAGGTGGGCGAGGTCTACATCAGCGGCCCCTCGGTCATGAAGGGGTACTGGCGGCGCCCCGAAGCGACCGCGCAGGCCCTGGTCGACGGCTGGCTGCGGACAGGTGACCTCGGCATGGTCGACCAGGACGGCGATCTCTTCATCGTCGACCGCCTGAAGGACCTGATCATCCGGGGTGGATACAACGTCTACCCCGGCGAGGTCGAGGAGATCCTCTACGAGCACCCGCACATCGTCGAGGCGGCCGTCGTCGGCGTACCGGACGAGCATTACGGCCAGGAGGTCGCCGCCGTGATCGTCCTGGACCGGCCGGCGGCAGTCACAGGGCCCGAGATCACCGCGTGGGCACGCGAGAGGATGTCGGCCTACAAGATCCCCCGCCTCGTCAGGTTCGTCGAGGCCCTGCCCAAAGGACCCAGTGGCAAGATCCTGAAGCGGACCATCGACACCAACCGGTTCCGGCAGCCGGCTTCCCAGCCGGAGCAGGCGGAATGACGTACCGGCTGCTCCCTATACTCCGGTTGTGACTGCGAAACGAGAGGCTGGAAGACCGGCGGTGCGGCCCGGCGCACGCGAGGCGTTCAGCCTCGCCCTGAAGAAGTTCGTCAACGGTGACCGCCTGGACATGCAGGATCTCGCCGCCGAGCTCGGCGTGGATCGTACGACGCTGTTCCGGTGGGTGGGCAATCGCGACACCCTGGTCGTCAACATCCTCACGACGCTGGCAGACCCCACCATCAAGAAGGCCGCCGACGCGGCGAGCGGCAGCGGAGGCGCTCGCGTCGCGCGGATCGCCGAGATCTACGCGCAGAAGATCATCGACGCCTCGTACTACCGGGCGTTCATGCAGCGCGAGCCGGAACGGTCACTGCGGCTGACCACCACCAAGGCCAGCCCGCTGCAGCAGCACATCGTGGAGAGCTTCCAGAACCTGCTGCAGCAGGAGCGGGACGGTGGGCACGAGTTCCCGCCGATGGACCTGCACGACCTGGCCTACCTCATCGTGCGGATCATCGAGTCCTTCATCTACGCCGACATCATCACTGGCGAGGAACCGGACTCCGCCAAGGTCGGTGCGGCGATCGCCGCACTCCTTGCAACCTCCCCGGCCGTCCGCTAAGAGACTCGACGCCCCCGACGGGGCCGTGCGGAGATCGGGATCGGGTACGAAGGCCGCGCCGCTCCCCTCGCACCCGATCCCGTCCCCGGGCAGATCCTCGCTACGCGACGGACGCTCCGCCGTCGACGACGACGGTGGAGCCCAGCACGTAGTCGCCCGCGCGGGAGGCCAGGTAGATCGCCGCGGCGGCCATGTCCTCCGGTTCGCCGATGCGCCGGGCCGGAATGTAGCCGATCACCGCCTCGGCGTGGTCCCGGGCGGCGCGGTTCATCTCGGAGGCGAAAGCGCCCGGCGCGATGGCGCTGACGACGATCCCGCTCTTGATGAGTTCGAGCGCCATCCTGCGCGTCAGGTGGATCACGCCGGCCTTGCTCGCGTGGTAGGAGTAGGTCTCGCCCGGGTTGACCGCGATCCCGTCCACCGACGCGATGTTGATGACCTTCGCGAGATGCGCGCCGGGCGACCGCACCAGGAACGGCTTCAGGGCCTGGGTCAGGAAGAACAGACCCTTGACGTTGAGGTCCATCACCTTGTCCCAGCCGGACTCGGGGAACTCGTCGAACGGGGCGGCCCACGCGGCGCCCGCGTTGTTCACCAGCACGTCCAGAGCCGGCTCGCGCTCCGCGTACCTGGCCACGAGGTCGTTGATCCCCTGCAGGGTCGACACGTCGCCGGGCAGTGAATGGCACTCCCCCAGCTCGGAGAGCTCCCGGGCTGTGGCGTCGCACACCTTTGCCTTGCGGGCGGTGATGTAGACACGGGCCCCCTGAGCCAGGAATCCCTCGGCGATCATCCTGCCGATGCCGCGGGAGCCGCCGGTGACCAGGGCGGTGCGGCCCTCAAGTGAGAACAAGCGCGTGGTGTCCATGTCGAACTTCCTGTTCGGTTACCTAGCAGGTCTGCAACATTCGCTGATATGTTGCAGGAACGTACCGCCTCGTCGATCGCGCACACAACCCCCGCCGTTGATCTTCCGGAAGGCCCGAGCATGCCCGCCGCCCGCCCAGCGTCTTTGCAGCCCGTCGATGCCGACTGGGCCACCGACTGGCTCACCTCCTGCGGCCTGCAGGTATCCCCTCCCCTCACGGCCCAGCGCATCGGTGCGGGCCTCTCCAACCTGACGTACCGGATCGAGGACCACGCCGCCCGCGCCTGGGTCCTGCGCAGGCCACCGTCGGGAAAGCTCCTGGCCTCGGCCCACGACGTCCTGCGCGAAGCCCGCATCGTCGACGCACTGTCGGGCACCGCCGTGCCCGTCCCGCGCATCTACGGGGCCCGGCACAATGCCACCGGTGTGCCATGGGTGCTGATGGAACACCTGGGCGGCGTCGTCATCGACGACATGGACACCGCCGCGCGGACCCCGATCGCGGAACGCGCCTCGATCGGCCTAGATATGGCCACCACTCTCGGGCACGTCCACGCCGTCGACCTCGAAGAAACGCGACTCCAGGACCTCGCCAGTCATAACCCCTACGCCCCGCGCCAGCTGAAGCGCTGGAACCGGCAATGGGAGGCATCCAAGACCGGCGAACTCCCGGCGCTCGACAGCCTCTCCCGGCGACTGGAACGGGCCATGCCCGCCCAGGAGGAGACGACCCTCGTGCACGGCGACTTCCACATCAAGAACGTGATCACCGACCACGGCACGATCGTCGGCGTCCTCGACTGGGAACTCAGCACGCTGGGAAACCCGCTGGCCGATCTCGGCACCCTGCTGGCGTACTGGCCCGCACACGGTGAATCGGACATCAGTGACAGGACCTCCGCCTCCACCCTGCCCGGATTCCCCAGCCGGGCCGAACTGATCGACCAGTACGCGACCACCACCGGACGAGACACGTCAGACGTGGGCTTCTGGCACGTACTGGGCCTGTGGAAAATCGCGATCATCGCCGAAGGGGTACTGCGCCGCTCCCTCGACACTCCCGCCGACCGCGCGCGCACTGGTGTCCCCACACGCGACGTCATCACCTCCATCGTCAGCTACGCCCACGCCATCGCCGACGACGCCTCCCTCTGAAACCACATTCGAAAGGACAGCACCATGTCGCAGACGTCACCGCATCCGAACGAGGACCTTGTTCTCTCGCAGCGGCACGGGTCCGTCCTGCTGCTGACGTTCAACCGCCCGGACAAGCTCAACGCGTGGAACAACGACCTTGAGAACCGGTACTTCGCCCTGCTCGACGAAGCCGAGGCGGACCCGGACGTGCGGGCCATCGTCGTCACCGGGGCCGGCCGGGGATTCTGTGCCGGCGCGGACATGACCGACCTCCAGCGCGTGGACGAACTCGACGACTCCGGCCTTCCGGACCGCCCCCGCCCTCGCGAATTCCCCCTCACCATCCGCAAGCCCATGGTGGCTGCGGTCAACGGGGCAGCCGCCGGACTCGGACTCGTCGAGGCCCTGTTCTGCGACATCCGCTTCTGCACACCCGACGCCAAGTTCACCACCGCCTTCGCCCGCAGAGGACTCATCGCCGAATACGGCGCCGCATGGATCCTGCCGCGCCTCATCGGCACCAGCCGCGCGCTCGACCTGCTGCTGTCCGCCCGCGTGGTGCGCGGAGACGAAGCGCTGGCCATCGGCCTGGTCGACCGCGTCGTGCCGGCGGAAAACCTCGTGGACGCTGCTGTCGCCTACGCGCAAGAACTGGCAGACCTCAGCTCCCCCTGGGCGATGAGCGTCATCAAACAGCAGGTCCACAGCTCCCTGGACACCGACTTCGCGACAGCCGTGGCCCGCGCCGACGACCTCATGCAGCAATCCCTCCTGGGCCCGGACGTCGTCGAAGGCGTGACAAGCTACCTTGAGGGCCGCAAGCCCCGATTCCCCGGGCTGGCCGCGCGATGACCCGCCACCACGCCACCACCACCCCCGGGACTGTTCGCCAAGCTGTGCTGATCGACTTCGGCGGCGTCCTCACCACGAGCGTGCTCGATGCGTTCCGGGCCTTCGGCGAGGAAGAATGCCATGACCGCGATCTGCCCCTGCGCCTCCTCACCGAGGACGAACAGTCACGCAAACTGCTAAGCGCCCACGAAGAAGGCCGCCTCAGCGCCGAGGAGTTCGAGACCGGCTTCGCGGCCCGACTCAAACTGCACGGCGCGACAGTGGAACCACGGGACCTGGTGGCGCGCATCCAGAAGCGGCTGCAGCGGGACGAATCCATGGTCACCCTCGTCAACACCGTGAGGACTCAGGGCATTCGTGTCGGCCTGATCTCCAACTCCTTCGGCTCCGACACCTACGTCGGCTGGGACCTCGACTCACTATTCGACAGCGTCACCATCTCCGGCCGGGAAGGAGTCCGCAAACCCTCCCGCCGCCTCTACCAAATCGCCTGCGACCGACTGGGCTGCCACCCGACCGAGATCGTCATGATCGACGACCTGAAGCAGAACATCGTCGCGGCAGAGCGCCTGGGAATGGTCGGCATTACACACCGCGATGCTGCGACCACCACTGCCAAGCTCGCCCAGCACCTCGGCCGACCACAAGCCGAATTCATGCCCGCCTCGCGCTAGACAACTCTCATGCGACCGCGCCGGATGAACTCATCTTCCCGTTCCGCGGTCGGCCGAGGCAGAACAGCCCGGAAACACCATCACCGGGACCATGGGGGAAGGCCACCTGGCTTCCATCCCGCCCAAGGCACTCCCTTGACGGGCGAGCCATGCGCGGAAGTTGCCAGCCTGTGTGAATTCCCACGAGGCGCGACGACGCGTCCCTCGACGCCCACCTTCGCCAGCGAACATCTCACCGCCCCGGCCAGGAGATGATGCCGTTCCTGGCCGGGGAAAGGACGCGGAATCCGCGAATCCGCCTCTCCCGCGTTCTTTGACCACAGCCGAGGCTGGCAGGGGCCCACGCCTTGCTGCGTGCGTTGGGCCAGGACCTCGATCGCCCCGACGAAGAAGACGAAGCATAGCTGCTTTGGGTCTCCGGGCGCGGACGCAGCGTTCTCAAGGGTGTCCGACCCATCGGGCCGCCGGGCTACGTGATGGCCGGGGCGGGTTCGGTGAGGCGGTCCAGCCGCGGGTAGAGGGTCCGTACGAGCCTGGTGCGATTCTGGAAGCAGCGTGCGCTCGCGGAGGACGACTTCGGCGAGGGCGCCGCGCTGGCGGACCTCGGGCTGGAGTGGGCGGGGTAGACGAGTGGGTGGCTGTCTGTCGTGAGGGGCAGCCACCCACTCGGAGGTTCCTGGAGCGGAAGCTAGCCGCCGAAGACGGTACCGAGTGCCTGCTGGCCTTGCTGGATCGTGGTGGTGAGGCCGGCGGAGGCTGCACTGATCTCGGCGAGGCGGCCCATCACCGTGTCGTAGGCGGTGCGGATGCGGCCAGGCTGTGCGTTGTCGCCGCTGGTCTCCTCGGCGAGGACTTCCGCGTCATGGATGAGCGCATCCCGCTGTTCGGGGTCGATGCCGTAGGTCGGGGCGAGCTGCTGGACCAGTGCGGCGAACTCCCGCAGGGCGCTGGGGTCGAAGGCGTTGTTGTGGTTGTGCTGCTCGACCTTGGCCTGAGATCCGGCGACTACGTTCGTGCCGTGGATGCTGTAGTAGTCGCCGGGGCGGGTGCGGTTGAGGTAGTCGCTCACGGTTGCTCCAGAAAGTACGCAGTCGATGCCGTCGATGGTGATGGCGACGGCCTTGGGCTCCGTGTCTTCGCTTTCGACGAGGCCGGAGTTCGTCAGGCGTGCCAGGGCGTAGTCGAGTTCGGTCTCTGACAGTTCGCCCCCGGCGAAGTGCGCCTCGGCGGTGGTCAGGAAGCCGGCTGGGTGGGTGGCGCGTCGGTCATGAGCGGTGTCGTACAGCCACCGCAGAAAGGCGTCAGTCGCGTAGCGGTGCCGAGCGGCGGGGGTGTCGCGTAGCTGGGCAAGCCGCCGAAGTTCGACTCGCCCGTCCGCAGTCACCTGGTAGGAGTCGTCTGCACCGAAGGAGCCCATGGAGTCGACCAGGCCGTCTCGCTCGAGCTCGAGGGCCAGAACTTGAACATCATCCAGAGAGACGCCCGAGTATTCGGCGTAGGCGTCCTGCTCTGCGTACTGTCTCTGAGGCTGTTCACCCAGCCAGATCAGGAATCGGACCAGCTGCGGGTCCTGCTCGATTCCCGTCCCAGCGCCGGTGAATGAGGGGGTGAAGCCCCTGCCCGCGACCGGAATCGTAACCGGGTACTTCTTGGCAGCCCGCTCATACGCCTTCTTGAGCGCCTTCACGTGCTTCTCGATCGCTCGCTGATCGATTCCATCGTTGGCCACTTTGCCCCCTCCACGTCTTCCTCGTTGGAGGGTAGTGCGGGGGACTGACATACCGAGCGGCACCAGCACGCGATCGTCTGCCGACGCATCGGTGCCGCTGCTCAGGACCACGGCATCGCGCTGGAGTGCGTGCAAGGCCCTGGGAAGTTGGGTCGGCGGCGCCGGGCCGCGAGCGGCGGGGCCGGCGCCAGCGGCCTACTCCGGGCCGGGGTCGCGAAGCGAGTTGCGGTGACCGCAGTCCCAGCACTTCACGGTCTCGGGGAGGTTCTCGAACCCCGTGCCGGAGACACCGAAGGAGCCGTCGATGCGGAAGCCTCCGCAGCCCTGGCACAGTGTGGCGCGGAAGGGCTGGTCGCAGCGGAAGCAGGTGCCTTCCGCGCTGGTCTGGTCAAGGCGGGTAACTCGGGTGTCTGCACTGCCGCATCGCACGCAGAACGCTTCCTGGGTCTTCATGGTTCAGGTGTACATCAGGATCGCTGGATCCTTCCCCCGGCTCCGGTCCGGCAGGGGTGCAGGCGGTCGCGCGGGGCGGATGCCCGCCCCGCGCGACCGCCGGGGTCGTTCGGGGTCGGTGGTGCCGGTGGCGGCGCTGGGCCGGTTGCGGGCCCACTTCTTGAAGTCGCCGACGCGGTAGAGCAGTTCGGTGCCGCACTTGTCGACCGAGGTCGGGAAGGCGGGGTCGTTGGCGCGGGCGAAGCGGAGCGGGGCGAGGGTGATGTCCGGCAGGTGGTGCTGTTGGGCCTCGCGGAGTCCGACCGCCTGGTCGTCGTCGACCGGGGCCGGGAGCGCCGACGGCCCGGGCGTGCTGACCGCGGGGTCACCCGCGGCGGCCGGAGTGGGCGCAAGGTTCCTGGCGTCGTCAGCGCTCCGGTTTCCGCTCGGGGGTGCTCGGGCGTGTACGGCAGTTCGGAGGTGCTGGACTGGGCGTCGGCGAGGGAGCCGAAGGGCGGCGCCGGCGGCTGACCCGGGTCGGCGGCACCGCGCCCCAGTCCCCTTGGCGGACTACGTCGCGGGTTCCGTGAGGCGGTCCATCCGGGAGTCGAGCGGAGGTCGTGGGGGCTTCAGCTCAGGAGGTGGCAGAGGAGGGTGAGTCCGGCCGCGGCGGCCCGGTGCTGGTAGGCGCGCAGTCCAGGGGCGCCGGGGGCGCGGGCTTGCGGGTGTTGCGGTGCCAGTGGCCGGTGAGCACGGCGAGGAACGCCGTAGTGGTGTCGGGGCTGATGGCGGTGGCGGGGTAGTCCCGCAGCAGGCGCGCGATTCCCGCGGGGGCGTGGCCAGCGAGGATGAGCTGTGGCGCGAGGGAGGCGGCGTCGATGAAGGCGGGTCCGGTGGTGACATAGGCCCAGTCGACGAAAGTCACGTCGCGGTCATGGTCGCGGACCATGCTGTCGGCCCAAGCCGCCGTGGACGATGCGGTCTCCGCGGGCGAGGGCGGGCCAAGCCGCTTCCCGTTCGGCGAGCTTCGGCAGGAGAGTTCGAGCGGTGGGCGCGAGGTCGGCCGGCCGGTTCGTCCCAGCCGTGCAGAGCGGCGGCCGTGGAGTGCGCCGTGCTCACCGCTGCGGCGTACGGCGTCGGGGCGGGGCTGGGCTGGGCTGGAGGTGAGCGTGTCCAGCAGGGCCCAGGTCTGTTCGGCGTCGCCGGAGGCCGGGCATAGGTTGGGATGTGACCCGTCCAGGTGGGCGATAACAACGGCGGTCCAGTCGGCGGGACGGTGGATGCCCAGCAGGTTAGGGGCCGGTGCGCCGGGAGGCAGTGCATTCAGGACGGCGGCTTCGTGGACGTTCACGGCGATCACAGATTGCGGCCGCAGCCGCCCTCCGCCCGATCCCCGCACTGGCCATCCGTGCCGGGAGCGCCGCTGCCGCCTCGATCGCCCTGCGCCGCCCAGGAATGGAGGATCAAGCCGATCAGCTCGTCCACGCGCCCGGTCTCCGTACGCCAGGAATCCCGCAATGACCGGCGCAACCCATGTCGCCGGTCACCGCCAACTGTTCATGTCCAGTTCGAGCCATAGGGATTCACGTGCGTCCAGAACCGCGGTGACAGGGCACGCCGGTCGGCATCGGTAAGCATGTCCGCCCACTTCGGATCTGCGAGGGCCTGCTGCATCAACAGCGTGTTGCCGAGGGCCCAGACCGCGCAGGCGCTCAACACCCCTGAGATAGCGTCCCGCGTGATGGTGTACCCGATCGACGCTGAGCAGTGCGCCGGTGCGCTCCGGCTGACGACGCCTACTCGCTGCTTACGTGTCGCAACCACGCGTTACCATGCGGAGAACTCCAACGACAGCGCCTGGCTGACCAACGCGGACCGGCCGCTGACCGGTTACGAGCGGGTCTTCGGCAGCGTCGCGACGCCCCGTTCCCTGCGCACGCGCGGCGCGGTCGAGGACGTGTCGGCCATGGCGGAGAGGGGCCGGCTGACCGTCGGGGACCTGCAACGGCAGCAGTTCGCGAACCGGGCACCCGCCGGTGATCTGGCGGCGGCCGACACGGCGAAGGCGTGCACGGCGCTCGCGGCGGACCGGCCTGACCTCAAGGACGTGTGCGAGGTCCTGGGACGGTGGGACAGGACGGTGGACAGCGACAGCAGGGGCGCGCTGCTCTTCGACCGGTTCTGGCGCAGGCTGGTGGCGTCCGTGCCGGCGGCCCAGCTGTGGAAGGTGCCGTTCTCCCCCGCCGATCCGGTGCGTACGCCGCACACGCTCGACACGGCCGTACCCGGCTTCGCCACCGCCCTCACGGGCGCGGTGGAAGAACTCAGGGCGGCGGGCATCGCGCTCGACGCGCCGCTGGGCGAGCACCAGTTCGTCGTACGCGGCGGCAAGCGCCTCCCGATCCACGGCGGTACGGAGTCGCTCGGCATCTGGAACAAGATCGAGCCCGTGTGGAACGCGGCGGGCGGCGGCTACACCGAGGTGACGGCCGGCTCCAGCCACATCCAGGCGGTGGGCTGGGACGGCGGCCGCTGCCCGGTGGCGCGCACCCTGCTGGCCTACGCGCAGTCGTCGAACCCGGCCTCGCCGCACTCCAGCGACCAGACCGGGTTGTACTCGGGCGAGCGCTGGGTGACGTCGCGGTTCTGCGAGAAGGACATCCTCAGGTCGCCGGAGCTGCGGGTGGAGCGCGTACGCGAGCGCTGACCCCGGCGAAGACACGGCGGCGGGCCCCCACCGGTGGGGCCCGTCGCGCGCGCGGAGCCTCCGCCGACGCGCCGGTTGCTCACCGGGCGGGGCGGGCGCCCCGTCGCGCGGTCGTCGGGACGGTCCGTGAGCATGTCCGGTCCCGGTCGCCGGCGAGGCCGTTCTCGTACGCCGTCGGCGTCTCGACGCACACCTTGCGCCCGGCCGCGGACAGCGGGGCGGGCGCGTCGCGCCGGGCGACGGCTCCCCGGCCCCGCCAGCCGTCGATCGAGGCCGGCGCGGACACCGGGCCGCCGCCAGGGCGCTGGCGGACCTCGGAGCTCTGCTCGCCGGGGCGGCCGACGCCACGGGCCCCGGCGAGAGCGCTTCGCGCAGGGCCGGGCCGGAGCGGCTCGCGACCACCGCGTCCACCCCGGAGGATCACTTCGCCCACGAGGGGCCGTGCCGCTGCCCGCCCTGCTCGCGGCGGAAAGGCCGGTCCCGCTGATCCCGCCCGTACGCCCCGGAGCGGCCCGGGGCTTTCCCGACCGGCCCGGAGCTTCCCGGATCAGCCCGAAGCGAGCAGGGACTCGATCAGGGCGTCGACGGCGAGGCGCTGTGTTTCCTCGGCCGCCGGTACGGCCGCGAACGCGTGGGCGAGGAAGCGCTGGAGGCCGCGCCGGTCGAGCTCCACCACGGCCGCGCCCTCCGGCGCCGTCAGGCTCACCGTGACCCACCGCTCGTCGTGCGGCCACACCTGCACGTCGCCCACCCCGGCCCGCGCGTGCAGGCCCGCCGCCAGCAGCCCGCGGGCGAACGTCCAGGTCGCCGGGGCGTCGTTGCGGGACGCGTCGGCCGGGAAGGTCAGATGGACGGCCAGCGGATCGTCGCACGCGTACGTCAGAGAGACGGTGACGGTGTACCGGACGCCGATACTCGACGCGCAGAGCCGGGCCGCGACCAAGTGAGTCATGCTGGTGAGCAAGGGACTCTCCTTCCCCTCATACCGGTGCCGACATGCACCGCTGCCCTTCCGGACACCTGCCCGGCCGAGTCCTCACGCGGTGCGCGGTCATATCACCTGTGTGGGTGACAGGGAGGTGCTCCGCCGATGTCAGCGGGCGCGGCCGGCCCGGTGCCCGCGCACCCGGAACCGCACGCTGAGCACCAGCCGTTCACTGCCCGCGGCGGTGCGTGCGGCCCGCAGCTGCTCCCCGGCGAGGCGTTCCAGCACCGCCGCGGGACGCGCTTCCGGCTCCAGCAGTACGGCCATGTCCAGCCGGGGGCGGGCGGCCCTTCCCGAAAGGTGTACACGCGCCCCGGCCACTCCGGGGACCGCCTCGGCCTCGGTACGGAGGGCGCGCACCAGGGCCCTCGTACGGAGGTGGAGCGCCGGGTGGGCAAGCGCGAGGCGACGCGGTCCGCGCCCGGGGCCCTGCGCCACGAGCCACCCGAGCGAGGCCGCCGTGACCGCGCCGGTCAGGGCGATCACGGCGGGCGAACCCCAGTCGGGGACGGAAGGCCGTAGGCCTTCTCCCGGCAGCGGCCACCACGGGGGGACCTCCCGGACCAGGCCGGTGACGGCCGGCCAGGTCCCCGCTGCCAGCGCCGCCGCGCCCAGGAGCGCCAGCAGCGCGCGGTTGAGACCGTCACGCAACGGTCTTGTGCGGCGCGCCGGTTTCATGCCGTCCCCTCTCGTGATCCTGATCGTTTTCGTGCCCGTGCCCGTCCTCGTGCGTTTCCGGCTGCTCCTCCTCCCCGACGGGTGCGGGTGCGCACCAGTCGCGGTCGCGTACGGCCCCGACCCGTACGCGACCGGGCCGTGCCGTGCCCAGGGCCGGGAGCGTCGCGCACAGCCGCTCGTGCACCGCCGTACGCACGGCGTCCGGATCCCCGAAGGCCACCGTGACGCGTGCGCGGACGCGGTGCGCGCGGCGCAGCCGTACGCGGGCCGCCGCCACGCCGGGTACGTCGAGCGCCGCGTCCCGCAGCAGCGCACGGGCACTGCCCCGGTCCAGGGCGGCCCGTACACCGGAAGCGGGCACGGCCATCGGCAGGCGGCGGGCGCCCGGGGTGAGCGCGAGCACGACCAGCCATGCTCCGAGGAGAGCCAGGCATGCTCCTGCCACCACCGGCCAGACGCTGCCGCTGCCCGCGTCCGCGAGCCGGTCCAGGACACCGTCCTGGACGCGTGCGGCCCTACGGCCCCCGGTCGTCGCCATGTCGTACAGCAGTCCCCCGCCCGCCGCGGTCCCCGCCAGGGCGGCGAGCGCGGCGGGCAGCCGCCGGGCCGACCACTCCCGGCGGCCCGCGTCCGCCGGCGCCGCGCCGGCCCCCTCGACGAGGGCGGGTGCCGTTTCCGGCCGGCAGGCGGCGGGGTCCGGTCGCAGCCGGCTGACCACCACCTCCGCCGCCGAGACGCTGAACCCGGTCAACTCGGCGGTACGGGAGGCCACATGCGCCTGCACCCGCGCCCCGAGTCCGGTGGAGTCCGCCGGATAGCGCAGACCGATGCCCAGCGAGACGCGGACGGAACTCCCGCGCCTCGTGACGGCGGCGTGCCCGGCGTTCCCGTCCTGTCCGAGGCTTTCCGCGGCGGCGCGCGACACGACGCGGCGCAGCGCCCGGTCGGTGATCACCGTCGTACCGCGGTCGGCGGCCCGTCCGCCCGGCTCGCCCCGCACCGTCAGCGCCTCCGCTCTGCGATGCCGTCCAGGAACCGCCGCAGGTCCGTACCGCCGGCGCCCCCGTCGAAGGCCCGGCCGACCGCGAATCCCACGCCGCCGAGTGCCCCGACCAGCAGGAACGCACCGAACCCGCCGAACCACGCGGCGAAGGCGAGCGCCATGCCCGCCACCGGTCCCAGCTGTGCTGCGCTCATCGCCGCGAACCCCTTCACTCCACGCGGGATTCGGCGTTCGAGCCGCCCTCGTCGGACTCGTCGGGCAGGTGCACGTCGTCGACGGAGATGTTCACCTCGACGACTTCCAGACCCGTGGTCCGCTCGACGGCGGAGATCACGTTCTCCCGGACGTCCCGCGCCACGTCCATGATCGGTACGCCGTACTCGACGACCAGGTCGATGTCGATCGCCGTCTGGCGCTCGCCGACCTCGACCTTGACCCCGCGCCCCACGTTGGGCCGCCCGCCCGGCACCCGGTCGCGTACCGCGCCGAAGGTGCGCGACAGGCCGCCCCCCATGTCGTGCACGCCCGGGACCTCGCGCGCCGCCATGCCCGCGATCTTCACCACCACGACATCGGCGATCGACGTCCTGCCACGGGTCCCGGCGGGCTCGGCGGCGCCGGTCGCCCCGGCGCCCACGGTCGTGGTGTGCCCCGCGTCC
This sequence comes from Streptomyces enissocaesilis, assembly GCF_039533765.1. Classification (NCBI taxonomy): domain Bacteria; kingdom Bacillati; phylum Actinomycetota; class Actinomycetes; order Kitasatosporales; family Streptomycetaceae; genus Streptomyces; species Streptomyces enissocaesilis. The sequence continues at coordinate 260,277 of NZ_BAAAUD010000034.1, read as the reverse complement.
GGTCCCTTGCGTGCGGTGGAGGCGTTCGGCGATCCGGCGGAGACTGTGTTCGACGTCATCGGATTTCCCCTCGGAGTTTCGGAGTTCTCAATACATGTGCCCTGTCACTTCGTTGGACACCGGGCCCGGTGAAGTGTCACGCGGATCCCAACCCTCTTTTCCGCCGGGCCGTCACGGGGGGCGTGACACGTTCGCCGTGACACATCCACCGCGGCCGTGTCCGAGCAGCAGACGCACAGATGCAAGGCAGGAACGAGAGGAGCCGCCGAGTGCCCGGGGACGGGGATGAACCGCCGCAGCGTACGCAGGACCCGTCGGAGTCCGACGAGGACGCGCTGCTGGCCGTGCGGGCCCGCGAGGGCGACGAGGAGGCGTTCGAGGTCCTCGTCCGCCGCCACGGGCCGCCGCTCCTGCGGCTCGGCCTCCGTATGCTCGGCAGCAGGACCGAAGCGGAGGATGCCGTGCAGGACGCTTTCGTCAGCGCCTGGCGCAGGCTGCCGGAGTACCGGGGCGAGGCCGCCTTCCGTACCTGGATGTACCGGATCGTCACCAACCGCTGTCTGAACCTGCTGCGCGCCCGCAGGCCGGTGACCGGCCTGGACGCCGTTCCCGAGCCGGCCGCGCCCGAGCACACCGGCTCCCCGGCGCGCGCCGCCGAGGCCGGAGCGGCCCTCGAGGAGCTGTCCGCGGCGCTGGGCCGGCTCTCGCCGGAGCAGCGCGCCTGCTGGGTCCTGCGCGAACTGCACGGACTGCCGTACGAGGAGATCGCGGACGCCGTCGGGATCAGCCACCAGGCGGTCCGCGGCCGGATCTTCAGGGCGCGGCGCTCCCTGACGGAGGTGATGAGCGCATGGCGCTGAACGCACAACCGGCGGGCGGTCCCGATCCCGCGGACGAGGAACTGCTGCTGTGCGGACGCTCCCTTGCCGACGTCTGGGACGCCCGCCTCGCCGAGGAGCACCAAGAGGACCAGGAAGGTCCGGGGGACCACCGGGACGACTGCCCGCACTGCGCCGCCGCGCTCGACGAACTGCGGGCACTGGACGCATTCGTCAACCGCGCCCGCGCCGCGCAGGACACGGAGTCGGACCAGCCGGACGCCGAAGCGGTGACGGCCCGCGTGATGGACATCGTGCGCCTGGAACTGCGGCCCGGTCGCACGCTGCCCCTCGGTGAGCCGGACGAGGACAGCTGGGTCTTCGAGGCCGCCGCGGCGAAGGCGCTGCGGGCGGCTGCCGACGCACTGCCCGGGGTACGCACGGGAAGCTGCCGCATCGCCCCGGTGGGCCACGCGGCGCGGGTGGAGATCGAGGTGGCGGTGGCCCTTTTCTGGGCCCTGCCGGAGGCTTGTGGCGCGGTCCGCGCACGGGTCGCCGCGGCTGCCGGGGAGGTACTGGGCATGCCGGTGCGGACCATCGACGTCCGGGTGATCGACATCCTCGACGAGCCCGACGGGAACGGCCGATGACGGCGCGGACCAGCAGGGCGCGGCTGGAACGGGCGGCCGCCGAGGCGGCCCTCGCGGTGCCGGGCGTGGCCTTCCTGCGTCCCGGGATCGCCGATGTCCTGCGCGGCGCGACGGGGCAGCGGCCGGGGAGCTGCGGTGGCGTGCGGGCCAGGGCGGCGGAGGGTTCGGGCGGGTGGCGGATCGACGTACAGCTCGCGGTCCTGCGCGGTCACCGGGCGGTGGACGTGACGCGCGCGGTCCGCGCGGCGGTCGAGGCGGCTGCGGAGACAGCCGCAGGGGCGGCCGCGACGGGCGGACGCCCCGTCAGGGCCGCTGTGACGGTGACCGTGACGGCCATCGTGTGAGTGCGGGGACGGTTGACAGCACCCTTCGCCTGCAAGAAAGTTTCGCCTATTGAGCGCGTGGCGGAAGTTACTTTCACAAGGGGTGGCTCGTGACCGACGGTGCAGCGGACAGAGGGATCAGCCGGCGCGGGCTGGGCGTCGGCATCATGGCGCTGGGCGGCGCCCTGGTGCTCGCGCCGCCCGCCGCCGGGTGGGCGGCGGCGGCGAAGGAAGCCGGCGCGGGCGGTGGGCGGCCGACGCTGCGGCGCGGTTCGCCCGAGCGCGCCGGGCTGCTCCCCGGCCCCCTGAAGCAACTCGTCACCGACGCGGAGCGCTACCTCGGCCCCTCCCCCAAGCACCCCTGGTACGCGGGCGCGGTCCTGCTCGCCGGGCGGGGCGGCACGGTGGCGCTGCATCAGGCGATCGGCTCGGCGGTGCGCTACTCGGCGTACGACGAGAAGACCGACACGGCGGTGGAGTTCCCGGCGGACCAGCGGATCGCGATGGCCGAGGACACGGTCTTCGACCTGGCGTCGGTCTCCAAGCTCCTCACCTCCGTGCTCGCCGTGCAGCAGATCGAGCGGGGCGCGCTGGAGCTGGAGGAGAGGGTCGCCACGTATCTCCCGCGGTTCGGGGGCGCGGGGAAGCAGGACATGACGGTACGTCAGCTGCTCACGCACACGTCCGGGTTCCGTGCGTGGATTCCGCTCTACAAGGAGCCGACGCGGGAGGGGAAGCTGCGGCTTCTGTGGAACGAGACGCCGGCCAGTGCGCCGGGGACCACGTACCTCTACTCGGACCTGAACCTGATCTCGTTGCAGCTGGTGCTCGAAGAGATCACCGGTCGCACTCTGGACGCCCTGCTCCACGACGAGATCACCGCCCCGCTCGGGATGCACCGCACCCGTTTCAATCCGCCCGCCTCCTGGAAGCCGAAGATCGCCGCCACCGAGGACGCCCGGCTGCCCTGGTCCGGTCTCGACCGGGGTCTGGTGTGGGGCGAGGTGCACGACGAGAACGCGTACGGTTTCGGCGGTGTCGCGGGACACGCCGGAGTGTTCTCCACCGCCTGGGACCTGGCGGTCCTCGCCCGTACGCTCCTCAACGGCGGCGCGTACGGGCGGGCGCGGATCCTGGAGCCCGAGTCGGTGGAGCTGATGTTCACCGACTTCAACACCGCCTTCCCCGGCGACGAGCACGGCCTCGGCTTCGAGCTCCACCAGCACTGGTACATGGGCGCGATGGCCACTCCGAAGACCGCCGGCCACACCGGGTTCACCGGCACCAGTCTGGTCCTCGACCCGTCGGCCGACTCCTTCCTCGTCGTACTCGGCAACTCCGTCCATCCCGTGCGCAACTGGCGCTCCGGCAGCGCCCCGCGGGTGGCCGCGGCCAACAACCTGGCCCGCGCCGTCGCCGTACGCCCGGCCCACGGCCGCACCGCCTGGTTCTCCGGCATGGCCTCCGCCACCACGGCCACGCTCGCCCTGCCCGCCCTGCCCCTCGCCTCGGACCGCCCGCGTCTGCGCTGTTCGCTGTGGTGGGACACCGAACCCGGGTCCGACCGCCTCTTCCTCGAAGCCTCGGCGGACGGGGGCGCCACCTGGCAGGCGGTGCCGTTCACGACCGTACGCGGGGGCCGGGAGCCGCAGACGCACCCGGCGGGCGCGGTCACCGGCTGGTCGGGGCGCGTCTGGCACCGGCTGAGCGCGGACCTCGCGGCCTGGCGCGGCAAGGAGGTGCGGCTGCGCTGGCGGTACCGGACCGACACGCTGTACGTCGGGCGGGGTGCGTACGTCGACGGACTGCGGGTCGACGACGGCCGCCGCGTCCTCTTCGACGAGGCCAGGCCCGCTGACGCCGCCCGCGTCGAGGCGACGGGCTGGACGGCCTCCGAGGACTGACCGGTAGCCGCCGGGCCGGATGCGGCCGGCCCCAGATCAGCGCCCGGGTGCGGCCATCGCAGCGTGGTGGCCGGGGACTGCGCCGACTCCGTCGCCGCGTACGGCTCCCGCGCCGCGCAGCAGGACGCTCGCGCGCCGTCCCGACGCCCCGCCGGTCCGTCCCGGCGGTCTCGCCGGCGTACGGGGCGGCGGACTCGCCGGCGTACGGGAAAAAGAGCGCGCGGTGGAAGACCTGGCCGCCGGGCAGCCGCAGTTCCCGGACTCGGCCGTTCAGCGGCCCGGCGGCTCAGTGGCTCCGCGCCCCGCCCCGTCGGCGCAGGTCGGCCACCCGCCGGTACAGCTCGACGGCCTCCGCGCCCCGCCCGAGCTGTTCCAGGCAGTGCGCCTCGTCGTGGCGGCCGGCCAGGGCGTCGGGGTGGTCGGCGCCGAGGACGCGTTCGCGGGCCTCGGCGACCTGCCGGTAGACGGCGAGCGCGTCGGCCCAGCGGCCCAGCCAGCCGAGGCCGACGGCGATCTCGCGGCGGCTGACGAGCGTATCGGGGTGGTCGGGTCCCAGGACGCGTTCGCGGATCGCGCAGACGTCGCGGGCCTCGGCCAGGGCCTCCTCCCAGCGGGCGAGGCGGCCGAGGTTGACGCCGAGGCCGTGCCGGGCGCGCAGCGTCTCGGGATCGGCGGGGCCCTGCACCCGGGTGCGGTCGTCGACCAGGTCCCGGTAGAGCTCCAGGGCCTCCGCGCTGCGGCCGAGCCGTCCGAGGCTGATGCCGATCTCGTAACGGGCCGCGAGGGTGTCGGGGTGGTCGGCGCCGAGCGCCCGCGCGCGGGCCCGGGCGACATCCCGGTACGTCTGGAGGGCCTCCGTCCAGCGCCCCAGCCGGCCGAGTGCGTACGCGACCTCGTACCGCGTGACGAGCGTGTCCGGGTGCGTCGCGCCGAGCACCCTGGTGCGGGCCGTGGCGACTTCGTGCGCCATGCGGTACGAGTCCTCCAGACGCCCCAGCCTGCCGAGGTTGAACGCCAGGTTGTGCCGGCAGCGCAGCGTGTCGGGGTGCTCGGGCCCCATGGTGCGTTCCCGGGAGGCGAGCACGTCCGCGTACACCTGGTGTGCCTCCTCGTGGCGGCCGAGCTGGCCCAGTACGTACGCCGTCTCCTGCCGTGCGGCGAGCGTCTCGGGGTGGTCGGGGCCCATGGTGCGTTCGCGGCCCTCGGCCACGCGGTCGAACTCGCGCAGGGCTTCGGCGGCGCGCCCGGTCCTGCTGAGGGTGAAGCCGACCTCGTAGTGGCTGGCGAGGGTGTCGGGGTGGTCCGGGCCCAGGGCGCGTTCGCGCTCGGCGGCGACCGCGCGGTGCACCTCGCCCGCTTCGTTCCAGCGGCCGAGGCGGCCGAGGCTGAGGCCCGCGTCGTGCCTGCTGGTGAGTACGGCCAGTACCTCGGGCGAGGGAGTGTGCCGCTCCGGCCGGAGCGCGGCCGGAGCGGCGGGCGCGGCCCGCGGGCCCGCGCCGGTGGTCCACTCCCCCGTCAGGCCCGCCGCGTGGTCGGGCGGGGCGGACGCGAGGGCCCACGTGCCGCTCGCCTTGTGGCCGGTCGTCATGCCGCGGGTCCAGGAGGGCAGGCGGGGGGCGCGCGACGGCGGCTGTTCGGGGCGCCCGGCGGGCGGGCGCAGGGCGGGCGCGGGCAGCGGCACGGCGACGGAGCCCGACGCGCGTGCCGCGGTCAGGCGGTGCGCCAGGTCCTTGGCGTCGGCGGGCCGTTCCTCGGGCGTCTTGGCGAGCAGGTCGAGGACGACGCGGTCGAAGAACTCGGGAAGTTCGGGGCGGTGGACGCGCGGCGGCCGGGGCTGCGTGTCGCGGTGTCCGACGAGGACCGCCCAGGCGTCGTCGAGGTCGAACGGCGGAACGCCGGTGGCGATCTCGTACAGCACACACCCCAGCGAGTAGAGGTCGCTGCGGTGGTCGACGTGGTCGCCGCCGATCTGCTCGGGCGACATGTAGTGCGGGGTGCCCATCGCTATCCCGGTGCCGGTGAGCCGGGAGCTGAAGCCGATGTCCTGGCCCAGGCGCGCTATGCCGAAGTCGCATATCTTCACCGTGCCGTCGGTGAGCCGCATGATGTTGGCGGGCTTCAGATCCCGGTGGACGATGCCCTGGTCGTGCGTGTAGGCCAGGGCCCAGGCGACCTGCTCGGCGATGTCGACGACATCGGCGACGTCGAGCGGATGCGCTTTGTTGTCCTCCAGGAGCTGACTGAGGTTGCGCCCTTCGAGCAGTTCCATCACGAGGTAGAGAACGCCGTCGTGCTCGCCGAAGTCGTGGACGACGGTGACACCGCGGTGCTGGAGGGCGGCGGCCACGCGCGCCTCCCTGCGGAAGCGTTCGCGCAGCACCCTTGTGAAGGACTCGTCGTGCTGAGGCCCCACCGGTTTGAGGCACTTGACGGCGACCCGGCGGCCCAGCGACTCGTCGCGGGCCCGCCACACCTCGCCCATGCCCCCGCGCCCGATCAGGTCGAGCAGCCGGTACCGGCCTTGGATCAGCCTGGTGTCCGCCATCTCGTGCTGTCGCCCCCGTCGTTTCGCTGCGCCCTCCCCGGACCGCCCAGTATGGCCGCCTGTCTGCGGAGTTTGTACGGGGCGGGGCGCGCGTCGGGGCCGAGACGCGCCATCGCTCTCAGAATGTGCTGGGGCGGCAGCTGCCACCGCACGCGGGAGGGGACGCAGCGCAGGGCGGTTCCGGCCATGGCGAGCCTGCGGGTCACGGTCTGCGGTGCGGCGGCGGGGCGGCCGTACAGGTCGTGGGCGTAGGGAGGCAGTGAGGCGTAGGCGAGGGCGGCCACGCACCGCCACAGCAGGGCGCGCGCCGGTACGAGCAGCGGATGCACCGGGGGGCCGCGGAGGAAGTCGTCGACTTCGCGCGCTTCGGGCCCGGCGGCGAGTTCCGGCCCCACCTGCTCGAAGCAGGCGGCGAGTCCGGCCGTGGACGCCGGGACCCGGGCCGGGTCAAGGCCGACCAGGCGGGCGCTTTCGCGCTGTTCGTCGAGGTACTGGTCGGCCTGGGCGTCGTCGATCCCGAGTCCCGAGCGGCGCGCGACGTCCAGGTGCGAGCCGACCTCGGCGCAGTGCACCCACAGCAGCGCCTCCGGCTCGTCGACGCCGTAGCGCTCGCGGGTGGCCGGGTCGGTGGTGCCGGGCATGCTGTGGATCTTGCGGACCCGGGCGCCGGCCCGCTCGGCGGCGTCCGTGGTGCCGTAGGTGAGGGCGCCGACGAAGGAGGCGGTGCGCATCAGCCGGCCCCAGGCGTCCTGGCGGAAGTCGCTGTTCTGCAGGACGCCGCGGACGGCGCGCGGGTGCAGTGCCTGGAGGTAGAGCGCGCGGAGGCCCCCTATCCACATCACCGGGTCGCCGTGCATCTGCCAGGTGACGGATTCGGGCCCGAAGAGGCCCGGGTCGGCGTCGCGCATGTCCCCACCTCCTGCCGGTACGGCCGGGCTGACCGGACCGGCCGGCCGGCAGGGAGCCCGGAGACGTGCCCGGGGATGTGCGGGGACACCTGCGGGACGCTCACCCGGGGCGGTCAGGTCCCGCTGTCCCGCTGATCCCCTGCTCCGCCAGCACTTCGCACATCGCTTCGGCCGCCTCGACCGACGCCTCCGCGCAGCAGTTGTTGAAGAGCACGTGGACCTGTTCCGTACGTTCCGCGAGCGCGCGGATGCGCGGGAGCCAGCTCCTGAGTTCCTCGTGGGTGTAGCGGTGCCGGTAGCGGTCCTCCTTGCTGCCGGTGCCCCACTGCGGGCTGCGCCCGTGGAACCGTACGACCGAGAGCGCGGGCGCCGTCGCCTCCGCGACGGGCGGCACCGACTCGGGCAGCCCCTGGGGCGTGTCGACGGCCACCAGGGGGATGCCCTTGCTCCGCAGGAAGCCGGCCGTCTCGTCGATGCGGTCCGGGGCGAGCCACCCGGGGTGCCGGAACTCCACGGCGATCGGGGTGCCGGCCCGCTCCCGGCACTCCTCGATGNCGGCGTCGCGCAGAGGCGCAACCCCGGCCGTGAACCGCTGCCACAGCTGCGTCACCGCTTCCGGGCGCAGCTGGGACTTGCGTACCCACGCCGTCGGGGCCAGGCCCGCCGGGCGCAGGTCGGCCGGAAGCGCGCCCACCCGGGCGCCGTGCCCGGTGAGGAGGGCGAACGCCTTCACGTCGAAGAGGAAGCCCTCGGGGGTGCGCTCCGCCCACAGGGCGCTGACGCGCTCGGAAGGCAGGGCGTAGAACGTGCTGTCGGCCTCCACCACGGGGAACCGGGAGGCGTAGTGCCGCAGCCGCCCCTCGGCTCCCCTGGCGCCCCTCGGGTACCAGCCGCTGGAGACCAGCGCGGAATCGGTCCACGAGCAGGTGCCCACCAGAATGTCGCCCATGATCAGTCCGTGGACAGGGCCTCCAGGAGGTCACCGACTTGGGGTGCGGGCAGCGCCCTGGCGACGTCGGCCTGGGTGATCATGCCGACCAGCCGGTGGCCGTCGATCACCGGGAGCCTGCGCACCTTGTGCCGCGTCATCGTGCGGAGCACCTGGTCGACGTCGTCGTCCGCCCGGACGAACACCACTTCGCCCCGTGCCAGTTCGGAGGCTTTCGTCGTGCCCGGGTCCTTGCCCGTTCCGAGGGCCCGCACCACGATGTCGCGGTCGGTCAGCATGCCCTTGAGCTTTTCGTCGGCGCCGCAGACGGGCAGGGCGCCCACGCCGAGCCGCGCCATCGTCCGGGCGGCGTCCGCCAGAGTCTCCTGCTCGCCCACGCACTCCGTGCCCCTGGACATGATCTGGCGTGCGGTCGTCATCGTTCCTCCTGTCTCGGATGCGGAACCGGCTGTCCGTCCACCGGAGTCGGCCGGATACCCGGCCGCGGGCCGGGCATTCGTCCTGCGGCGGTGGCTGGTGTCGCACCAGGGGTAGCGGCGGCTGCGCCGGCAGGCGCACACGGCCACCGTGAACCGGTCGGAGCGGGCGGTCGTGCCGTCCGGCAGAGTGATTTCGACAGGGCCCTCGACCAGCATCGGGCCCTGCGGGTCGACGACGACCCGCCGGACAGCGCGGTCGTCCTGCGTCCGGGGGGTTCCACTCTCAGCTGCGCCAGGCACGGATGACCACCAGTTCCTCTTTCGTCTCACCCGGCTCCACCAGGCCCCGGGCCTCCAGCCATGCGGCGTGCCGGCGCATCACCGGTCCGTACGGCACTGTCTCGTGGGCGACGGGCCCGGCCCGCAGCCCCTGGGCGGTCAGGGCGTCCACGGTCGCGCCGACGCCGCACAGCGCCGAATGCACCACCAGCAGTACGCCCCCCGGCCTCAGCAGGGGCGGCGCCTGCACGCACAGCCGGTCCAGCACCGCGCGTCCGTCCTCCCCCGCCCACCAGGTGAGGTCGGCGCTCTTCGCCGGTACGCCGCCGGGGGAGACGACGTACGGTGGATTGGAAAGGATCACGTCGAAGCTCTGCTTCGCCACCGTGCTCAGCAGGTCCCCGCGGCGGACATGGATCGGATGTCCTCGCAGCCGGGCGTTCAGCCGGGCCGCGAGAACGGCTCGGCGCGACAGGTCGGTGGCGGTGACGCTGGCCGCCCCGGATGCGGCGGCCACCAGGGCGAGGGCGCCGGTGCCGGTGCCGACGTCGAGCACGTCGGCGCCGGGCATCCGCGGTTCCTCACGGGCGGTCCGTGCGAGCAGTTCGGTGTCTTCCAGTGGGGCATACACACCAGGTGGTCTGAGTAGGCGCATGAGAGGCGGGTACCTCGAAAACCCCTGGTCGTAACGGCCTTGCCAGAAGGAGCTGCACATGAGGGATGTTCCCGTCCGCCCCGGTTCGCACTGGATGGAGTACGGCGACACCGCTGCGCGCCCCCGCGCGCCCGAAGGTCTCGACGTGGACGTGGCGGTGATCGGCGCGGGTATCGCCGGGATCTGTACGGCCTGGGAGCTCGCCCGGGCCGGGAGGTCGGTCGCGCTGCTGGAGGCGAACCGGGTCGCGGCCGGAGTGACCGGCCACACCACGGCCAAGCTCTCCGCCCTGCACGGGACGGTCTACCAGCGGTTGCGCAGCACCCGCGGGGCTCAGGGCGCCGCGTTGTACGCCCGCTCGCAGCAGGACGCCATCGCTCACGTGGTGGCCGTGTGCGACGAACTCGGGATCGACTGCGAACTGGAGCGCGTCCCGGCGTTCACGTACGCCGAGACGGCCAAGGAGGCCCGTACGGTCGAGGAGGAGGCACGGGCCGCGCGCGAGGCCGGGCTGCCCGCGTCGTACGTGGAGGAGACCGGACTCCCGTTCCCCGTCGCGGGCGCGGTGCGCGTGGAGGAACAGGCCCAGTTCCATCCGCGCAAGTACCTGTACGCCCTCCTCGCCGATCTGGAGGGGCGCGGTGGGCAGATCTTCGAGGAGTCCAGGGTCGTCGGGCTGGAGGAAGGCGAGCCGTGCCGGCTGACGACGGAGGACGGGCGCACGGTCACGGCCCGCGATGTCGTGGTCGCCACGCACTACCCGGTCTTCGACCGGTCGCTCCTCTTCGCGCGGTTGAAGCCGCACCGCGAGCTGGTGGTGGCCGGCGTCATCCCGGCGGCGCAGGACCCGGGAGGCATGTACCTGACGCCCGAGGGAACGACGCGGTCGGTGCGGACCGCTCCGTACGGCGAGGGGCGGCGGCTGCTCATCGTGACGGGTGAGAAGTTCACCCCGGGAGCTGGCCGTGTGGGTGAACGGTACGAGCGGCTGGAGCGGTGGACCACGGAGCGCTTCCCGGACGTGCGGCTCACCCACCGCTGGGCCGCCCAGGACAACGAGCCGACGGACGGGGTCCCCTTCGTGGGCGCGCTGCACCCGCGCGCGCGTCACGCCTTCGTGGCGACGGGCTTCAACGGCTGGGGCATGGCCGGCGGCGTGATGTCGGGCAAACTGCTCGCCGCACGGATCACCGGGCAGAAGCTGCCCTGGGCGGATCTGTACGACCCGGTGCGCCTCCAGCCGTTGAAGGAGGCTCCGTCACTGCTGCGGTTCCAGGCCGCGGCGGCCGGGCACTTCGTGGGCGACCGGCTGCCGTTCGTGGCGGGCGGCGGGCCCGCCTCGGCGATCGCGCCGGGTGAGGGCGCGGTGGTGCGCAGCGGCGCCCGTCAGCTGGCGGTCCACCGCGACGACGCGGGCGAGCTGCACGCGCTGTCGGCCCGGTGCACGCACCTGGGCTGCATCGTGCGGTTCAACGACGCCGAACGCGCCTGGGAGTGCCCGTGCCACGGCTCCCGGTTCGGGATCGGCGGCGAGGTGCTCCAGGGACCCGCCGTACGCCCTCTGGAGAAGGTCGAGGACTTCGAGGACCTCGAGGGCGAGAAGGGTGAGAACGACGAAAACGGCGAGAAGGACGGGAAGGACCACGTCAAGAACGGCAAGGGTGACGACGCATGACCACCACCGCTGAACTGCCCTCCTCGCGCGGGCCCCTGTCGGGCGCCGTACGGGACATACTGCTCGGATCACCCCCGCCCGGCGGTCTGCCGCTGGAGGAGGCCGCTTCCGCGGATCCGTTCGGGGAAGATCTCCAGCTGGCCCTCTACACGGCGTACGAGCCGCACTACCGGGGAATCCGGGGTGTCTCCGATTCCCAGGAGTGGAACCTGGATCTGCTGCGGCTCCGCGGTGCCATGGAGGGCGCCTTCCTGGGCGCGCTGCGCGCGGCGGCGCCGGGCGGCGACGACGTGACAGCGGAACTGGACGCCCTGCTCGTCGAACCGGTCGAGGGCGACGGCGCCTCCCACCACCTGATGCACGACGGCACCTGGGAACAGATGCGTGAGTACCTGGCCCACCGTTCGCTCTACCAGCTGAAGGAGTCCGACCCGCAGGCGTGGCTGATCCCCCGGCTGGAGGGGCAGGCCAAGGCGTCGCTGGTGGCGGTGGAGTTCGACGAGTTCGGCGGCGGCCACGGCGAGCGGGTGCACGCCCGGCTGTTCGCCGACCTGATGGAGGGCGCGGGACTGGACGCGAGCTACGGCCGGTATCTGGAGTTCGCGCCCGCCGTCACCCTCGCCACCGTCAACGTGATGTCGCTCTTCGGTCTGCGCCGTGCGCTGCGCGGCGCGATGGTCGGGAACTTCGCCACCCTGGAGATCACCTCGCCGCCGGGCGCGCGCCGGATGGCGAAGGCTCTGGAACGGCTGGGCGCGGGCGAGGAGTGCACGCGTTTCTTCACCGAGCACATCGAGGCGGACGCCGTGCACGAACAGGTGATGCGCCACGATGTGATCGGGGACCTGCTGGCCAGGGAGCCGGAGCTGGCCGGGGACGTGGCGTTCGGGATCCGGGCGAGCGTACTGCTGGAGTCGCGCTGGGAGGACCATGTACTGGGCGCCTGGCGGGCGGGCCGCAGTTCGCTGCGGGCCGGCGCGCCGGACATCGGCCGCCCGGCGCCGTCCCGGTGAGGCCCGGCTGAGCTCCGGCTGAGGCCCGACCGGGGTCCGGCCGGGGCCCGGCGTCCTGCGAGGTGGGGCGTGCCACGTTCACGCACGGTCACCCATACGCCCTCAACCGCTCGCCTACAAGTCGGGGTGCGTCCAGCATGGCGGTGGCGCATACGCACACCTCGGAGGACTCCCATGACCGCTGTCCGTGACCTGATGACCCCTGGCGTCCGATGCATCCTGGCGACCGACACGCTCAACCGCGCGGCCAAGATGATGCGCGCCCACCGCATCGGCGCGCTTCCCGTGAAGCGCAGCGAAAGCAGCGACGAACTCGTCGGCATCGTCACCGACCGCGACATCATCGTGAAGTGCCTCGCCGCGGGCGGCGATCCCGCGCAGATCACGGCGGGCGATCTCGCGGAGGGCGCTCCCGTGGCGGTCGAGGCGACCGTCGACGCCTACGAAGCCGTACGGGTGATGAGCGAGGCGCGCATCCGCCGACTGGTGATTCTGGAGAACGGCAGACCGGCCGGCGTGATCAGCGAGGCGGACCTGGCACGTGCCCTGCCCGCCGACCAGTTCGCCGCCTTCGTCATCCGTGTCTGCGCGAGGCGCTGAGAGGACCGCGCACAGCCCCGGCACGCAGCCCGCCGCCCCGCATCGCACCGCGCCACACCACGCACTCCGCCCCGCACGGAACCGGTCTGTGCGGGGCGGAGTGCGTGAGTACGGGTGTGGCCGGTCGCGGCAGCGACTAAGGAAGCTGTGTGTCGAGCGCCGAGCGGCCCTCCTTCTCCAGCCGGCGCTTCGCCCACTCCAGTGTCTCCGGAGTCACGTCCCGCCCGGAGGAAAGCACCAGGTCCTCGGGCGTGACGTCGTCGGTGGCACCGGTGTGCAGCAGCCTGTCGGGGGTGGCCCTCGACGGGTCCAGCTTCGAAACGGATTCCTCGCTCATACCGCCTCCTTGTTTCGTCGATCAGTCGGCATTCTGGTTCCCGCGTACCCGGACCGCATTCGGTGAACATCCCTCGTCCCCGTGTTCCCCGGCCGTTGTGTTCCCTGCGCCGTGCCTCCGTTCCGGATGCGAGGGGCGCCCGCCTGCGGCAGCGTGGGCATCATGGGCAGCACCATCGGGCCGGACGAGGCACGGAGCGGGACACATGAGCGAAAACAACGTGATTCCTCCCGAGGACGACGGCGTCCTGGACGCACAGGACACGCTCGAGAGCGACGACCTGGAGTACGACCCGCTCGACGCGGGCATAGCGCCCCCCGAGCACTGGTCGCCCGCGGAATTCTTCGGCAACACCGCGGAGGAGGCGCGTCGGGGCGAGTCACTGGACCAGCTTCTCGCCGAGGAGGAACCGGACATCGATCCGGACGCTCCGGAGGAGGACGACGAGGACGACGAGCTCAAGGGCCTGGACAACGAGCTCGAAGTGCTCGACGAAGGGCTGGAGGACATGTAGCCGTCGGCTAGCCGGGCGACTGGCCCTGACCGGCCGAACCGCCCCGGCCGTCCTGCCCGACGTTCCCGCCCTGCCCGCTCTTCCCCTCCTGCTCGCCCTTCCCCTCCTGCCCGAACCGCCGCTCGAACTGTGCGATCCGCCCCTCCGCGTCCAGCGTCCGGGCCCTGCCGGTGTAGAACGGGTGGCTCTCCGAGGAGATCTCGACATCGACGACGGGGTACGTGCTGCCGTCGTCCCACTCGATGGTGTTCTCACTGGTGGCCGTCGACCGGGTGAGGAACGCGTATCCCGCGGCCCGGTCCCTGAAGACCACCTCGTGGTAGGAGATGCTGGCGTCCGGCTTCACATCTGGCTCCTCGCCTCGTTGTACGGGCGTACGCGCCGTACGGGCCTTCCCAGGCTAAGCCGGACGGCGCCCGTCGGCATCCGTCGCCGTCACCCCCCCTGAAGGTCGCGCGGTAGGCGCTCGGCGAGACGCCCGGCGCGGCGTGCAGATGCTGGCGCGGCGACACCGCGGTGCCGAAGCCGACCGCCGCCGCCACCCGGTCGACCGGCAGGTCCGTCTCCTCCAGCAGGTGGCGGGCGCGGTCGACGCGCTGTCCGGTGAGCCACTGGAGCGGTGTCTGCCCGGCCTCCTCGCAGAAGCGGCGATGGTGCTGTACGGCCTGACCGCGCCGTTCGCGGCCGCGCTGATGGACCGCTTCGGGATGCGCCGGGTCGCGGGCGGCGTGGCCCGGGACGTGTTCGGTTCGTACGATCCGCTGTGGCTGGGCGTCGGCGCGCTGTGCGGGGCGGGCGCGCCGCTGGCGCTGATGGTCGTGCGGCCGCGGGCTACTGCGCGAGGATCCGGCCCTCTACCCCGCCGGCGGGGCGCGCAAGCCACGGCGACTGGAATTCAGGCAAAAGCCTTACAGAGTAAGGAAACTGACCGTAAGGGGCCTGTACGGTGCCCCGCATGGACGGGGTTCGGGGCGCATGCTCCTTCGGGGAAGAACTACGGCGTCTGCGGAGCGAGCGCGGCATCTCGCTCACGGCGCTGGCCCGGTCGATCCACTACAGCAAGGGCTACCTGAGCAAGATCGAGAACGGTGGCAAGCCGCCGACGCCCGATGTCGCCAGGCGCTGCGACGAGGCGCTGGGCGCGGGCGGCCGTCTGGTGCGGCTGGCGGCCGGCGTACCGTCCGCGCGGCGGCCGACGGCGACACCGGCCGGGCTGCCCGGCCCGGACGGCCCGGACGGCCCCGTATGCCCGTACCGAGGTCTCGCGGCCTTCGGACCCGAGCACGCCCAGTGGTTCTTCGGGCGGGAGCGGGCGACGGCCGAGCTGGTCGGGCGGCTCGCCGAACGGGCCGGCAGCGGGCCGCTCGCCGTGGTCGCGTCGTCGGGGGCGGGGAAGTCGTCGCTGCTGCGGGCCGGCCTGGTGCCGGCGCTGCGGCGCGGCGCACTGCCGGCCGAGGGGTCGGGCGGCTGGCCGGTGGTGGTGTGCACGCCGACCGCGCATCCGCTCAAGGAGCTGCTGCGGTGCGTGGCCGAGGCGCTGGGGGCGGAGCCCGGGGTCGGCCCCCAGTCGCTGCGGGCGCGGCCCCGGCGGCTCGCCGACGCCGTGCGGTCTCTGCTGGCAGCAGGGCCGGGGCGGCGGCTGGTGCTGCTGGTGGACCAGTTCGAGGAGACGTTCACGCTGTGCGCGGACGAGGCGGAGCGGCGCGCCTTCGTCTCGGCGCTCTGCGCTCTCGCCACCCCCGCCGAGGGGGACACCGGCCGGCCGCCGGGCGTCGTGGTGCTGGGCGTACGGGCCGACTTCAGCGGCCGGTGCCTCGACCACCCGGAACTGGCGTCCGTCTTCTCGCACGGCCTGTTCGCACTCGGCCCGATGACCGGCGCCGAACTGCGCGAGTCCATCACGCGGCCGGCCGAACGCGCGGGGCTGTCCCTGGAACCGGGCCTGGTCGGGCTGTTGCTGCGCGACGTGGGGGCCGGGGGCGCCGGCCGGGGCGGCCGGGACGATCTCGCACCCGCCTCCCCCGGCGCGCTGCCCCTGCTCGCCCACGCGCTGCTGGTCACCTGGCAGCAGCGTACGGACCGCACCCTGACCGTGGCGGGGTACGAGACGACGGGCGGCATCCACGGGGCGGTCGCGCGGACGGCCGAAGACGTGTTCACCCGGCTGCTCCCCGCCGAGCGGGAGATGGCGCGGCGGATGCTCGTACGACTGGTCCAGGTCGGCGCCGGGGGCGGCGGCTCCGCCGGGGGCGGGGACGGGGACGGCGACGCGGTGACCCGGCGCAGGGCGAGCCGCGAGGAGCTGCTCACGCGACTGCCCGACCGGCGCGGGGTGGAAGCGGCGCTCGACGCGTTCGTACGGGCCCGGCTCGTCACCGTCGACAGCGACGCGGTGGAGATCACCCACGAGGCGCTGCTGCGCGCCTGGCCCCGGCTGCGCGGGTGGATCGGCGCCGACCGGGCCGGGCTGCTCGTCCACCAGCAGCTGGCCGAGGCCGCCGCCGAGTGGGTGCGCGAGGGGCGTGATGCCGGGGTCCTCTACCGGGGGACGCGGCTCGCCGCCGCGCGGGAATGGGCGGACCGTACCGGCCGGAGGTCCGAACTCGCCCCGCGGGAAGCCGAGTTCCTCGACGCCTGCCGGGCGGAGGAGGTGAACAGACAGCAGGCCGAGCGGCGCCGGGCCCGCACCCACCGCAGGCTGCTGGCACTGCTGACGGCGCTGCTGGTCTTGGCGCTCCTCGCGGGCACAGCGGCGTTCCACCAGCGCTCCCGGGCCTTCGAGGAGCGCCGGGTGGCCCAGTCCCAGGCGATGGCGGTACGGTCCGGTGCCCTGGCGTCCGGGCAGCCCGAGGCATCGATGCGGCTGGCGGCCGAGGCGTACCGCACCGCGCCGACCACCGAGGCCCGCGGTGCGCTGCTCAGCACACAGGCGCGGTACTTCGCGGGCCGGCTCGGCGGGCACACGGGGCCGGTCAACGGCGTGGCGTTCAGCCCCGACGACAAGCTGCTGGCGTCGGCCGGTTCGGACGGCGCGGTGCGGCTGTGGGCAGGGGCGGGCCACCGCAGCCCCGTGGACACGCTCACGGGCCACGGCGGTCCGGTGATCGCCGTGGCGTTCAGTCCCGACGGGCGGCTGATCGCGTCGGCGGGCTCCGACGGGACGGTGCGCCTGTGGAGCGTGGCGGACCGCCGGCCGGCCGGGACGCTGCTGGGCCACGGCGGCGCCGTACGGTCGGTCGCCTTCGGCCCGGGCGGGCGGAGCCTGGTGTCGGGCGGCGCGGACCGGACGGTGCGCCTGTGGGACGTGGGGCGCCGGCAGGTGCGGGCGACGCTGCGGGGGCACGGGGACGAGGTGCACGGGGTCGCCTTCAGCGCCGACGGGCGCAGCGTCGTGTCGGGCGGCGCGGACCGTACGGTCAGGCTCTGGGACGTGGCCGGCCGGCCGGTGCGGGCGACGCCGAGGTCGACGCTGCGGGGGCACAGCGACGGCGTGCTGGGGGTGGCCTTCGGCCCCGACGGGGACAGCGTCGCTTCGGGCGCCGCGGACCGTACGGTCAGGCTCTGGGACGTACGCCGCCTCCGGATCCGGGCCACGCTCACCGGGCACAGCGACGACGTCAACGCGGTGGCGTACGGCGCGGACGGGACCACCGTCGTGAGCGCCTGCGGGGACGGCACGGCGAAGGTGTGGGACACCGCGAGCCACCGGGTGACCGCCACGCTGGCCGGACACACCGATTACGTACTGGGGGCCGCCGTCAGCGGCGGCAACGTGGTGGCCACGGCGGGCTTCGACCGGTCGGTGGTGCTGTGGGACCTGGACAGGGCGGCGCTCACCGCGCGTCCCTTCGCCGAGGCCTGGCAGTCGGCGCTCTCGCCGGACGGGCGGCTGCTGGCGTCGGCGAGCGTGGACCGTACGGTCAAGCTGTGGGACGTACGCCGCCGCACACTCCTCACCACCCTCACCGGCCACACGGGCTCCGTCTTCGGCGTCGCCTTCTCCCCCGACGGACACCACCTCGCCTCCGCGAGCGCCGACCGTACGGTCAGACTCTGGGACGTACGCCGCCGCACACTCCTCACCACCCTCACGGGTCATCAGGACTTCGTGAACACCCTCGCTTTCAGCCCGGACGGCACGGCGCTGGCGGCCGGCGGTGACGATCTGACGGTGCGGTTGTGGGACGTGGCGGACCGGGACGTCCGCGCGGTGCTGCGCGGCCACACGGGTTCGGTGCGCGGTGTGGCGTACAGCAGGGACGGGCGGACGCTGGCGAGCAGCGGCAATGACGGGACGGTGCGCCTCTGGGACACCACCCACCACCGGCTCACCGCCACCCTCACCGGCCACAGCGGCGCGGTACGGGCGGTCGCCTTCGGCCCGGAGGGTCCGAAAGGTCCGGAGGACGAAGGAGGGGCTCAGGCCCTGGCGAGCAGCGGCAGTGACGGGACGGTACGCCTCTGGGACACCACCCACCACCGGCTCACCGCCACCCTCACCGGCCACAGCGGCGCGGTCTGGGGCGTCGTCTTCGACCCGCGGACGCACACGCTGGTGAGCAGCAGCAATGACGGCACCGTGCGGCTGTGGAACACCGACGTGAGCGCCGTTTCCCAGGACGTTTCCCGTTTCCTGTCGCACCGGGAGACAGCCGGCACCTCGACAGCGGCCGACTCCACGACCCAGGCTCGAAGGGCCGGACCGAACCCGGACAGCCGGAAACCGGACGGAAGATGAACGGGGATCAGCCATGCGCAACCGATGGGGAGCGGCAGTCGCGGCGGCGGCCGTCGGACTGTCGCTCATCGCCTGGCCGGCGGGGCGGCCCGCACAGGCGGCGGCTCCGAGGGCGGCAGCCGCCGAAGGGTGCGACGTCCTCGCACCCGGCGCCTCGGCGGCGGCGGAGAAGGCGGTACGGGCGGCCTGTTCGCAGATCGGCGTCTGGTACTCGTGGGGCGGCGGCCACGGCCCGGCGCCCGGGCCCACCTACGGCGTGGTGGACCCCACCGACCCGGCCAGCGAGCACGACCCCGAGCGGCGCGGCTTCGACTGTTCGGGCCTCGTCCGGTACGCCTACGCCGAGGCGGCCGGCCGGGACATCCTGAACGGCACCGCCCACAGCCAGTTCACCACCCCGCACGCCACAGCACGTTTCGGCGCCGCGGACGGGACCGGGCCGCTGGTCCCCGGTGATCTGCTGGTCTACGGCAACGCCCGCAGGATTCACCACATCGCGATCCACCTCGGCGCGGGAAAGATGGTCGAGGCTCGGCAGTCCGGCACCCGGATCATGGTCAGCGATGTGCGCCCGGGCGGCGACTACTTCGGGGCCGTACGCATCAACAGCGTCCCGGAGCGCGGGACGTTCAGCACCTGGGGCACGGACGTGTGGACGCATGCCGAGCCGTCCACGGCGAGTGCGCGGGTGCACAAGTTCACCGGTCCGACGTCCGTGCGCGTCGAGTGCCAGGTCCACGCCCAGCCGGTCACCGCCGAAGGCATCACCAACGACGCCTGGTCCTATCTGCCGGACCACAGCGCGTGGATCACCAACATCTACATCAAGGGCCCGGCCTGGCTCGACGGCGTGCCCACCTGCCCGTAACACCCCGCCCCCTCACAGCTCACTCATCACCTCATCACACCTCAAGGAGAACCGCATGAACCTGAACCTGGGCAAGAAGCTCGCGATCGCCCTCGCCTCGACCGCCCTGACGGCGAGCCTGGCCGCCGTCACGGCCCCCGCCACCGCCGCGCCCGCCGGCCCCGCAGCCGAGTGCGGGGTCCGCTCGGACGGCAAGCTCCACTGCGGAAACCGGGCCGGCGCCAAGGGCTACGCACACCGGTCGTACGGATCGGCGGTGCGGGGCCAGATGAACACGTCCTTCAGCTGGTTCTCGTGCTGGGGCCGCGGCGACAACCACCCGGGCGGCAACAACGTCTGGTACTGGACCCAGCTGGACAACGGCCAGTGGGGCAACATGCCGGCCGTGGACGTCCACACGTCGGTGGACCCGGCGCCCGGCCTGCGGGAGTGCTGACCACAGTCCCACGTCGGTACCGCGCTGACGGCGGGCCGCCCCTCCGGACGGGGGCGGCCCGCTCGCGCGCGTGCGGGGCCGGCGGGTCCTCCCCGAGGGGGTCCGGCGGGAGGGTGCGCCGCGATGCCTTCGCCGGTGCCACGGCGTTACGCCGCGACCGCCACGGCCGTCCTGCGCAGCGCGGGCGCGGCCGCCACCGGGCGTTCGGCGAAGACCACAAGGCGCAGGACCGCGAAGCGGCCGATGCCCGCCAGCGCGGAAGCCGAGAGGTAGACGGCCTGTTCGGTCAGGACCGACGGCGCGGGCCGGACGGCGTACAGACCGAGCAGCGCTCCCGTCGTGAACGCGTAACTCACCAGGACCGTGAGGCCGGACTGCAGATGGACTCCCCAGCCGCCGCGCTCGCTGCGGAAGGACACCCGGCCGTGCAGCTCGGTCGCGATCAGGGTGGACACGACGGTGACCAGCGCGTTGGCGGCGGCCAACGGCATCCGGCCGTGGAGCAGCAGGAGCACACCGCTCGAAGCCAGCCCCACACCGCCGCCGCAGACGACGAAGCGCACGAAGGCCCCGGTCGTCGGGCGGAGCGGTCGGCTCTTGTGCGTGCGGGTGCTCACGGGGTGCCTCCGGGGAGCGGTTGGACCATTGCTTCGATTCCACTCCACGCCCCCTGGGCCCGGCGTCGCCCGGACGGCCGGGCCCGCCCCCGATTTTCGTCAGGGTCGCCTCCCCCGCCCGCCTCAGGGCAGAACCCCGGTACGGAGGTGTCCGGTGCGTACGCCGAGTACGTGACGGCGCCCTGTCCCCGGAGGTCGAGGAGATGTTCCCGCTGGAGGACCCCGCCGCCCGTCGCCGCGTCGGGCCGGGTCGCACCCGCGGCAAGCTCGTACCGCGCGTCGCCCCCTGACGAAAAAGACCCGAAGCCTCAAACCGGCAGAAACAGGGAATCAAACAGGGAGCACGTCGAACGGCGGGCCGTCGGCCGCCCCCTGCGCGGGGGCGGCCGCAGACTGGTCAGAAGGAGCCGGAGCCATGACGACGAACGACAACCGCACGATCATCGCCGACAGCGAGGCTCCCGTGCACCGGGAAGACGACCGGTCCCGGCAGGCGTCGGAGGCGGACGGCTTCCGGGCCGCACAGGCCGCACAGGTGGTCCAGGCCGCACGGACCGTCCAACTCGTCCAGACCGCGCCGGAAACCGTCCGGCCCGCGGTGCCGGGGCCGATCCCGGTGCCGGTGTCCGGGGAGCCGGTGCTGAAGAAGGAACTCGGCCGGTCCCGACAGCCCCCGCCCCTGCCTCTGCCCCTGGAGACCCGCCCGGTGATCGGCATCGCCCGTGGCATCGTCATGACGCTGGGCGGCTGCACCCACGAGGAGGCGTTCCAGGTCCTGATGGACGTCTCCCGGCACACCAACATCGAGCTCCGCGAGATAGCCCAGCGCCTCGTCGACAGCGTCGACGGGCCGCCGCCGTCCGGGCCGCTGCGCACGGCGCTGCACAACGCCCTCGAACGGCTCGCACCCCCACCGCCCGGCACGGGCGGCACCGCCTTCTGAGCGGTGCCGCCCGCATCCGCCGGCGCATGGCGGGCCGTCACGGGAAGGGCAGGGCCGCACCGGAGACCACACGGCATCACCACGGAGGACGACGAGGGCACGAACGCTCCCCCTGCTGGGCCGCAGCCCGGTGGTCTCCGGCGCCACGCGGCGCCGGAGAATACATGGCGCACGCGCCCGTGCGGCGGGGAGCCCGCGTGGCCCTGCTCGGCCACGAGGAGTCCGGACTCGCCCGGGTCGCCGCCGTTCTCCCGGGCGGAGCCGCCCACTGGGCCGTCGACGTCACCGACGAGGCCGGGACGGGACGGCACGTACCGCCTCCCAGGTGGAACAGCGCCTCGGGCCGCCTTCCGTGCTGGTGGCCGATGCCGGGGGGGCGGCGGGCGGCCTGCGCCCGGCAGCGGCCCGGCGATCTGGCGACGGGGCGTGGAGGTCGACCTGATCGGCGGCGCGGTCACCGCCCGGGCCTTCCTGCCCGGCTTCTCCGGACCGAGGAAAGGGGAGAGCGGCGATCAGGCTTCCGGGGTGGTGTCCGCGCGTTCGCCGCTCCTGTCGCGGCGGCTCAGGGCGCGCTGTGTACGGCTGAGTACGTCCCCCAGGGAGCGGCTGTGCAGCGCCGCCTGCGCCGCGTTGGCGCCCGGGGCACCGTGGACGCCACCGCCCGGGTGCGCGCCGGCCGAGGCCAGGTACAGGCCCTTGACGGGGGTTTCCGGGCGGCCGCTGCCGGGGAGCGGGCGGAAGAGGAGCTGCTGGTGAATGGCGGTGGTGCCGCCGTTGATCGCACCCCCGTGGAGGTTGGCGTCCATCGACTCCAGTGTCGGAGGAGCGAGGACGCGACGGCTGCGGATGCGGGAGCGGAAGCCCGGCGCGTACCGCTCGACCTGGGCCTCCACCCGGTCCGCCATCGCTTCCTGCTCGCCCTTGTCCCAGGCGCCCGTCAGACTGTCGTCCCCCGCGTCGCCCTTGATCCGGTGGGGGACGTGGGTGTAGGCCCACGCCGATTCGGTGCCCGCCGGTGAGCGGGAGGCGTCGGCGGTGGTCATCTGGCCGAAGAGCACGAACGGCCGGTCGGGAACCTGGCCCATCGCGATCTGCGCGGCGAACCGGGTCAGGTCGTCCACCCCGTCGGCCAGGTGCACCGTGCCCGCGGTCGAGGCTTCGGCGGCGGTCCACGGCACGCGGCTGTCGAGGGCCCAGTCGACCTTGAAGGTGGCGAAATCCCACTGGAAGGTGCGCAGGTCGTCGAGGAACCGGCCGGGCAGGTGCCGGGCGTCCACCAGCCCGCCGTAGAGATCCGGTACGGACACGTCGGCCAGCACCGCCCGGGTCGCCGGCACCGCATCGCCGCCCGCGGTCCGCACGCCCACGGCGCGCCCCGCCCTCACGACGACCTCGGTCACGCGTTCGCCGCAGCGCACGGCGCCGCCGCGCCGCTCCAGCCGCCGTACCAGCGCCGCGGTGAGTTCGCCCGCGCCGCCGGTCGGTACGGGGAACCCGTACCTCTGGCCGAGCATGGACATGAGCCAGCCGAAGCCGCCGCTCCCGGCTGCTTCCGGAGCGAGGTCCGCGTGCAGGGCGTTGCCCGCGAGAAGCAGCCGGCCCGCCTCCCCGGCGAACTCCTCCTCGCCCAGTCGCCGCACCGGCAGCAGCATCGTCCGGGCCAGGTGCAGTCCGCCCGCGCTGCGCAGCCGGGCCGCGAGCCGGGCCGCGGAACGCACGGGCGGGAAGGGGGTGAAGAGGGCACCGAGGATGTCGGGACCGAGCCGGTCCCATACGCCGCACAGCCCCCGCCAGGCCGCGCCGTCACCGGCGGTCAGGGCGTCGAGGCCGGCGGCGGTGTCCTCGGCCCGGCGCTCCAGGACCGCGCACCGCCCGTCGGGGAGGGGGTGTGCCAGCACGCTGGGGGCGTGGCTCCAGCGCAGCCCGTGTTCGTGGAGTGCGAAGCGGGCCATGACCGGGGAGGCCGCGGCCAGCGGGTAGAAGGCGCTGAAGAGGTCGCTGACGTAATCGGGGTGGACACCGCGGTCACTGCGGACCGCACCCCCCGGCTCGGGCTGGGCCTCCAGGACTTCCACCGTCCAGCCGACGTCGGCCAGCAGGTTCGCGGCGACCAGTCCGTTGGGCCCTGCACCGATCACTACCGCGTCCGGCATCCTTGTCTCCTGTCCGGTTTTCGTCCGGATTCCTGTCCGGCCTCCGGTCTCCGGTCTGGTGTCTCAGGACCGTTCGCCCGCGTGCCGCGGGGCGTGTTCGACGACTTTGGCCAGCCGGCCGAGCATGCTGCGGTGGCGGAGTTGCAGCAGGGCGTCGAGCGCCGTGTTGTGCAGCATGCCGCCCACTCCGCGCAGGGGGTGCTCGTCGAGGATGAGCAGGGCGTCGTCCCCCCAGGGGCGGACTTCGATGGCGATCCTGGCGGTCCCCAGCGGGCCGCTGTCGGCTTCGAGTTCGAGTTCGTACGGCGGTTCGCTGCGGCGGACGATCGTCTGGCCCGTCACCGTCCACGGTCCGAGGCGCACGGTGTACTCGATCGTGGCGCCGACCTGCGGCCACTCGCCCTTCTCGGGCTGCGACTGTGAGGTTCCGACCACCCAGTCGCCGTACCGCGACCCGTCGGCCAGGACCTCCCACACCACTTCGGGGGGCCTGCGGATCAAGTGGTGCCGTACAGCCATCGGTCCTCCAGCGTCTCGAACGTCTCAGCGGAACGGATCGCGATCATCAGCGCCTGGGAGGGCGGGCCCCGCACGCGGATACACGCGCGGGGCCCGCCCCTCAGGCCGCTTGTGGTGCCGGTGTCACCGCGTGACGGCATGCCGTTCGTCGGGAACGCAGTGCGTCATGGTCAGGCCGGTCACGTCGCGCGGAGGGTTGTCCCCCAGGTTGGCCAGCCGCTTGCGGTCCTCCTCGGTGAGGTCCTGACTGGCCAGCGGCTCCAGCCCGGCGACGTCCTGCGGGCCGATGCCGAGCCCCTCTCCCACCCGCAGGCCGAGCTCGTTCTCGACGAGCAGGAAGTGCCAGACCATCCGTTCCTGCACGGGGCGGTCGCAGTCGGAGAGCATGGTGACGAGGTTGTGCACCAGGTCGTCCCGCTCCCAGTCCTCCATGAGGCGGAAGCGCTGTCCGGCCTGCATGTAGTCGTTGGTGCGCGGGATGCGACTGCGCGTGAGCCTGCCGTGGATCTCCGGGCCCTGCTCGTCGTGCGCGGGGTACTGGCCCTCGCGCAGGCCGCCGGTGATCGACGGTTCGTAGTTGACGCTCGGGTTCTCCCCGGCCCGGTCCACGTTGTACGTCATCAGGCCGTCGCGCTGGTTGGTGCGCACGTCGGCGTTCTTGGCCTGGTTCACAGGCAGCTGGAGGTAGTTCGGCCCCACCCGGTAGCGCTGGGTGTCGCTGTAGGAGAACGTACGGCCCACGAGCATCTTGTCGTCGGAGAAGTCCAGGCCGTCGACCAGGACACCGGTGCCGAAGGAGATCTGCTCGTTCTCGGCGAAGAAGTTGTCCGGCATCCGGTTGAGGACCATCTTCCCGACCGGCTTCGGCGGGAAGTCCTGCTCGGGCCAGGTCTTCGTGTCGTCCAGGGGGTCGAAGTCCAGCTCGGGGTGGTCGTGGTCCTCCATCATCTGGACGACGAGCTCCCACTCCGGGTAGTCGCCGCTGGCCACCGCCTCGTAGAGGTCCTTCGTGGCGTGGCCGAGCCCCTGGGCCTGCACGTTCGCCGCGTCCTCCGCCGTCATGCTGCGGACGCCCTGCTTGGGCAGCCAGTGGTACTTGACCAGGACGGTGTCGCCCTCGGCGTTGACCCACTTGTAGGTGTTGACGCCGAACCCCTGCATGTGGCGGTAGTCCGCCGGGATCCCTCGGGGGCTGAACAGGTTCACGAGCATGTGCATGCTTTCCGGGGTCTGCGACATGAAGTCGAAGATCCGGCGCGGCTGTTGCTCGAAGGTGACCGGGTCCGGCTTCAGGGCGTGGATGACGTCCGGGAACTTGATCGCGTCGCGGATGAAGAAGACGCCCAGGTTGTTGCCGACGAGGTCCCAGTTGCCGTCCTCCGTGTAGAACTTCACCGCGAAGCCGCGCGGGTCGCGGGCCGCCTCGGAGGAGTCGCGGCCGCCGATCACGGTGGAGAAGCGTACGGCCAGGTCGGTGCGCTTGCCGCGCTCCTGGAAGAGCTTGGCCCTGGTGTAACGGCTGATCGGCTCGTCACCCCAGGCACCGTACGACTCGAAGTAGCCGTACGCGGTGACGCCCCGGGCGTGTACGACGCGCTCGGGGATGCGTTCGCGGTCGAAGTGGCTGATCTTCTCCAGGAACTGGTAGTTCTCCAGGGTGGCCGGGCCCCGGGCGCCCACCGTGCGCTGGTTCTGGTTGTCGTAGACCGGGTGGCCCTGCCGGTTGGTCAGCACCTTTCGGTCGTCGTCCGGGGACGGGCCCTTGCCCGATACATCGGTCACGATATTCAACCCCTTCTATGCGTATTTCGCCGGATATTCCACACTATTCCCCTTTGCCCGGAAGCCCGGCTCCTCCGATGGGGTTGCGGAGACGCGTCACCGCCTTCCGCGCGCCCCGGAGTCGGGCTTCGCCGCCTGACCAGGTCCGGGGCCGTCCGGCGCGGCCCTCGGAAATGCCGGTCTCAGCGCATCGCTGTCCCGCCAGTACCCACCGGAAAAGAAGTCATACGGCCGTCCTGGCGAAATCCGCCGACGGCTGCCCGCGGGGCGCGACGGAGGCGACGGCCGGCCGAGCGCCCGCTCCGCGCGGTCCACGGACGACTGCGCCGCGGGCCCGCCCGGATCCTCCGTGGCCCGTGCCCGGTCCGCGTCGACGAGGGGACGCGTACGGCCTCCGGTACGGGCGTACGCGACGCGATGATCACCGTCGGGTGCCCTGCCGAGTTCGTCGGCCAGTACGTACGCGCCCACCAGGGCCAGGCCCCTACCCTGCCCGGATCTCGGCGAGGGGCGGTGGCCCGCGTCACCGAGCGACGCCACCCGCCCCTTCGGCCAGCGGTCCATACGGATCCGGACCGTGGAGCCGAAGGGGAAGTCGGGCGCTTCGCCCATGGCGACGACTGGACGGACCGCCGGGCACCCGCGCCGGAGGCGCTCGCCGCCTCCGGCGCCCACCCCACGTTCACCAAGGTCACCGGAGCCCTGGCGGGCGGCCACGTCCCGGACCTGGACGTGTTGTTCGAGCTGGGCCTCGCGCGAGGCCGGCCGGCTTCGCCGCGATCATCGAGAACTCCGCCGGAAGGGCGCCCCGGGCAACCGCGCCCGGGCGGGACGGACAGGACGGAGCCTTCGATGAGCACAGGGTCGGGCTGGTCCGCGACGACCGGCTCGCGCAGACGGTGGAATACGCCTACGCGTCGGTCGCCGACGCACCCGTACGCGCCATCTGGACCGCCGGCTCCTGTCCCCTCGACGCCGAGGGCAGGACCGTCGCGGTGGGAAGCCATGCCGACCAGACCCACCAGGTGATGCGCAATCTCGTCACGGCTCTCGCCGGGGTGGGCGCCTCACTGTCCGACGTCGTCAAGACCACCGTCCATGGGGCCTCCTCCCGGCAGGGCGACCTGGTCGAGGCGTGGGAGGTCTACCGGGAGTACATGGGCGCGCATGACGCTCCGAGCGAGCACCCTGCTCGGCGTGACCGTGCTCGGGTACGACGACCAGCTCGTCGAGGTGGCGGCGGTTGCCGCGGCCACCGGTGCGCCCGGCACCCGGGCGGCGCGAGAGGACGTACCGGCGCGGTAGCCCCGCACCCCGGCCCCGCCCCCTCCAGGCAGTGGAAGGGCCCGTCCGGGGGTGCAGCCGGCCGCTGCGGAGCGGCTCCAGAGGCTCGGGGCCGCACGGTAACCGGCAGCAGGCGCGGCCGCCCCGCCAGGAGCCTCTCCGGCGGCGGGCATCACCGGGCCGGGGGCGGGTAGGCGGGCCGGTATGACTACTCATCGGAACGCACAGCAGAGCGAGAAACCCCGGGTGGGTACCCGGGGTTACACCGATGTCGAGCGGGCCCGGGAACGGTTGGAGGCCACCGGGGCTGAGCGAGAGCGTTCGCAGTTCTCCAGCGGCGCGTCAGCGGCCTACCGCTGGGCTCTGGGCCGTGCGGAGCGCTCGCCGGTGACCGGGGCGAGCGGCTCGGAGGGCGTCCCCGACCTGTACAGGCTGACCGCCGAGGTGGACGCGGCCGTGGTGCAGATGGACGAGCCGGTCAGCCGGCCCGGTCCGCGGGATCACACCCGGGGAGTGCACGACGCGCTGGCGTGGGTGTGCGGATACCGCGACGAGGCTCCCTGACCCGGTGGACGGGCGGGTGACGGACGGTCCCGCGGACGTACGCCGCCGTCGGGAGCCGTCTACTGCACGCGCCCCGTACGGGTCTCCTCCCCCTTGTCCTTGTCCTCCGCCTCCTCCTCGTCCGGCAAGTGGACGTCGTTGACGGATATGTTCACCTCCACGACTTCCAGGCCCGTCATCCGCTCCACCGCCGCGACGACGTTCTCGCGGACATCGGCGGCGACCTCGGTGATGGGGACCCCGTACTCCACGACGATCTCGAGATCGACCGCGGTCTGACGCTCGCCGACCTCGACCGTGACCCCACGGGTGACGCTCGGCCGGCCGCCGGGAACCCTGTCCCGTACGGCGCCCATGGTGCGGGCGAGGCCGCCTCCCAGGGCGTGGATGCCCGGCACCTCCCGCGCCGCCATCCCGGCGATCTTCTCCACCACCCCGTCCGCGACGGTCGTCCTGCCCCGTGTCGCGGGGGCCGCGTTCGCCCCGGACTTGCCCTGCAGCGTCGTCGCGCCGGAGGCACGGGGTTCGTTCTTGGCTGCGCTGGTCGCTTCCGCCATGGGAAGCCACCTCCTCGAACAGGCGGGCCCCTCGGAGCCCTGCGAATGTATAAGGCCGCAGTATCCATTCGTACCCGATCGGGCCCGTATGCGCTCGTTGTCCAACGACCAGATCGCCGACCGCGTGGTGATCGGCCCGCTGACCGCGAAAACCCACATCGACCGGGCCGCGGCCGAGTTCCATGCCCGCGAACGCGCCCGGCTCGTGGCCCTCGCCCACGAATCCGGCCTGGTGGTCCCGCGGAGCTCCTGGCATCTCCGCTCCGCCGTCCCGCGCTGAACTCTCCCGGTTCAGCACGGGACGGCCCGCATGCGGCGCCGCCAGATGCGCACCGCCGGAACGCGCGAGCCGAGGCGGAGCCGGTTACCGGTCCGTCAGCAGCCGGTCGGCCGGCGCGGCGGTGAAGTAGTCGGCGTCCTTGGGGCGCTTGAGCTCGGGGCCCTGGGGGCGACGGGCCGGTTCGAGGTGGGGTATGTGCTTGGAACAGTGGATGAAGGCCTCGGCGATGCTGACGTGGACCCAGAATTCGGGCTGTCGTCCCGGGGCCGTGTCGACCGGTATCAGGGGGTGGCGGGCGCGGAGTTCCTGCGCACCCACCAGCCGGGCCGACCCATTGACGTGCAGCCCGATGTGGTGATGGGTGAAGTCGACGAACAACAGCCCCAGATGCGGGTTCTCCGTGATGTTTCCGGCGCTCGCCATGACGCCGTTCCCGCGGTACTCGGGGTAGGTGAGGGTGTGCTCGTCCAGGACGGTGACGAATCCCGGCGGGCCCGCCCGGAAGCTGGCGTCGCAGTGACCGCCTGCGTCCGCCGTGGAGAGGAAGACCATCGACTGCCGGCCGATGAAGTCCCGCATCACCTCGGTGAGGCGGGGGTGGACCTGCTGGTCGTAGAAGGCGTCGGCGCGCGTCGTGGTGCCGAGGTGGTCTTGCAGCATGCGCTCCCCGCGGGATGGGGCGGCGTCGTGACTGTTCACAGGTGTTCGCTTTCCGGCCGGTGTCGTGCGAGTACGGGGGTGCGGCAAGGACAGGGACGCCCCGTGCCGGCCCCCGGGCCCGAGCCCTCGCAGCACTTGCGGCAAAGGGCCCTGCCTCCCGGCGATGTGCCGAGGGGAGACGGCGGCTCGTACGCGGAAGAGGCCGGCACGGCGGTGCGCACCCACGTCGTGGTCACCGGCGGCGGCCCCGGTGCCACGACGTCTCCGAGGGGTGCATTATGCACCAGGGGCATCGGTCCACCGAGGGTGAGGGGCGTTCCTGCCGCCTCTCTTCCGCCTCAAGGGCCCCAGGGGTCCCGACGGGGCCGGACCCTGCGCACCGCGGCACGGATCTGCCCGCGAGCCGGCGTGAACCGGTCCGTCCCCACCGGCCGACGGTACCGGTCCCGCCCCCGCGCGATGACGGCCGCGGCCAGGCACACGGCGGCGACGAGGGCGCCCAGCAGGGCGTACCCGACCCCGGCGCCGGACTCCTCGGGCAGTGCGGCGGCCCGCGCGACGGAGCCCGACCCTGCCTGGGACGCCCGGGGTGCGGCGGGCGGCGTCAGCGAGCCCACCGGGCCGACACGCCCCGCGGCGGCGAAGCCCCAGTCGAGGAGGGCGCGGGCCTCCTCGTACACCGCGGACCCACCGCCCCGCTGCGGGTTCATCACCGTCACCAGCAGGGTGCGCCCGCCCCGGTGCGCGGCGGCGATCAGGGTGTGGCCCGCGCCGGAGGTGTAGCCGTTCTTGACGCCGATCAGCCCCGGGTACCGCTCCACCCCGTGGGATCCGGTCAGCAACCGGTTGGTGTTCTGGATCCCGAAGGTCCAGGTGGAGCTTCCGTCGGGGCGTGTCCCGCCGGGGAAAGCCGCGTCGGCGGTCGCCGCGTACTGGGCGAACTGCGGGTCCGCCAGCCCGGCGCGGCCGAAGACGGCCAGGTCGTGGGCGGAGGAGACCTGGCCCGGAGCGTCGTAGCCGTCCGGGGAGACCACGCGGGTGTCCAGCGCGCCCAGGGCACGGGCCTTGGCCTGCATCTGGCGGGCCGTGACCTCCCAGCCGCCGTTCATCTCGGCCAGTACACGCACGGCGTCGTTGCCGGACCGCAGGAAGACACCCCGCCAGAGGTCCGAGACCTGGTAGGTGCGGCCCGGCGCCACACCCACCAGGCTGCTGCCCTCGCCCACTCCCGTGAGCTCGTCCTTGGTGACCGTGTGCAGGGCCGCGCCGGAAAGACGGGGCAGTGCGGTGACCGCGAAGAGCGTCTTGATGGTGCTGGCCGGCGGCAGGCGGCGGTGCGCGTCGTGGGCGGCCAGCACCTCGCCCGTGCGCGCGTCGGCCACCAGCCACGAGAGTGCGGTCATGTCGCGCGGAAGCTTCGGCGCCCCCGGCCGGAGCCGCACATGCGTCCCCGGCCGGTGCAGCAGTGATGCCTCGGCGGAGACGGGATGTGGCGGCAGCGGCTCGGGGCGCGGGGCGGCCGTGGCCGGTGCGGTCACGAGGGCCGGCACCCAGACAGCAAGAGCCGCCGCACTCACCAGGCGGGGGCGGAGAAAAGAGCTGATGACCATTCAGTCACCGTAGAAAACAGCTCCGGTACGCGCAGGTCCGCCTGGGCCGACCGGCCGTACCGGAGGAGTGGCCTCCGGGCGGGCAACGGTCCGGTCGGTCCGGTCAGGCGTCGATGATGACGGGGATGATGAGGGGCTTGCGGCGGTAGGTCCTGAACGCCCAGTTCGCCACCGCGCGGGCGATGAGCTGTTCGAGCTGGTGCGCGTCTCCCACGCCTTCCTCCGCCGCGGTGGCGAGGGTCTTCTCGATGACGGGGATGACGGGCTCGAAAGTGGTGTCGTCGTGGACGAACCCGCGGGCCAGGAAGTCGGGGGCCTCGGCGAGGGCTCCGGTGTCGGCGTCGACGATCGCCACGACGGTGACGACGCCTTCCTCCGCGAGGGTGACGCGGTCCTTGAGGGACGCTTCGGTGGCGCCGCCGACCGTCATGCCGTCCACGTAGACGTTGCCCGCGGGCACCTTGCCGGTGATGGAGGCGCGCCCGTCGACGAGGTCGACGACGACGCCGTCCTCGGCGATGACGACCCGGTCGGGGTCGACACCCGTACGGATGGCCAGGTCGCCGTTGGCGCGGAGGTGGCGCCATTCGCCGTGCACGGGCATGACGTTGCGGGGCTTGACGATGTTGTAGCAGTAGACGAGCTCGCCGGCGCTGGCGTGTCCGGAGACGTGCACCTTGGCGTTGCCCTTGTGGACGACGTGGGCGCCCCACCGGGTCAGCCCGTTGATCACCCGGTAGATGGCGTTCTCGTTGCCCGGGATCAGGGAGCTGGCCAGCAGGACGGTGTCGCCCTTGCCGATGCGGATCATGTGGTCGCGGTTGGCCATCCGCGACAGCGCGGCCATCGGCTCGCCCTGGGAACCGGTGCACACCAAGGTGATCTTGTGGTCCGGCAGCTTCTCCAGTTCCCGCAGGCTCACGACCAGGCCGGAGGGGACCTTCAGATAACCGAGCTCGCGGGCGATGCCCATGTTGCGGACCATCGACCTGCCCACGAAGGCGACCTTGCGGCCGTGCTGGTGGGCGGCGTCCAGAACCTGCTGGATGCGGTGCACGTGGCTGGCGAAGCTGGACACGATGACCCGGCGCGGTGCGGTGCGCATGACCTGCTCGATCGCGGGGTTCAGATCGCGCTCGGACGTGGTGAAACCGGGGACCTCGGCGTTGGTGGAGTCGGTGAGGAACAGGTCCACCCCCTCTTCGCCGAGCCGCGCGAAGGCACGCAGGTCGGTGATGCGCTCGTCCAGCGGGAACTGGTCCATCTTGAAGTCACCGGTGTGCAGCACCATCCCGGCACCGGTGCGGATCGCGACCGCGAGGCTGTCCGGGATGGAGTGGTTGACCGCCACGAACTCGCAGTCGAAGGGGCCGAACCCCCGCCGGTCGCCCTCACGCACCCGTACCGTGCGGGGCCTGATGCCGTGCTCCTTGAGCTTGGCCTCCAGGAAGGCAAGGGTCAGCTTCGAGCCGACGACGGGAATGTCCGACCGCTCGCGCAGCAGGTACGGAACGGCGCCGATGTGGTCTTCGTGGCCGTGGGTCAGCACCACTGCCATGACATCGTCCAGGCGTTCCCGGATCGATGTGAAGTCGGGGAGGATCACGTCCACCCCGGGCTGGGTCTCTTCGGGGAACAGCACGCCGCAGTCGACGATGAGCAGCTTGCCGGCGTACTCGAAGACGGTCATGTTGCGGCCGATCTCCCCGAGGCCGCCCAGGGCGACGACCCTCAGGCCTCCGTCGGGCAGCGGAGGAGCGGCTTTAAGTTCGGGATGCGGATGACTCATATCTTGACGTTACCGGAGAGCCGACCGCGGTGATCCTTTGGTGTCCCTGTCCCGCGGACGAGCCTACCTTGACGTCAGAGTAGCTTTGGAGCCGGCATGGGCGCCGGCGCGCTGGACACGGCGGCTGCCCGACGTACGGGAGCGACCGCCGGAGTCGTCCGGCCCTTCGCCCGAGGCCGCTGAGGGGTACGAGGGGTGGGAGGGGGGCGAGGGACGCGTGACAGGGTGACAGCGACAGTGACAGACAGCGACAGCGACGAAGGCGGTTCGGTGAACACCATGGGCGGATCGGCAGCCGGCGAGGCGGCCCGGCGACGGACGTTCGCCGTGATCAGCCACCCCGATGCGGGCAAGTCCACGCTGACCGAAGCTCTGGCCCTGCACGCGCACGCGATCACCGAGGCGGGTGCGGTGCACGGCAAATCGGGGCGACGCGGGGTGGCGTCGGACTGGATGGAGATGGAGAAGGCCCGCGGCATCTCGGTGACCTCGGCGGTGCTGCAGTTCGCCCACCGCGGTCACGTGCTCAACCTGCTGGACACCCCCGGCCACGCGGACTTCTCCGAGGACACCTACCGGGTGCTGGCGGCGGTGGACTGCGCGGTGATGCTCATCGACGCGGCCAAGGGGCTGGAGGAACAGACCCGCAAGCTCTTCGACGTGTGCCGTCACCGGGGCGTCCCGGTGATCACGTTCGTCAACAAGTGGGACCGGCCGGGGCGTGAGGCGCTGGAGCTGCTGGACGAGATCGAGCGGGAGTTCCGCCTGCGGCCCACCCCCCTCACCTGGCCGGTCGGCGCCCCGGGGTACATGCACGGCCTGATCGACGTGCGTGAACCCGGGCAGATGCTGCGCTACACCCGCACCCCCGGCGGGTCCCACGAGGCCGTCGAGGAGCTGGTACCGGCCGAGCGGGCCGCCCTGGAGGAAGGCGCCGACTGGGAGCAGGCCACGGAGGAACTCCAGCTGCTGCGGGCGGACGGGGCCGGATTCGACCGGGCCTCGTTCCTGGCCGGCACGTCCACTCCGGTCTTCTTCGGCGCCGCGATCTCCAACATCGGCGTACGGCTGCTGCTGGACGCCGTCGTCGACCTCGCCCCGGCGCCGGGCCCGCGGGAGCTGGAGGGCGGCGGCAGCCGGCCGGTCGACGCCCCGTTCTCCGGGCTCGTGTTCAAGGTGCAGGCGAACATGGATCCCTCGCACCGCGACCGGATCGCCTTTCTGCGGGTGTGCTCGGGCGTCTTCGAGCGGGGCGCGACCGTCACCCGCGCCGCCTCCGGCAAACCGTTCGCGACCAAGTACGCGCACAGCGTCTTCGGGCAGGACCGCTCCATGGTCGACACCGCCTACCCCGGCGATGTGGTCGGTCTGGTCAACGCCGCCGCTCTACGCGTCGGTGACACCCTCTACGCCGGGCCGCCCGCCCTCTTCCCCGCCATGCCCACCTTCGCGCCGGAGCACTTCGCGGTCGTACGCCCCGTGGACATCGGCCGCTCCAAGCAGTTCAGGCGCGGCATCGCCCAGCTGGACGAAGAGGGCGTCGTACAGGTCCTGGTGTCCGACGTGCGCGGTGACCAGGCGCCGGTGCTCGCCGCCGTGGGGCCGATGCAGTTCGATGTCGTCTCCGCACGCATGGCGGGTGAGTTCTCCGCCCCGGTACGGCTGGAAATGCTCCCCTACCACCTGGCGCGGGCCACTGACGCGGCCGGAGCGGCGGACCTGAACGGCTCCCGGCTGGTCGAGGGCGAGGCACTGACCCGTGTCCGGGACAAGGCGGTACTCGCGCTGTTCCCGGACCGCTGGCAGGCCAACTCCTTCGGACGGGCCTTTCCCGGAGCCCGACTGGACCCGCTCCTCGCCGCCCACGACTGAGGGGCGTCCGTGCGTCCGTGCGTCCGTCGGGTGAACGGCGAAGCCTTCCGCGTCGGCAGAACAGGGACGGAGCCGGCCGGCGGCGGCGCACCCCCGCGCTGTCGTCCGTGCTGGTCAGTACTGGTCAGTGCGCCGGATCGAGCCTGTGGCGCAGGGTGGCGGCGAAGTCCTCGGCGGCCGTCAACCGGGCCCGCAGCGCCTCGCAGCGGGCGTCGGCGGCCTCCCGGTAGGAGTCCAGCCGCTCGCGCAGCCGTTCCTTCTCGTCGTCGGCCGGCGGATCGTCCGTGGCGGCGAGCCGGTCGGTGATGTCCAGCAGGTCGCGCATCTCCTCCAGGGAGAAGTCCAGCGGCTTCATCCGGCGGATCACCATCAGTCGCTCGACGTCGGCCCCGGTGTAGAGGCGGAAGCCGCCCTTGCTGCGGGCGGAGGGGGTGACGAGGCCGACTTCCTCGTAGTGCCGGATCGTGCGCAGCGACAGGCGGGTGCGCTCGGCCACCTCACCGATCTGCATCTGCCGCTCAGTCATTCTCCGCGCCTTCGCCTTCCGCGTTCCGTCGCGTGCCGAACATGTGAAGCGCTTCAGCCTACGTTTCCGGGATCGCGCACCCCGAAGGCTCGTTCAGCTGCGCGCTTCGCACGCCACCCCTCGGACTCTGCCCTCACGTCAGGGTAGGGTGTCGGTGCGGGTTCCGGACCGGGCAGATTCAGCCACGGCGACCTCATCGGAGCGAAGGCCCCGACCGGCCGGCTCCGCCGGCAGACTTCCGGGCGATGATGCCCGACCGGCAGCCACGACGGCTGCCGCTCCATCCGGCAGGGCCCCCTTCGAGGCCGGGCCGCCGGGACCTCCGCCCCTTGGCGCGGAGCCGAGTACGACGCGTGTGCATCCAGCGGACGGATGCGTGCGCCCGAACAGAAACGGTTGCATGTCTTCACCGCTGCCCACGGCCCCCAGGTTGCGCATCACCAAGCCCGACTGGCTCGACTCCCCGAAGGTCTTCCGCACCGAGGTGCTGGCCGGCCTCGTGGTCGCGCTGGCCCTGATCCCCGAGGCGATCTCGTTCTCGATCATCGCCGGCGTCGACCCCGGCATCGGCCTCTTCGCGTCCTTCACCATGGCC
The DNA here is from genome assembly GCF_039533765.1 of Streptomyces enissocaesilis. Classification (NCBI taxonomy): domain Bacteria; kingdom Bacillati; phylum Actinomycetota; class Actinomycetes; order Kitasatosporales; family Streptomycetaceae; genus Streptomyces; species Streptomyces enissocaesilis. The sequence continues at coordinate 224,895 of NZ_BAAAUD010000034.1, read as the reverse complement.
GTGGTGATCTCGATCGTGGGCGGCCGCAAGGCCATGATCTCGGCCGCGACCGGTGCGATCGCCCTGGTCATCGCCCCGCTCAACCATGAGTACGGGCTCGGGCACCTGATCGCCGCGGTCATTCTCGGCGGCCTCATCCAGGTCGTTCTCGGCGCTCTGGGCGTCGCCAGGCTGATGCGTTTCGTGCCGCGCTCGGTGATGGTCGGCTTCGTGAACGCCCTCGCGATCCTGATCTTCATGGCCCAGGTGCCCGAGATGCGGGACGTGCCCTGGGCCGTCTACCCGCTGATCGCCGGCGGCCTGGTGCTCATGGTGCTCTTCCCGAAGATCACCAAGGTGGTCCCGGCCCCGCTGGTCTCGATCGTCGTCCTGACCGTGATCACGGTCGCCGCCGGCATCGCGGTGCCGACCGTGGGCGACAAGGGTGACCTGCCCTCCTCGCTCCCGGTGCCGGGCCTGCCGGACGTGCCCTTCACGACGGACACGCTGACCACCATCGCCCCGTACGCCTTCGCCTTCGCGCTGGTCGGGCTGATGGAGTCGCTGATGACCGCCAAGCTCGTCGACGACATCACCGACACGCACTCCGACAAGACCCGCGAGTCCATCGGCCAGGGCATCGCCAACATCGTCACCGGCTTCTTCGGTGGCATGGGCGGCTGCGCCATGATCGGCCAGACCATGATCAACGTGAAGACGTCCGGCGCCCGCACCCGCCTGTCCACGTTCCTGGCCGGATCCTTCCTCATGGTCCTGTGCATCGTCTTCGGCCCGGTCGTCTCGGACATCCCGATGGCGGCGCTGGTCGCGGTGATGATCCTGGTCTCGGTCGCCACCTTCGACTGGCACTCCGTCCAGCCCGGGACGCTCAGGCGGATGCCGGTGGGCGAGACCACCGTCATGGCCGTCACCGTCGCCGCCGTGGTCGCCACCCACAACCTCGCCATCGGCGTCGTTCTCGGCTCGGTCACCGCCATGGTCGTCTTCGCCAAGCGCGTCGCCCACCTGGCCCGGGTCTCCGGAGTCGTCGGCCCCGACGGCAGCCAGGTCGTCTACGCGGTCACCGGCGAGCTGTTCTTCGCCTCGTCCAACGACCTCGTCCACCAGTTCAACTACAAGGACGACCCGGACGACGTCGTCATCGACCTCTCCGGCGCCCACATCTGGGACGCCTCCTCGGTCGCCGCCCTGGACGCCGTCGAGACCAAGTACGCCCGGCGCGGCAAGAAGGTCACCATCGTCGGCCTGAACGATCCCAGCGCCGAGATGCACGAGAAGCTCGCCGGGCAGCTCACCGCCGGCCACTGAGAACCGCCCGCCGATTCGGCGGCCCGCTGCGACGGCCGGTGCGGTGAGCGTGCGCGGGGAATCCCTCCCCCTCGGCTTCGCCGCTCAGCGGACGAGCCGCTCCGGTATCAGCCGCTGCTCGCGCAGGGCGTCGAGGACCAGGCGCGCGTACTCGGTCGCGCCACGCACCGAGGTGTGCGTGTTGTCGCGCTTCTCCGCCGTCAGGTAGAGGGCCTTGGACGCCTCGGGGCCGAGCTCCTCCACCCGTTTCCTGGTGAGGGCCGTGAGATCGACCAGCGGGGTTCCCAGCTCCGCCGACAGGGCGCGTATCTCCGCCGGGTGGTTCACGCCGAGACCGTTGACCAGCAGGGCGGTGTCGTTGTTCAGGGTGGCGTCGGCGTTGAACCAGCGGCGGACGACGGGCGTCACGAGGGCGGGGCGGCCTCCACGCGCGCGCACTCCGTCGACGAGCGCGGTGAGGTTGGCGCGATAGGCCGCCGCGCCGGTCTGCTTGTCGTTGTGGGCGAGCTGGACGAGCACCAGGTCGCCGCGCCGGACGAGCGGTTGGACGGCCGGGAAGAGCGCGGGGCTCTCCAGGTAGCTCGCGCTGCTCTCGCCGGAGTCGCCGTAGTTGGCGACGACCGCACCGCGCTTCAGGTACTGCGGCAACTGCTGGCCCCAGCCGGAGTACGGCTCCCCCGGCTGGTCGCACACCGTCGAGTCCCCGACCAGCAGTATCCGGCGGGCGTGCGGAGCGGGGGTGACGCGGACCGCGGCCGGAGCGGGGGCGGCTCCGGCGAAGGTGAGGGTGAGGCCGGGCGTTCCGGCGGGGCCGGTGGGCTCACCCTCCGGGGTACGGACGCTCACCGTGAAGGTACGGCGGGCACGCTGCCCCGGCGCCGTGACGGTCTCGGCGAGCAGGGTGCGGCGGGTCTCGGCGGCGACGGAGGTGCTGCCCGCCGGTGTTCCGCCGAGGGTGACCGCGACGTCGTACGTTCCCGGCGCGACATCGAAGTGGCACACGACAGGTCCGGTGCCGGCGCAGCGTTCGAGGCCGCTTCCGCCGCGCCCGGTTTCCTGTCCGGGCGCGGCACCGGCCGGCACGGTGGCCAGGCAGCCGGCGGCGGCCGTCAGCGCGGCCAGCACGGCGGTGCGTTTCCTACTCGTCGTACGAGTCATACGAGCTCCTCCAGGAGGGTGCGGGGTGCCTGTCGCCGGGCGCCGCCCTGAGTCCCCGTCTCCGCCCGGGACACGTCTTGTGGGCATGCGCGTCCCAACCGACGCCGTGAAACGATTCACTGCCTGCTCGCGCAGCCCTTCCGCGAAGAGAGGATCCGAGGGGAGCGCCAAAGAACAGAAAGCGCTTGCTGAGCGAGGGAAGGTTCCCAACAGACGTACCGCCGGGTCAACCCCTCGTGCACCCCACCCGCGCTCCCGCACGGTCAGTGGTCCTCTGCGGGGCGGGTGGCCCGGATCAGCCAGACGGTCGCGGCCAGGCACGCGGCGGAGAGGGCGCACAGCAGCAGCGGTACGGCGCGGACGCCGGACAGTTCGATGGCCCTGCCCAGAACGGGCCCGGCGGCCACCCCGCCCACCATGGACGCGGCGATCACCAGGGCTCCGGCGCGGCGGGCGCGGGGGGCCCTGCTGAGCCACGGCAGGCCGGTGGGGAAGATCGGGGCGATGAACAGCCCGACACCCGCATATGCATACGGCGCCAGCCCCGGTACTCCCGCCAGCAACAGGCACCCCGTCATTCCCGCGCAGGAAACGGCGATGATGGACTGCGCGGAGAAGCGCAGGGCGACCGGTGCCACCAGGAACCGGCCGACGGTCATCATCAGCCAGTACACGGAGGTGGCGGTGGCGGCGGCACCCGCGCTGCAGCCGACCGTCTCCAGGTGCGTGGGTTCCCAGCCGCCGACGCCCGCTTCGATGGCCACGTGCAGTACGTAGAGGGTGACGAACACCGCCAGCACCGTGCCGAGGCTTCTGCCGCGCGCCTGCGGGCGTGTTCCCGAGGGGTCGGCCTCGCCGTCCGCCGCCCGCGCGGCCGTCCGGCGTATCCCGCCCAGGCACAGCATCAGCGGCAGGGTCACCAGCTCGAAACCGAGAAAGACGGCTCCGTAGTGCGCCGCTCCCACGGCGGCTATCAGCGCGGGGCCGAGGATGGCGCCCACGCCGAAGTGGGCGTTGAGGATGTTCGGCATCGTGGTGGAGCGTTCGCCGAACCCGACCGCGAACAGCTGGTTGAGCCCGTAGTCGATGCCGCCGAACCCGAAGCCGGCCAGTAACGCGGCGAGCAGGGCGACCGGCCGGCTCGGCGCGAGCGCGAAACCGGCCGTTCCGACGGCCATGAGCAGGTACGAGGCGCCGATGACGGAGCGGTTGCCCACTCGTCCGTACAACTGGTCGAACAGCAGCACACCGACGACCCCGCCGACGAAGTGGGCGCTCAGCGCGAGCCCCGCTCCCGACGGGGAGAGGCCGAACTTCTCGCGCAGGGCGGGGATGGCGGGCCCGTAGGGGGCCTGGAGGGCGCCGATCAGGACGAAGCCGACACAGGAGGCCACCACGGCCGGACCGGTGAAGATCCGTGTCCCGGGGGCTTCGGCCGGGGTTTCGGCGGAAATTCCGGGGGGAGTTCCGGCGCGGCGTTGTCTCAGGGTGTCATCGCTCATGGGGGCTCCACTGGCCGGCCCGCGCTCACGCGGGCGGAGGACATGGTTGCGCCGTGCGGGTCGACGCGCAGATGTGCGGCGCAGGGGGTACGGAGGCGTGGCCTCCGGGCGCCGGGCGATGGGCAGCCCGGCGCCCGCCCGTCAGCGGGAGTGGGACGTCAGCAGGAGTGGGTCGTCACACGGCGTCAGCGGGAGTGGGTCGTCACACCGTGCCCCGGCTCACCAGTTCCGTCGGCAGGATCACCGCCGAGGTGTCCGCGCCGCCGATCTGTGCGAGCAGGAGGCGGACCATCTCTGACGCGATGCGGTCCCAGGGCTGGCGGATGGTGGTGAGTTCCGGAGTGGTGGCGAGCGCGGCGGGCGAGTCGTCGAAGCCGCCGACCGCGATGTCCTCGGGCACCCGGCGGTTCGCCCGCTTCAGTGCCGTGAGGGCTCCCTGTGCCATGAGGTCGGAGGCGACGAACAGGGCGTCCATGTCCGGTACGGCCGCCAGCAGCCGCTCGGCCGCGTGTTCCCCGCCCACCCGGGTGTAGTCGCCCGTGGCGACGAGCCGTTCGTCGGCCTCCAGGCCCGTTTCCGCCAGCGCCTGCCGGTAGCCGGCGAGCCGGTCGATGCCGCCGGGTGTGTCCAGCGGGCCGGTGATCGTGGCGATGCGCCGGCGCCCGGAGGCGTACAGGTGGCGCACCATGTCATGGGCGCCGTCGCGGTCGTCGGCCGCGACGTAACTGACCTTCCCCGTGTGGCCGATGGGCTTTCCACAGGCGACGAGGGGCACGCCCGCGTCCCGCAGCTGGTCGGCGGCCGGGTCCCCGGTGTGGCTGGAGACGAGGAGGACCCCGTCGACGTGGCCCGCGGTGATGTAGCGCGTTATGCGGCGGCGTTCCGCCTCGGTGCCGGCGATCATCAGCAGCAGGGGGATGTCGTGGTCCGCGAGGGACTGCGTGCAGGCCCTCAGCAGCACATTGAAGTTGGGATCCTCGAAGAACCGCTCCTGCGGCTCGGTGAGCAGGAAGGCGACCGAGTCGGAGCGGCCGGTGATGAGCGACCGGGCGTGCCGGTTGACGACGTAACCCGTCCTGCTGATCGCGGCCTCGACCGACTCGCGTGCGGCGGGGCTGACGTAATGCCCGCCGTTGAGGACGCGGGAGACCGTCCCACGTGAGACGCCGGCCTCGCGGGCGACGTCGTGGATCGTCGGCGGCTTGGCCGCCCTGCGCCGGCCCCCGTTGGTGTTCATGGTCACGACTTTACGGCTCCGGACAGCAGGTCCAGGCTCCAGAAGCGCTGGACGGCCAGGAACAGGGCGATCAGCGGGACAACGGCGAGCAGGGCGCCGGTGATCACCAGGGTGTAGAGGGACGGCTGGTTCGATCCCTGGGAGAGGAGGGTGAAGAGCCCCAGCGTGATCGGGAACTTCTCGTCGTCGCCGAGCATGATGTACGGCAGCAGGAAGTTGTTCCAGATCGCGGTGAACTGGAAGAGGAACACCGTCACCAGGCCGGGCACCATCATCGGCAGCCCGATGCGGGTGAAGATCCGCCACTCCCCCGCGCCGTCCATCCGCGCGGCCTCGACGACATCGGCGGGCACCGCGGCGGCGGCGTAGATCCGCGCGAGGTAGACGCCGTACGGGGACAGGACCAGCGGCAGCAGGACCGAGAGGTAGGAATCGGTCAGCTCGGCCTTGGCCAGCAGCAGGTACTGCGGTACGGCGAGGATCACGGGAGGCATCAGGACGCCGGCGAGCAGGACGTTGAACAGCGCCTCGCGGCCGCGGAACCGGTACATCGCGAGCGCGTAGCCGGACACGGCCGACACCGCCGTGGACAGCAGCGCGCCGCAGCCCGCGTAGAAGCCGGAGTTGAGCATCCACTGCCAGAAGACACCGTCGCGGTACGCGGTCAGGTCGTCCAGGTTGTCCGCGAGACCGGTGCCCGGCAGGAAGGTGAAGGTGGCGAACAGCTCGTCGGAGCCCTTGGTCGCGGCGACGACCACCCAGATCACGGGCAGCAGGCAGTACGCGGCTCCCAGCAGCAGGGCGGCGCTGGGCAGGAGTCCGGCGCGGCTGCGGCGCGGGCGGCCGGGCGGCCCCTGGGCCGTGCCCGGCGTGGAACCGGCGGCGGGCGCGCTCTTGCGTACGGTTACCGCGGTCACCGGGAGGCCCCCTGCTTGGTGCGGGAGTTCGCCAGGCGCAGGAACCCGAACGAGAGCAGGAGCGTCGCCGCGGCGATCAGCACCGCCTCGGCGGCCGCCGCGTGGATGTCTCCCTTGACGAACGCGTCCTGGTAGACCTTCATCAGCGGACTCCAGGTGGTGGAAACGGAGTTGGTGAGCGGTTTGAGCGTGGTCGGCTCGGCGAACACCTGCAGGGTCGCGATGATCGAGAAGAAGAAGGTGAGCACCAGCGAGGGCGCCACCATCGGGATCTTGATGCGCAGTGCGGTCTGCAGCGGCGTGCAGCCGTCGAGCCCGGCGGCCTCGTACACCTCGACGGGGATGGCGCGCAGCGAGGTGTAGATGACGATCATGTTGAAGCCGGTGCCGCCCCAGACCGCGATGTTGGCGAGCGCGCCGTACAGCGGTGCGCCGTCGAGGAGGTCGGGCTGGGACAGCCCCACCTGCTCCAGGAGGTACGCGAAGGGGCTGACGTCGGGGAGGTAGAGGAATCCCCACAGCAGGGCCGCGACCACGCCCGGGACGGCGTACGGGAGGAAGATCGCGAGCCGGGAGAAGGAGGCGAGCCGTATCCGGTCCGTGTCGAGCAGCAGGGCCAGGGCGAGGGCCAGGCCCAGCATCACGGGAACGACGATCGCGCCGTACCCGAGGACCCGGAGCGCACCGTCCAGCAGTTCGGGATCGGTCAGCGCGTCGGTGTAGTTCGCGAGGCCGGCCCACACCTCCTGGCGTGCGCCCCGGCCCAGGCCCAGCCCTTCGATCTCGACCTTGCGCAGGCTGAGGTAGCCGGCGTAGCCGATGGGCAGGGCGAAGAAGAGCAGGAAGAGGACGACGGCGGGGGCGAGGAAGGCGTAGGGGGCCGGCCCCGGCCCTCCCGCCCGGTGGCGTGGTCGCCGCCCGGCCGGCGGGTGGGCCCGGCGCGGCGGGGGTGACGGGGAAGGCGGGGGTGACGGAGGCGGCGGGGACGAAGGGGATGGCGGCGGCAAAGCCGTCCGGGGCGTCGGGTGTGTCACCGCGCGACTCCGAAGCCGCTCTTCTTCAGGTCCGCGACGGTCTTGTCCTGCACCGCGGTGAGCGCCGCGCCGAAGCCCGCCTTGTTCCTGGCGGCCCGGCCGAAGGCGTCCTTGAAGGTGGTGTAGGCGACGTTGACGTTCGGGCCCCAGGCCGCGGGGGCCGCGGTCTTCGCGATTGCGGCCGCTTCGGTGTAGAAGCCGGGCTGGTTGGAGAAGTAGTCGGGGGCCTCGGCGAGCGCGCCGCCGCTCTGGGCGGCGGTGGCCGCCGGGTAGATGCCGCTCTCCTCGACCAGGGCCGCGAGCGCCTTCGGGTCGGTGTTCAGCCAGGTCGCGAACGCGGCGGCGGCCGCCTTGTGCTCGCTGTCGTTGGTGACGGCGGTGGTGGAGCCTCCCCAGCTGCCGGTCGCGGGCTTCGACGCGGACCACTGCGGCAACGGCGCCACGGCCCACTTGCCCTTGGTGTCGGGGGCGGCGGTGGTGAGGGTGCCCGGGGCCCAGACGGCACTGACCCAGGCGATCTGCCGTCCGGTGTTGAGCGCCTTGTTCCAGGCCGGGGTGTACATCGGCTGGTTGTCGATGACGTCCTCCGCGACCAGGCCGCCCCAGAAGTCGGCGACCTTCCTGGTGGCGGCGTCGTCGATGCCGACCTTCCACTTGTCGCCCTCGGTCGTCCACCACCGGGCGCCGGCCTGCTGGGCAAGACCGGCGAAGAGGCCGGAGTCGTTGGCGGAGAAGGTGGTGAGGTCCTTGTCCGGGGCCTTCTTCTTCAACGCGCGGGCGGTCTCGGCGAATTCGTCCCAGGTGGCGGGGACCTTCAGGCCGTACTCCTCGAACAGGTCCTCGCGGTAGTAGAACATCATCGGCCCGGAGTCCTGCGGTACGGCGTAGACCGCGTCCGAACCGAGGGTGACCTGCTGCCAGACGCCGGGGGCGAAGGCGCCGCGCGCGCCGTCGGCCTCGTCCGAGATGTCGGCGAGCACGTCGTTGCTGACGAGGGTCGGCAGGGCCTGGTATTCGGCCTGCACCAGGTCAGGTGCCTCCTTCGCCTTGGCGGCGGTGACGATCTTGGTCACCAGGTCGTCACCGGCCGCCTGCTTCTTGACCGTGACGGTGATCTGTTCCTTCTTGCCCGGCCCCTTGTTCCACAGGTCCGCGACCTTGTCGATCCCGGGGGCCCAGGCCCAGTAGGTCAGTTCCACCGGGCCGGACCGCGCACCGGCGTCACCGTCGTCCGACGAACCGCAGCCGGCAAGAACCGGACCCCCCAGCGCGACGGCGGCCGACATGGCCAAAAAGCGGCGATACGAGGCGTACGACATGGACTTCTCCCTGGGCCGGACGGCGCCCGAGACGGATGCGGGCGGCGCAGCACTTTTCTGTGAACGTTCACAGTAGAGAAACAGGCTCGATACTTGTCAATGGATTCGATGCATCGTTTTTACTACTGGACGAGCACGAAGAGTTCTGTGTACGTTCCCAGTTCATCATCAGACGAACCGTTACCTCGCAGGGGGACATCGATGCCGGAGACCACGCCCAGGGGCCTGACCCGACTCGCTTTCGGCGGTGACTACAACCCGGAGCAGTGGCCGGAATCCGTCTGGCACGAGGACGTACGGCTGATGCGCGAAGCCGGCGTCACCCTGGTGAGCGTCGGGATCTTCTCCTGGGCGCTGCTGGAGCCGGACCCGGGAGAGTACGACTTCGGCTGGCTCGACCGGGTCCTGGACCTGCTCGACGCGAACGGCATCCGCGCCGACCTGGGCACCCCCACGGTCGCGCCGCCCGCCTGGTTCTACCGCGCCCATCCCGACGCCCTGCCCGTCGACCCGGACGGACGGCGTCTGGCGTTCGGCTCGCGCGGCGCGATCTGCCACAGCTCACCGGCGTACCGGCAGGCCGCGGCCCGGATCACCACCGAGCTGGCCCGGCGTTACGCCGGGCACCCGGCACTCGCCCTGTGGCACGTGCACAACGAGTACGGCGTCCCGGTCTCGGCCTGCTACTGCGACACGTGCGGCGCCCACTTCCGGCAGTGGCTGCGCGCGCGGTACGGCACCGTCGACGCGGTCAACGAGGTCTGGGGAACGGCCTTCTGGGGCCAGCGCTACCGCGGCTTCGAGGAGATCGACCCGCCGCGCACCACACCCACCACCGGCAACCCCGCCCAGCAGCTCGACTACCGCCGCTTCGCCGACGCGACCCTGCGCGAGAACTTCGTGGCCGAACGGGACATCCTGCACCGGCTCGCGCCGGGCGTGCCCGTCACCACCAACTTCATGACCGCGCTCAGCCAGTGCGACACGATCGACTACTGGGCCTGGGGACGGGAGGTCGACATCGTCACCAACGACCACTACCTGATCACCGACGGACGCCGCACCCACGTCAACCTCGCCATGACGGCGGACATCACCCGCTCGGTGGCCGGCGGGGCCCCCTGGCTGCTGCTCGAACACGCGACCTCCGGCGTCAGCTGGCAGCCGCGCAACCCCGCCAAGGCCCCCGGCCAGATGGCGCGCAACTCGCTCGCCCACGTGGCCCGCGGCTCCGAGGGCGCGATGTTCTTCCAGTGGCGCCAGTCGCGGCGCGGCGCGGAGAAGTTCCACTCGGCGATGGTTCCGCACGCCGGTACCGACTCCCGGGTGTGGCGCGAGGTCGTCGGACTCGGACGCGCGGTCGAGTCGCTGGAACCCCTGCGCGCCACCCGGACGGTCGCGGACGTCGCCGTGCTGTGGGACTGGCAGTCCTGGTGGGCCCAGCAGCTCGAATGGCGCCCCAGCGAGGACCACGACGCCCGCGAGCGCGCCGACACGTTCTACGAGGCGCTGTACGACCGCCACCTGACCGTCGACTTCGCCCACCCGGAGGCCGACCTGAGCGGCTACCCGCTGGTCGTGGTCCCCGCGCTCTACCTCACGACCGAGGCGGCCGGCCGCAACCTCCGCGCGTACGTCGAGAACGGCGGCACGCTCGTCGTGTCGTACTTCTCCGGCATCGTCGACGAGCACGACGCCGTGCACCCCGGCGCGTACCCGGGCGCGCTGCGGGACGTACTGGGCCTGACCGTGGAGGAGTTCTCACCGCTGCTGGCGGGCGAGACGGTACGGCTGACCGGCGCCGACGGCGCGGAGCTGACGGGCGACGTGTGGTCCGAGGTCGTCGTACCGCGTGGGGCCGAGACCCTGTGGACGTACGCCGACGGCATCCCGGCCGGCCGGCCCGCCGTGACCCGCAACCGCCTGGGCGAAGGCGTGGCCTGGTACCTCTCCAGCCGGCTGTCCGGCCCCCACCTGGACGCCGTGCTCGAGCGTGCCTGCGAGGACGCGGGGATCGCTCCGCGCACCGGGCTGCCGCACGACGTGGAGGTCGTCCGCCGCTCCGGCGAGAGCGGCACCTACGTCTTCGTCATCAACCACACGACAGCGGACGCAAAGGTGGCACTGGACTCCCCCGGCACCGACCTGCTGACCGGCGAGCGCGTCGCGGGCGCGCTCACGGCGCCGGCCGGCGCCGTCCGTGTCGTCGCCCTCGAGGGGTGACGCTCCCCCGTCACCGGCCACCCGCCCGCGAGCTCGTCCCCCTCCCCACCACCTCCACCACCCCCCCATTCCCCGCCGAAGGGACAACGGTGTTCCCACTCAGGCTCCGGCCAAGATCTCGCACCACGCGCCGGGCGGTACGAGCCCTGCTCCTGCCCCTGTTCGCCGGCCTGGCCCTGGCCGGCCTCCCCTCCACCACCGCGCAGGCCGCGTCCTCGCTCGGCAACGGAGGTTTCGAGGCCGGCTCCGCCGCCACGCCCACCCCGGCAGACTGGTCCACCTACTCCGCGGCGAACCAGCACGCCGCCTCCTACACCGAGGCCGGCGGCCGTTCCGGCGGTCACCGGCTCAGCCACTGGTCACCCTCCGCCTACCAGGTGGAGACCTACCAGTACCTCTCCGGCATCGCCGACGGCCCCTGGACGCTCACCGCCTGGGTCCGCTCCAGCGGCGGCCAGAACTCCGCCCACCTCGCCCTGCGCAACTGCGGCTCGGCCGAGCAGCGCACCGCCCTGCCCGTCTCCACCAGCTCGTGGGTGCGGATCGTCACGTCCGTCACCGTGACCGGCGGCCAGTGCACCATCAGCATCAACTCCGATGCCCGGGCGGGCCATTGGATCAACGTCGACGACATCACCTTCGCCCCGGGGCGGACCGGCGTTCCCGCCAAGGGGGCGGACGTCTCCTCCCTCCCCAAGAGCGAGGCCCTCGGCGGGGTCTACCGCGGCTCCGGCGGCGCCGCCGGTGACGGGCTCGCGATCCTGAAGTCCCACGGCATGAACCACGCCCGGCTGAAGGTGTGGGTGAACCCCGCCGACGGCTGGAACAACAAGCCCCGCGTCCTCGCGATGGCCAAGCGTGTCAAGGCACAGGGCATGAAGCTCCTGGTCGACTTCCACTACTCGGACACCTGGGCCGATCCCGGGGCCCAGAGCAGGCCGGCGGCGTGGGCCGGTCACAGCTACGAGCAGCTCAAGGCCGACGTGCGCGCCCATACGCACGACGTGATGAGCGCGCTCAAGGCCCAGGGCACCACACCGGACATGGTGCAGATCGGCAACGAGATCAACGGCGGGATGCTCTGGCCGGACGGTGCCACCGCCCACTGGCCGCAGCTCGCCGGACTGCTCAACGCGGGCCACGACGCGGCCAAGGCGGTGTCACCCACGACGGCCGTCGCCCTGCACCTGGCCAAGGGCGGCGACTGGGCCGGTACGCGGTGGTGGTTCGACAACGCCGTCGCCCAGGGCGTGCGGTTCGACGTCATCGGGCTCTCCTTCTACGGCTACTGGCACGGCACCCTCGCGGAGCTCCAGACGACGCTGGACAACAGCGCGGCGCGCTTCGGCAAGCCGGTGTTCGTCGCGGAGACCGCCTACCCGTTCCGCCTGGGAAGCGAGGACACCCACACCGACATCATCGACCAGGAGAGCGAGCTGATCCCCGGCTACCCGGCCACACCCGCCGGGCAGGCCGCCTGGCTGGCGGACATCACCAGCGTGGTCGAGGCCGTCCCGAACGGCCGCGGTCTGGGCGTCTTCTACTGGGAAGCGCCCTGGACCGCGGTGTCCGGCAACGGCTGGGACCCGGCGGACCCGGGGTCCGGCAACGGCTGGGAGAACCAGGCGCTGTTCGGCTACGACGACCGGGCGCTGCCGGCCGCCGACTGGTTCAAGCACCGCTGAGCGCGACGCCCCGGCGTCTCCGCCCTCCCCGGCGGCCGGGAACCCACCGCTCCCGGCACCGACCGCCATGACGCGGCCGGCGGCCGGGAGCCGTCCGTACCGGCACGGACACGCGACCGCGCGGTGACCCCGCCGGTGGCCGAGGAGGCGGTGACGACCTGGGGGCCGTTCAGCTCGACGGCGTGCTCCGCCTGCCACCGCTCGGGCCGCAGGGTGAGGGGGCGCGCCCTGGTCGGCGGAGAGCGCGCGGACGACGAAGAAGAGGACCGCCTCGGGACGGGCGCGCACCTCACCGGTGTCGAACGTGGCGGTGCGGCCGTGGTGCGAGACCATCCCGCCGGCGTGCTCCTCGTGGCCGAGGGCGGTCTTCAGTACGAGTCCTCGTGGCGGGCGGCAAGGTCCAGGCCCAGCGCCTCGGTGGTGTTCTTGGTGGCGGGGTTGCAGATCCGGACCTGGCCGCCGCCCTGGCTGGTGCCGCGGTCGACGGTGGACACCCTGCCGTCGGGGAGGACCGCCGGTTCCATTGCTTCCTCCCGCCGGTGGTCAAATGGCTTCCTCCCGCCGGTGGTCAGAGTCCGCCGCGACGGCCGCGGCCCCGGATGCGCCCGCGCCCCACACCGGGGGAGCCTGTCATGGCGTCGGCACATATTGACGCGGACATGTCCAGCCGGTGGAGTGTGTGCCTCGACGGGCGCGGGCTGCCACGGCCGCCCGGGCTGCCAACTCCACCCGATCAGGAGGCACCATGAACCCGTGCGCGGCACTGTGGAGACGTACGGCGTTGTCCGTTCTCGGCGTGCTCACCACCACCGTGATGACCATCGCCGCCCAGCCCGCCACCGCGCTGCCCGCTCCGGCGGCGAAGAGCGCGGGGAGCACAGGGAGTACGGAAGGTTCTGTCGGCCGGGCCTTCGGCGCGGCCGCCGAGGAGTTCGGCGTACCGCGCGATGTGCTCGTGGCGGTCGGTCACGGGGAGACCCACCTGGACGGCCATCGCGGCGAGCCCAGCCACGCGAACGGCTACGGCGTGATGCACCTGACGAGCAACCCCCGGCAGCGCACCCTGGAGCAGGCCGCCGCGCTGACCGGCGCCTCGCCCGCCACGCTGCGCAGGGACACCGCGGCGAACATCCGCGGCGGCGCGGCCGTGCTCCGCGCGTACGCCGACGAGCTGGGCCTGAGCGCCGCCGAGCGCCGCGACACGGCCGAGTGGTACGAGGCGGTGGCCCGGTACGGCGGGGCCACCGACCGGCGGACGTCCCGGCTGTACGCCGACACCGTCTACCTGTTCCTGGCCGAGGGCATCAGCGCCCGCGCCGAGGGCGGCGAACTCGTCACCGTGCGACCGCGCGCCGTCCGGCCCGACCGGGGACGGTACGCGGACGTCCCGGCCCACGACACGGGCGTCTCCAGTACGGACTACGCGCCCGCCCTGTGGGTCCCGGCGCACAGCGGGAACTACACCGTCGGGCGGTCGGCGGCGATCACCCACGTCGTCGTCCACGTCACCCAGGGCTCGTACGCGGGCTCCATCAGCTGGTTCCAGAACCCTGCCTCGAAGGTCAGCGCCCACTATCTGATCCGCTCCTCGGACGGCCAGGTCACGCAGACGGTGCGCGACAAGGACACCGCCTGGCACGCCCGTTCGGGCAATCCGTACAGCGTCGGCCTCGAGCACGAGGGGTACGTCGACAACCCCGCCTGGTTCACCGACGCGATGTACCGCTCCTCGGCGCACCTGACCCGGCACCTCGCCGACCGGTACGGCATCCCCAAGGACCGTGCGCACATCGTGGGTCACGTCGAGGTGCCCGGCAACGACCACACCGACCCGGGTCCGAACTGGAACTGGTCGTACTACATGGAGCTGGTCAGGGGCGTCCAGCTCAGCTTCCCCTCCTACTCCACCCTGGCCGACGGCTCCACCGGAGCCCAGGTGAAGGCCGCCCAGTCGCTGCTGAACGCCCAGGGCCACGACGCCGGAACGGCGGACGGTGTCTACGGCTCCCGGACCGCGAGCGCGGTGCGGGGCTTCCAGACGGCGCGCGGTCTGCCCTCCGACGGTGTCGTCGGGCGCCGCACCTGGACGGCGCTGCTGTCGGCCGGGGCCGCTCCCGTGCTCGCGGAGGGAGCCACGGGAGCGGCGGTGGAACGTCTCCAGCGGGCCCTCACCGCGGCCCTCGGCCGGACGGTGGCGGTCGACGGCCGCTTCGGCGCCGGCACCGCGCAGGCGGTCCGCGACTACCAGACGAGCCGCGGCCTGGGCGCGGACGGCGTCGTGGGCGGCGCGACCTGGGCCGCGCTCCAGGCCGGCCGCTGAACCGCGGGCGCGCCCACGGCCCCGCCCGGTGCCGCCCCGGTGCGGCACCGGGGACGAGGGGCGCTGCCGCGTACCGCCGACCGGCACCGGCACCGGGGACAGGGCGCGATCGTCATCGGGCCGCCACCGGAAGGACGCCCGGCAGCCGCCCTCCGGACCACGGTCTCGCTGAAAGCTGTACCAGGAATGAGCCTCCCAGCCGCTCGTGAAAGGCACGACATGGTGTTCCCCTCCCCGACGGCCCGTCCCGGTCGCTCCGTTCGGCGCAGGCTCGTGGCAGCCGCCCTCGTGGGCCTCTCGGCCGTCTGCGCCCTGGCTCCGGCCGGCCCGGCGGCCGCCGGCAGCAGCCCGCAGGGCCGGCGTCACGCGTTCGACCTGCAGGCCCACCGGGGAGGACTCGGGCTCGTCGTCGAGAGCACCCTCGCCTCGTTCTCGAACGCGCTCGAAACCGGGGTCGGCACACTGGAACTCGACGTGCAGATCACCAGGGACGGCAAGGCCGTCGTGACCCACGACCGGCGGATCGCCGCGGCCAAGTGCCGTGACACGGGCCCGGCGTACGCGGGGGACCCGCAGTACCCGTACGTCGGCAAGTACATCGCCGGTCTCACCTTCGCCCAGGTGCGGACGCTGGACTGCGGGACGCGGACCCTTCCCCAGTACCCCGGACAGCGTCCCAGCCCCGGTGCGAAGATGCCGCTGCTCTCCGAGGTCTTCGGCCTCGTCGAGCGGTACAGGGCCCGCAAGGTCATGATGAACGTCGAGACCAAGGTCGAGGCCGGCGCTCCGCACGAGACCGCGCCCCGCGAGCAGTTCGTCCGGATCGTGGCGGACGAGGTGCGCCGGGCCGGAGTGCTCGGCCGGGTGACCGTCCAGAGCTTCGACTGGGGCGCGCTGATGCGGATGCGGCAGGTCGAGCCGCGGCTGCCGATCGTGGCGCTGACCAACGGGCAGCAGTTCCTGCAGGCCGGCATGGAGGGCAGGTCGCCCTGGCTGGGCGGCCTGGACATCGACGACTTCGACGGCGATCTCGTCGCCGCGGCCGAGTCGTTCGGCGCGGACGCCGTCTCTCCGGTGCACGGCGCCCCCCAGGGCGGCACCGTCGACGACCCCGGCTACGAGCCGTACGTGACCAAGGCCATGGTGGCCAGGGCGCACGCGGCCGGGATGAAGGTGATCCCGTGGACGGTCAACGACGCGGCCACCATGAACAAGCTGATCGGCGACGGAGTGGACGGCATGATCACCGACTACCCCGACCGGCTGCGCACCGTGATGAGCGACCACGGCTTCAAGCTCCCCAAGGCGTACCGCGCGCCCTCCGGATCCGGCGCGGCCGCGTAGAGGGCCTCGGCCGGAAGGGGCTGCGCCGGACGTCCTCGCGGACAGGGTCCCGCCGGCCGGGAGCGGCCGCGCGTGCCTCCACGGCGGGACTGTGCCCCTCTCCCGGTACGCGGGCGGGCAGCCCCGGAGCGGTGCCCGCCGGGCTGGCGCGGGGGCGGCGGGGCGGTGCTGTCGCGCACCACGAGGCGCGTGGGGACGAGCGTGGTGCCGTGTTCTGTCGTGTCGTGACGCATCTGCCGCAGGACGCCCTCGACGCGGCGCCGTCCCACTTCGGCGAAGTCCTGGTGAACGGTGGTCAGGGGCGGCAGGAAGGAGCCGGCCTCGGGGATGTCGTCGAAACCGATGACGCTGACGTCTTCCGGCACCTTCCGGCCCCGCTCGTGCAGGGCCCGCAGGAGCCCCGGTGCCATCTGGTCGTTGGCGGCGAACACCGCCGTGCAGTCCTGCTGGGAGGCGAGTTCCAGACCGGCCCGGCAGCCGGACTCCGCCGACCAGTCGCCCCTCACCAGGGGCGGGGTGCGTCCAGGAATAGTCCGGTTTCGCCCGCGACTTCGGCCACGAAGAAGTGGAAGCGCCTCCACCGGAGATCCTTCCGGTGACCGCCTCCGGCGAGACGGTGCGGCCGGGGGCACGGCAGCACTGGCGCCCCACCTCACCGGTCTTCCGCAGACACGCGCTGCGCCTGGTGCGGCGGATGGCGCAGCGGTACGCAGGCCCTCCCGCCCCGGTGGCCTGGCACGTCTCCAACGAGCTGGGCTGCCACAACGTCCACGACCACTCCGACGACGCCGCCACCGGAAGCCTGCTCGAAATCGGCGGCCGGGCCACGCACGACGAGGCCGCCGTCACGCTGTGGACGCCGAACTCCGGCCCCCACCAGCGCTGGAAGGTGTCCGACGTGACGGCCCACACCGGTACCGGGCCGAAGCAACCGCTCAGGCACGGACACCCCCGGCGGACGAACCGGAGCTCGTGGCGCGAGCGGTGGGCGGATGCCCGCCGCTCGCGCCCGTCCGCGCGGCGCGGCGGCATCAGGAAAACGACGCACCAACGATGCAAGTTGCTTCCCTCGGGACCAAGGACAACGCTCGGGGTGTCATCGCGCCCGAACGGCGCGGGCTCATCAAGGTATGAGGAGCCGGCCATGCCGCAGTCGGGCCCCGGGACCACCACGCGTTCCGCCGTGCTCGCGCGGACGCCGCGCGCCGAGCGGTGCGCCGAGGAGAGTCGTGACGAAGAGCTGCTCGCCACCGGTTTCGTCGCGGGCGACGAGCGGTGCGTGGAAGCGGTGTACCGCTGCTGGGGGTCGCTCGTGCACACACTGGCCCGCCGGGCCCTCGGCGACGACCACGAAGCCGAAGACGTCACGCAGCAGGTCTTTCTCGCCGCCTGGCGCGGCCGCCACGGCTACCGCCCCGGGCAGGGCGGCCTGGCGGGCTGGCTGGTGGGCATCACCCGCCACAAGATCGCGGACGCTCTCGCCGCCCGGGCGCGCCGGGCGGAACTGGTGGCGGCGGCCTCCACGCGGTACGAGCAGTCTCCCGCGCCCGACACCCGCGGCGGCACGGACGAGGCGCTCGACCGTGTCCTCGTCGCGCGGAAGCTGGAACGGCTCCCGTCGGCTCAGCGACGCGTGGTGGGCCTTGCTTTCTACGGCGACCTCACACAGACGCAGATCGCGGACCGCACGGGCCTGCCCCTGGGAACGGTGAAGAGCCATATCCGCCGGGCACTGCGCTCCTTGCGCAGGTCCATGGAACCGGATTCGGGTACGACACGCGCCCGATGAGTGCGTCCACCGCCGGGTCTGCTGCGGAAACATCGGTATCCGATCGGTGGACGGCACGAATTCGCGGGGGCTTCGGGGAGGGAGGCACGGTGTGGGAGACACGGTGTGGTACGCCGATGTGGTCGTGATCGGCGCCGGCGCGGCCGGCCTGTCGCTGGCGCACAGACTGAGCACGGTTCCTTCCGCACGGCGGCCGTTGTCGGTCGCCGTCGTGGACGCCCCGCCGGGACCGCTCCGGCCGCCCCGGCGTACGTGGTGCTTCTGGGAGGAGTCCGGCGGGGAGTACGACGACGCCCTGTCCGCCCGCTGGGACAGGTTGCGGGTGACGGGGCCCGACGGGGTCCGGGTGCTGGGCGAACCGTCTCCGCTCCAGTACAAGATGCTCACCTCGGAGAGTTTCGAGCGGCTGCTGTCCGAGCGCCTGCGCCGCGCCGGGCACCGCAGGTTCGAGGCCGCCGTCGAGACGGTCCGCGACGTTGCCGGCGGCGCCGAGGTGCGCGGGCACGACGCGGCGGGCCGTGAGGTACGGATCCGGGCGCGCTGGGCTTTCGACTCCCGTCCGCCCCGTGAGCCGTATCCGGCGCGTACCACCCTGCTCCAGCACTTCCGGGGGTGGTTCGTGAAGACCGGCCGTCCGGTGTTCGATCCCTCGGTCGTGGAACTCATGGACTTTCGCACCCCGCAGCCCGGCCATGGGCTCTCCTTCGGCTACGTCCTGCCGTTCAGTGCCCACGAGGCCCTGGTGGAGTACACGGAGTTCTCCCGGCGGGTGCTGACCGAGGACGCCTACGAACGCGCCCTGCGCCACTACACGAGGGACGTGCTCGGCCTCGGCGATCTGCGCGTCACCGCCACGGAGCAGGGGGTGATCCCCATGACCGACGCCGTTTTCCCCCGCAGGACGGGCCGGTGCGTCTTTCTCATCGGCGCGGCGGGAGGAGCGACCCGGCCCTCCACCGGCTACACCTTCTCCGCGACGCAGCGTCAGACGGGGGCCATCGCCGAGGCGCTGCTGAAAGGGCGCACGCCGCTCGTCCCCGCTCCCCACCCGGCCCGGTCCAGAGCACTGGACTCCGTCCTGCTGAGGGCGCTGGACACCGGGCGGGTGGACGGCGCGTCGTTCTTCACACGCCTGTTCCGCGAGGTCCCGACGGAACGGCTGCTGCGCTTCCTCGACGGTCGCACCCACTGGTGGGAGGACGTCCGCATCGGCCTGCACACGCCCGTGCGCCCCATGCTCCGTACCGTCCTCGAAGTCCCGCGTCTGCCCAGACGCACGCCCACGCCATGACACGTCATGGACAGCCCACCCCGGCGAACCGCCTTCGCCACGAAAGGACCGCATGTCCCTCCTGCGCGACGCCGATCTGTCCGCCGCCTTCGACCACGCCGCGCGGACGTACGACCGGATGACCTCGGCCAACCCGGGCTACCACCGCCACCTGCGCCGCTCGGCCCGCCGACTCGGCCTCCCGGCCGCCGGCAGGGGCCTGCGCCTCCTCGACCTCGGCTGCGGCACCGGCGCCTCCACCGCCGCACTGCTCCGGGCCGCTCCCCTCGCCGGGATCACGGCCGTGGACGCCTCCGCGGGGATGCTGGAGCGGGCCCGGGCCAAGCCCTGGCCGCCCGGTGTCTCCTTCGTGCACAGCCCCGTGGAACTGCTGGAGGAGGCGGGTGTCCACGGGCCGTTCGACGCCGTGTTCGCGGCGTACCTGTTCCGCAACGTCGACGATCCGGACCAGGTCCTGGCGGCCGTCCGCTCCGCTCTCGCGCCGGGCGGGCGCATCGCCGTCCACGAGTACACGCTCAGCGGCCGCGCGGCGGACCGCGCGGTGTGGACGGCGGTGTGCAAGGCGCTGGTGATGCCGCTCGGCCGGCGCCACGGAGACACCGCGCTCTACGACCATCTGTGGCGCAGCGTCGTCGCGTTCGACACCGCGGACGCGTTCGCGGCCAGACTGCGCGGGACCGGCTTCGCCGGGGTGCGGACTCTCCCCCTGCCGGGATGGCAGACCGGGATCACGCACACCTTCGTGGCGCACACACCCGGCACGGCAAGGCCCGGCACGACGGAGCCCGGCACGACGGAGGAGGACGCGTGAGGCGCGACAGGAGCCCGCTGCGGCACGGCCGCGACCCCAGGGCACGGGTGCTGCCGGCCCGCCCCGGCCGTGCACACGCCCCGGAGCCCGCGCCCCGGGTCGCGGTCGTCGGCGGCGGCATCGCGGGCCTCGCCGCCGCGACCGCTCTGGCCGAACGGGGCGTCGGCGTCACCCTGTACGAACGCGACGGCGGACTCGGGGGACGGCTGGCCGGCTGGCCCGTCGAGCTGACCGACGGCTCGACGGCGACGATGAGCCGCGGTTTCCACGCCTTCTTCCGGCAGTACTACAACCTGCGGGCGCTGCTGCGCCGCGCCGACCCCGGGCTGCACACCCTGACGGGCCTTCCCGACTACCCGCTGCGCCACAGCGGCGGCATGTACGACAGCTTCGCGAAGGTGCCGCGCACTCCCCCGCTCAGCGCGCTCGGATTCGTCGCCCGCAGCCCGTCGTTCGGATGGGCGGACCTGCTGCGCATGAGTCCGCGGGCCGCGCTGCCGTTGCTGGACGTCCGGGTGCCCGACGTGTACGAGCGGCTCGACGGCGTCAGCGCGGCGGACTTCCTCGCGGACATCCGGTTCCCGCAGGCCGCGCACCATCTCGCGTTCGAGGTGTTCTCCCGCAGTTTCTTCGCCGACCCCCGCGAACTGTCCGCGGCCGAGCTGGCCCTGATGTTCCACATCTACTTCCTGGGGTCGAGCGAGGGCCTGCTGTTCGACGTACCGCGCGAGCCGTTCCCCCAGGCGCTGTGGGAGCCGCTGGCCGGCCACGTCGACAGCCTGGGCGCCCGCATCCGCACCGGGACGCCGGTGGAGACCGTGCGGCCGGTCGACGGCGGTGCGCTGGAGGTGACCGCCTCAGGGCGCACCGCCCGCCACGACGCCGTCGTACTGGCCCTGGACACACAGGGGCTGCGGCAGGTGGTGGCCGCCTCGCCGTCGCTGGGCGACCCGGTCTGGCGCGCCGGGATCGCGGCCCTTCGCACCGCGCCGCCGTTCCTGGTGTCGCGGCTGTGGCTGGACCGGCCGGTGGCCGCGGACCGGCCCGGTTTCCTCGGCACGAGCGGGTACGGCGACCTCGACAACGTCAGCGTGCTGGAGCGCTGGGAGGGCGAGGCCCACCGGTGGGCCCTGCGCACCGGCGGATCCGTCGTCGAGCTGCACGCCTACGCCGTGGCGCGGGCCGGTGACCGGGAAGCGGTCCAGGACCGGATGCTGCGGCAGCTGCACCGGGTGTACCCGGAGACCCGTGACGCGAAGGTGGTGGACGAGCGGCACGAGTGGCGGAGCGACTGCCCGCTGTTCCCTGTCGGCGGCTACCGCGGACGCCCGGCGGTCCGTACGCCCGACCCGTCCGTCATGGTGGCCGGCGACCTGGTGCGTACGGAACTGCCGGTGGCGCTGATGGAACGCGCCGCGACCAGCGGCTTCCTCGCGGCGAACGCCCTGCTCGCCCGGTGGCGGATCCGGGGGCACGCCCTGTGGACCGTGCCGGACCGGGGCCGCTCGTCCGTCCTGCGGGCACTCGGGCGGCTCGGCGCGTGCTGACGGCCCCGGCCGGCGCGCCGAGCGCCGCCGGGGCGGGAGCGCGGAGTCAGCCCGGGAACCGGCCGGTGCTGCGGAGCTGCCACCGGCGCTGGGCGTAGGCGAGGTCGTCGCGCCACAGCCGTCCGGCAGCGGCGCGCATCAGCGGCCGCAGTACGGGAGTCAGCGCGCGGGCCGCGGCGAACCCGGGCCGGTCGGACGCGGCGACCACCGCTTCGATCACCGCGGTGCGCGGCCGGCCGTGGAGGTCCGGCTCCAGCGGGGTGGCATGTGTCTCGACGACCGACCCCGCCCCCTCCCCCTCGGTGATGTGCATGACGACGGTGCGAGGTTCGGGCGCGGTGAAGACGGCGGTCACGGGGACGACGACGCGGCTCGCGAGTCGGAAGGACACCCGCACGGCGAACGCGTCGTCGTCCTCACCCGCTTCACCGCCCGGGGCACCGACGACGCCGAGGTCGACGAACGAGTACGGGTGGAACCACGCACCGTGCCAGGGGTCCAGCCTGTTCGCCACGATGTCCTGCGGCTCGCACACACCGGCCCCGGTGTACACGGCGGCCACGGCGGACCGCGAACGCGGACGCGCCGGTACGACGGGCTGCTCCAGCGGCGGCTCCCCGCCCGCCTCGTCCAGCCGCACCCACACCAGGACACCGTCGTCGTACGCGGGAAACGGCTCCCACCCCGCGTACGCCCTCCCGTCCAGGGCCAGCCCGTGCCAGTGGCAGACGAGGGTGCCGCAGCGGACGGGGCTGCGGCCCAGTGGCGCGCCGAGGTGCGGACACGCTCCGGGACCCGCGACCGGCCGCCCCTGCGCGTCGCGCCAGGCGACGACCTCCACGCCCGCGACGGTGCGCCCGAACGAGCCCTCCGACGTGATCTCGCGGGCGTCCGCGAGTACGTACCAGTTCCCGGACGGACGGGCGAGAGCGCGCTTGAGCGCGGCGTCGATCACGGCGGGGCGGGCATCGCGCCAGGTCGGGCGCTGCTTGTCCCAAGGGGTCGGCGTACGGCGGAAACTGAGCGGGAAGCGGCGGCGGCCGGCGGGTGACGGGGACGTCATGCGAGCTGCTCCTCCACGGGCGTGGCGGCCGGGCCGGCGGGGCGCCCGGCTCCCGTGCGCGACGCCCTGCTCCTGGCCACGGCCAGCCGGCTCAGGCCGTCGAGAGCGACCACCGCCCTCCGCAGGGGCGGGACCACCGCGCGCCGGTGGACGCACGCGTACCCGTCGTCGGCGATGGCTTCGAGGATGCCGCCGTACAGGGTGAAGGCGGTCCGGATGCAGGGGCGGGAGACGGGGTCGAGCATGGGCAGCCCGGGTGCGGCCTCGCGGTACACGCCCTTGGTCAGGTGCGCCGCGGCCTTGAGCGCTTCGACGATCCGGGGGTCGCTCCGGCCGGCCGCCCGGCTCCAGAGCAGCAGCTCGCGGTCGACTCCGTGCGCGGCCAGCAGATCCGCGGGCAGGTAGACCCGCCCGCGGTCGAGGTCCTCGCCGACGTCCCGCAGGAAGTTCGTCAGCTGGAACGCCACTCCGAGGGCTGCCGCGTGCGGTGCGGCCTCGGCGCGCGGCACGACGGTGCCGAGCACCGGCAGCATCTGCAGGCCGATCACGGCGGCCGATCCGTGCATGTACCGGTTCAGATCGTCCATCGTCGGATAGTCCGTCACTTCGAGGTCGCAGCGCATGGAGGCGAGGAAGTCGTCGAAGTGCCGGGGGTCGATGCCGTACCGGGCCGCGGTGTCGGCGAGGGCGTGCACGACGGGTTCGGGGCTGCGGCCCGTTCGCAGCCCGTCCCGCAGGCGCGCCGCCAGGGCGGTCAACCGGGCGCCGCGCTCGGCGGCGGACGCCCGGGTGCCCAGGTCGTCGACGATGTCGTCGGCCCAGCGGGCGAAACCGTACAGGGCGTGGACGGCCGGCCGCCGCTCGACGGGCAGCAGACGGGTGGCGAGGAAGTAGGTCTTGCCGTGGCGGGCGTTGAGGGCGCGGCAGTGCGTGTAGGCGGCGCGCAGACGGGGCTCGGTGATGCCCGCGGCCGCCAGTTCCCGGCGCGTCACGAGGCACCGCCCACGGGGTTCCGGTGGTGGGCGCGGGACCGGGCGGGCCTTGTGGCTCCGGTGATGCGGGCGGCCGCGAGCTTCCCGGAGATGAGGACGGTGGGCACGCCGACACCCGGGGTCGTTCCGCATCCCGCGATGACGGCGTTCGCCGTTCCGCGGACCAGGTTGCGGGGGCGGAAGGGGCCTGTCTGGGCGAAGGTGTGGGCCGCCGAGAACGGCGTACCGGCCGCGTGTCCCTGTTCGGTCCAGTCGGCGGGGGTGATCAGGCACTCCTCCTCGATGGCCCCGGCGAGGCCGGTCAGTCCGCGGCGTTCCAGTTCGGCGAGCACGCTCAGGCGGTAGTGGGGAGCGAGGTCGTGCCACTGCTCGCGGCTCGGGCCGATGTCCGTGTTGGGGCAGGGCGCCAGGATGTAGTGCACGTGCCGTCCGGCCGGGGCGAGCAGCGGGTCGGTGGCGGTCGGCCGGGTGATGAGCAGGGACGGGTCGCTCATCAGCCGTCCGCTGCCGGTCAGCTCATGGAAGGTTTCATTCCACTTCGCTCCGAACGAGAGTGTGTGGTGGGCCAGTTGCGGCCAGGTGCGATCGGTGCCGACGTGCAGGACGACGGCGGACGGGGAGTGCCGCAGGCCAAGGGGGCGCTTCGGCCTGCGGCCCAGCAGGCGGTAGGTGACGGGCAGGTCCGGTGTCAGCACGACCGCGTCGCAGGGAATGCGCAGCCGGTCGGTGATGACGGCCGTGACTCTCTCCCCCCTGCGTTCCAGCCGGGTCACGTGCTGGCCGTACCGGAAGGTGGCGCCGGCGTCGGCGGCGGTGTCGGCCATGGCGCGCGGAAGGGCGTGCATGCCCCCCATGGGGAAGTAGACGCCCGCGACCGTGTCCATGTAGGCGATGACCGCGTACGCGGCGAGGGCGCGGGCTGGCGGGACTCCGGCGTACAGGGCCTGGAAGGAGAAGACCCTCCGCAGCCTCTCGTCGCTGATGAAGCGGCCGATCCGGGGGTCGAGGCGGCCGAAGCCGCCCAGCACCGCGAGACGGGCGAGGTCGGGGTGCAGGAGCTGGAACGGCGAATCGAAGTTCGTGTCGATGAAGCGCCGCATCTGGGCGTGGTACAGCTCCTGCAGCCAACCGCGCAGGCGGCGGTACCCGAGGGCGTCGCGCGCTCCCGCGAAGCTCTCGATCTCCGCCTCCATGGCCTCGGCGTCGGTGTGCACGTCCAGGGCGCTGCCGTCGGCGAACTGCGCCCGGTAGGCGGGGTGCAGGGCGACGAGTTCCAGCCGGTCGGTGAGTTTCCGGCCGACGGCGGCGAACGCGTCCTCGACGAGCTCCGGCATGGTCAGCACGGTCGGGCCCGTGTCGAACCGGTAGCCTCCCCTGTCCACCCGGCCGGCCCGTCCACCGGGCTGCGTGTCGCGCTCGACGACGGTGACCCGGCGGCCCGCGCCGAGCAGGTGCAGCGCGGCGGACAGACCGGCGAGCCCGGCTCCGACCACCACGACGTGGTCGGTCCGCCCCTTGACTGTGCGCATCACCGGTCTCCTTCCGCGACTCCGGCCGTCAGCAGAGCCGGTATGCCGTCCTGTACGGGTCCGGTGTGCGCAGGGGGCACACCGGTCCGGGGCGCGGCCACGGCGTTCAGCAGCCGGGCCAGACGGGCCGACGCGGGCGACGACAGGGCTGCCGCGGCCAGCCGGCGGGAGCCGACCGCCAGCAGCCTCTCGATCCTCGTCTCCACGGCGCTGCGCGCCCCCGTGGCGACGAGGACCTGCCGCACCTCCTCCAGGCCGGCCCGGGTCAGGGCCGGGTTGCCCAGCGCGTTGTCGAGCACGGCCAGGGAGTCCGTGTCGCCTCGTGAGGCCGCCGTCGCGCGTGCGACGGCGGCCAGACAGGTGAGTCTGCCGGCCTTCATGTCGTCGCCCGACGGCTTTCCGGTCGTGCGGGGGTCGCCGAACACGCCCTCGATGTCGTCGCGCAGCTGGAAGGCGATGCCCGCGTTGCGGCCGGCGGAGCACAGAGCCCTCGTGGTCCTGTCGTCGGCTCCCGCGAGAGCGGCTCCGAGCGCGAGCGGCCGTTCGACCGAGTACAGCGCGGACTTGAGACAGGCTGTGCGCATCGCCCTGGCGACCGACCGGAAACCGGCCTCCTGCCCCTGCTCCTGGCCTTGCCCCTGCCCTCGCAGATCCAGGTACTGCCCCGCGACCATCTCCATGCGCAGCGCGCGCCACAGGCTCAGCACCCGCGGCCGGACGCCGTGGCCGTAGGCGGTGTCGGCGATGATGTCGTCGGCCCACACCAGTGCGAGGTCGCCCCCGAGGACGGCGGCGGAGGCGCCGAAGGAGACGGCGCCCGGCGGGGCCGCCCGGGATGTGGGGTACTGCGCCTCCAGCCGCGTGTGGAAGGCGGAGCGGCCGCGGCGCCTGGACGACCCGTCCATCACATCGTCCAGGACAAGGGCACAGGTCTGGATCAGTTCGAGCGCCGCCGCCACGCGGAGCGCTGCGGGCCTCTCCCGTTCCGCGCCCCCGCACGCACGCATCGACCACCACAAGAACTGGGACCGTGTGCGTCCGCCCCCGTGGAGCGTGAAGTCGGCGACGCGTTCCGCGATGTCCCGGGCGAAGGTCTCGTCGAGTGTCCGTGCCCGCGCGATCCGTTCCCGGAGCAGTCCCTCGAGCACCTCGCCCACCGCGGCGGGCACGTCCCTGTCGGTGCCGGCGCAGGAGCCGTGGCCTGTGTCCGGCCCGCGCCTGGTCGAGTCCGGCTCGGTGGAGCTGCTCGGATGCATCATGGTCCTCCGCGGGGATCGACGGGTGTTACTCGTCCTTCTGGGAAGACAGGCCGTTCGGATGCGCCACCACCGTTTCGCACGGGCGGCAGTCGGCATCCACTCGATCACATGGGGATGATCCGGCTTTTCAATGACACACGGGGAAATGTGTGACACACACGAGAGGCGAACAGCGGTTCGGCGGTGTGGATCCTCGTGTCACCCGACGAGCAAGGACTCGACGGTCTCGGTCCCGGACCGCAGGCCGTGCAGCCGCCCGGTGCCCGGTACGTGCGGCGTCGTCGTCCAACCGGGGCCGGCGAGCAGCAGAGCAGGATTGGCCCTGGCGCCTCGCAGACCCCATTCCATCCCCGAGACGAGCTGGACCGGCGCGCGGTCGGCGGTCGAACGGGACTGTGCCCACAGCACCACCACCGACGGGCCGATGCGGCGTACCGCCGCGTGGAGGGCCTCGGTGGGAAGGGCAGCGCCGAACATCCTCGCGGGCAGACCCCGCTGCCCCAGGGCGGCCGTGAGCGCCTCCAGGGGGAGGGTGTGCTGCTCGCCCGGTACGCAGGCGAGCAGCGCGGGGGCGATGCCTGCCGGCCCGCGGACCGTTCGTACGCGGCGGATGGCCGACGAGATCTGCCAGGACAGCAGGTGCTCGACCTCGACGTAACGCTCGCCGGAAGAGGCCCACTTGCGCCCCACCGCGTGGAGCGTGGGAGCGAACACCTCCTCCCAGGCCGCGACCAGGCCGTGTTCGGCGAGCGCGGCGTCGAGCAACTCCTCGACGGCGGGCGCGTCGAGGCGTACGGCCGCACGGGCGAGGCCGCGGCACTCCTGCCGCACGTCCCCGAGCGGCAGGGCGTTGCGGCCCCCGGGCGACAGAACGGCGCGCGGAGCCGGGGGGGCGGGCGGCCGGCCGTCCCCGCCGGGCAGCGGGCGCAGGGCCGCGCGAGCGGCCTCGGCGGGGGGAACGCCCTGCGAGGTGAGGCGGCACATCTCTTCGAGGCGGGCGATGTCCTGCGGCGTCCACCGGCGGTGCTTGCCGTCCTGACGCGACGCGGGACCGATCGAGTAACGGTGCTCCCAGGTGCGGAGGGTGGTGGGAGCGACACCGAGCCTGCGGGCGACCGCACCGGTGCTCAGAGCCGCTCCGGCACCGCCGCCCTCGGCGACCGCGGGATCCGGATCGGGTGTCACGGCTTCAGGGTACGACGCACCGTCACCGCACGTTCGCCCGACGGGCGGGGCCGTGGACACCGGCGATGCCTCAGGGCTTGCGCGCGACCCCGCCGAACATAGCCACCTCGTCCGGCAGGCCGGTGACGTCCGCCTCGGGACGCCAGCGGCTGCACGACACCACACCGGGGTCGAGGAGCTCCAGGCCGTCGAAGAACCGGGCCACCTGGTCGGGGGTGCGCTGGGTGAGCTTCGGGGTGCCGTGCTCGTTCCAGAACGCCACCGCGGCGTCCACATCGGGCATCGCCGGGTCCGTGACCGTGTGGGAGAGGACCAGGTGGCTCCCGGACGGCAGTGCGTCCATCAGGCGGCCGACGATGCCGTACGCCTCCTCGTCGTCCTCGAGGAAGATGACCACGCCGAGCAGCATGAGCGCGACCGGTTCACCGAAGTCCAGTGTCTTCGCCGCGTGTTCCAGGATGAGGTCGACGTTGCGCAGGTCCTCGTCGAGGTAGTCGGTCCTCCCCTCCGGTGTGCTGGTGAGCAGGGCACGCGCGTGGGCGAGCACCAGCGGGTCGTTGTCGACGTAGACGATGCGGGACTCCGGCACCGACCGCTGGGCGACCTCGTGGGTGTTGTCGGCCGTCGGCAGACCGGTACCGATGTCGAGGAACTGCCGGATCCCGCGGTCGGCGGCCAAGTGGCGCACCGCGCGCCCGAGGAACAGCCGGTCCGCCCGGGCGTAGTCGCCGATGCCCGGGTGCAGCTTGCGTATCTGGTCACCGGCCTCCTGGTCGACCGCGTAATGGTCCTTGCCACCCAGCCAGTAGTTCCAGATCCGGGCCGTGTGCGGCTGCGCGGTGTTGATCCTGTCGCTCTGCCGGGACACATCGGAAGGTGTCGGCTGCTCGGCCACGGGGCCCCCTTTGGGAAACAAGCTCACTTCAAGGTCAACACGCAGACTACAGAGGCGAGTTGTCCCCAGAACGGCAGGCCGTCCGCGCGACCGGACGTCCCGGCTCCCGCCCGGGCGCGAGCGGGACCGCCTACGGGCAGGGCGGGCGCACGCCGGCCCGGTTCCGGTGCGTACACCCGATGACGCAGTTCGCACGTCCAACGGACCGGCCGCGTCAGGGGGCAGGGCAGCGACCGCACCGCCACCCTTCCGGGCGGCCCCGGGCGGGGAGCCGCGGAATGATCCCCTCCGCGGGCGCGGCGCGAGGGGGCCGCCGTCGCGCCGCGCCCGCGGGCCGCCGTCACCGCCCGCGCAGCGGCGACAGTTCGCTCCCGTCCGCGTGGAAGGCGGTGACTTCCACCTGTGTGCCCTCGGCGGCGGGTACGGCGATGGTCGGACCCGCGCTGCTCGCGTCGACTCCGCCCGAGAGGCTGATGCGGCTCACCGAACGGCTGCCGGCGGCCAGGACGAACCACCGGCCCTGCGGGGAACGCCACTGCGCAGCGGCGACCACGTGCTGCCCGAAGCGGCCGCACGCCGCGGTGCCGCCCTGCTCGGCCACCACGGTTCCGGGGGTCGCCGGGCCGGCTGCGGGCGGCTGGAACCGCACCTGGACACGCCCCGTCCCCCGCCACGCCTCCATGCGGGTGCACACCCAGGCCGCACGGCCGCCGCCCGGCAGCGTCTGGCGGGCGTAGACCCAGTCGTTCACGGCCCGCGCTCCCTGGCCGCGCATCGCGGTGAGCGTGCAGGCGCTTCGCGCCCAGCTCACCAGCGCCTCCCGGCCCGTCGCCTCGCGCGGCTGGCGCGCGGGGGCGCCGGAGCCGGGCGGCGGAGTGTGGGTGAGGTGCGCCGGCGTCAGGTCGCCGAGGTCCGTGAGGAGGAACGCGTGCTTCTCCACGATCCGTTCGGAGGAGCGGAGGCTGAGAACCGGCCAGGAGGTGCACGCCCCGCCGGTGGCCGGGGAGGGCACTACGGCGGTGACCCCGTCCACGGCCGGCAGACGGCGGGTCGCCGCTCCGGGGCGCAGCAGGTCGCGGGTGCCGGTTTCGGCGATCCAGGGGGCCATGAGGTACCGGGCGCCGCCCGCGGTGCGGCTGATGACGACGGCGGCGGCGGTCGTCACGCCCGCGTTGTCGGTCCGGGCGAAGTCCAGGGCGGCCGTGTCCTCGCGCCCCGCGGCGCCGCCGTCCGTGGCGGGCTCGGCGTAGCGTACGAGCCGCTCTCCGTCGTGCAGGAGGACGACGGCCTCGCCGTTCACGTCACCCGCGTACAGCAGCTGGGGCGGGCGGATCGGCGGCGCCGTGACGGTGTCCTCGGCCGCCGTCACGCGGACGGTCTCGCCGGGGGAGCCCCAGGCGCGCAGCGCGCGGTGCAGCAACGCGCGGTCCCCGGCCCGTGCGCCCCGGGCCGGCCACGCGGAGAAGTCGACGCGTGCGGTGTCGGCCCAGCCTTCGGCGGAGGCGGTCCGCAGCTTCGCGGGGTCCAGGGCCGGGAGCGACGCGCCGCGGCCCGCGGGGCCGTTCGCGACAGCGCCGGGAGCCGGCGCCTTCTCCCCGGTCGTGAGGGTCGCTGCCGTGGCCAGTGCCGCGGCGGTCAGGACGGCGGCCTGAGGCGTGCGCGGTTGCGGCGGCGCAGCAGGTCCGTCGGGTGCAGCTGCACCAGGCCGGGGTCGAACTCGCCGGTCCGCAGGAGCGCGGCCGCCGAACCGTCCTGCACATTCGGCACGCTCAGCGCGGTCCGCAGCGCCGCACGGGGGTCCGCGACACCCGCTGCGGAGAGCACCGGGACGATCTCGTCCTCGGCCAGTGCGTCGAACACGTACAGGGCCAGAGCGGCACGGGCCGCCGCCGGAATCCCCGACAGCACCTGGGACAGGGCGAGTTCGTCGGCCCCGCCCGCACTGGGGAACACCCGTACCCCCAGTATCAGCGGCAACCGGGCGGACCGCTGCCACCACTGCCGCAGGGGCGCCCAGGGCGGCCTTTCGAAGCCGAGCGCGGTCTTCAGGACGCGGTCACGTATCCAGCTGTAGGCGGCGGCGTCCGCCGGCGGTTGTGCGGACGATACGTTTCCGCGGGTGCCCGGCGCCCGTGGCAGCGTGCGCTGGACCACGGAATGGGCCGTGACCACCCGTCGGTGACGGCCCAGGTCTGCCGGAAGGACGAGGTGGACGAGGCGTACGAGGTGTCCGTAGTGCTCAACGAGGACCGCCTCCGCCTCGTCGACGCGCGGGCGCCGTCCGGATATGGGGGTCGGCGAAGGGGCTGGCTGTTTCCGCATGGGACCTCGGCTCGTCGAACGCGGGCTGTGACTTTCCCGGTCAACGAAGAACGGTCACTGCGGTCACCCCGGCAGTCAGTACGACGCGCGCCGAAGCACGCCGGCCGGACGTCCCGCGGGGGTGGCTGCCCGGTGGCGCTGCGGCCCCCGCCGTTGGTGCCTATGGTGAGAGAACCCCTTGCCGGGCCCGGTGGCGCGGAGTACCACCGGGGCCCGCTCCCTCTCCAGGAGGTCCATGTGACGGGCGCAGTAGGTCCTCTGCAAGGCCGTGTCGCCGTCGTGACCGGTGCCGCCCGGGGCCTCGGGGCGGCGACCGCGCGGGAGCTGGCCCGGCGCGGCGCCACGGTGGCCCTCCTCGGCCGGGAGGAGCCGACACTGGCCCAGGTGCGGGACACCCTCGCCGGGCGGGCCCTGTGCTGGGAGGCCGATGTCACCGAGGAGGACACGATGGCGCGGGTCGCCGCCGAGGTCCGCGACCGTCTCGGGCCCGTGTCGGTCGTGGTGGCGAACGCGGGAGTGGCCGAGGGCGGTCCCTTCGCGGAGTCCGACCCCGCGCTGTGGCGGCGCGTGATCGAGGTGAATCTGATCGGCAGCGCGATCACGGCGCGTGCCTTCCTGCCCGGCCTGCGGACGACACACGGCTACTACCTGCAGATCGCCTCGCTGGCCTCGATCGGGGCGGCGCCCATGATGAGCGCCTACTGCGCCTCCAAGGCCGGTGTGGAGTCCTTCGCCCATTCCCTGCGCGCCGAGCTCGCCCACGAGGGCGTCGGGGTGGGCATCGCGTACCTGAACTGGACCGACACCGACATGATCCGTGACGTGGACCAGCATCCGGTGCTGCGGGAGCTGCGGGCCCACATGCCGAGGCCCGCGAGGAAGGTCTACCCGGTCGAAACGGTGGCCGCGCGCATGGCGCGGGCCGTCGAACGGCGGAGCGCGGCCGTGTACGCGCCCGCCTGGCTCCGCGCGACGCAGGTGGTCCGGGGCGCCATGCCTCCGGTGGTCACCCTGCTCTCGAAGCGGGAACTTCCCCGGCTCCAGCGGAGCACCGCGTTCGCGGCGACGGGGCTGCTGGGCGCCGGCGGCAGCGCTGACCTGGACGGCCGCCGGCGGACGGGCGGCTGAGCGGACCGGGCCGGGTCGTTCGCACGGGCGGCGGCGCGCGGCGCCGCGTGCCGGGCGGTGCTCCCGTACGGTGGAGTACGACGCGACAGACTCCGGAGCAGGCATGCACACCTCCCAGCCGTCCGGCATGCCGGACGACGACCACGACGAGTTGTTCGGCCTCGACGAGCTCCGGACCGGCCCGGAGCCCCGAAGGTCCACCGGGCCGCTCTTCCGCGACTCGGAGCAGGCGCGCCGCATGCTGTCGGTACGGGAGATCCACGCCGAGCCCGGGGCGGCGTCCTCGTCGCGGGGCCGGCAGATCCTCGCGAGGTTCCCGGACGCCGATGTCGTCTCCACCGACTCCCACTGGCGCATTCCGGAGCTGCACGGCAACAAGGGGAACGCCGAGCGCTGGGTGCGGATCAAGAGCACGGTCCTGGTGCTGGGCGAGAAGAAGACCCTGACCGTACGGCCCAACGGCCGGTCGGCGGACTGGATCGCCCCCGGGGCCGCCAATGGATGCGCCATGGCGTGCGCGTACTGCTACGTTCCGCGACGCAAGGGCTACGCCAATCCGATCACCGTCTTCACGAACGTCGACCGCATCGTCGCCCGTCTGGCACGCCATGTCGCCGGCCAGGGCCCCAAGAGCGAGCCGAACCAGTGCGACCCGAGCGCGTGGGTCTACGACATCGGGGAGAACAACGACTGCTCGGTCGACGCCCTGATCAGCGAGAACACCGCCGATCTGGTGAACGCCTTCGCCCGGTGGCCCACCGCCAAGGCATCGTTCGCGACCAAGTTCGTCAACCCCGATCTGCTGCTGCTCGAACCCCGCGGCAGGACGCGGGTCCGGTTCTCCGTGATGCCGCCGGACGACTCACGGCTGCTGGACATCCGCACCAGCCCGGTCGAGCACCGCATCGCCGCGGCGGCGGACTTCCTCGACGCCGGCTACGAGGTCCACTTCAACCTCTCCCCCGTCGTCATCAGGCCCGGCTGGGAGCGGTCCTGGGCGGAGCTGCTCCGGCACATGGACGACGTCCTGCCGCAGAGGGTGAAGGAGCAGGCCGCGGCGGAAGTGATCATGCTGACGCACAACCGGGACCTGCACGAGGTCAACCTGGCCTGGCACCCGCGCGCCGAGGACGCCATCTGGCGCCCCGACCTCCAGCAGGCCAAGCGGTCCGAGAACGGCAGCTGGAACGTGCGGTACCGCAATGCGGTCAAGGCCGCGACGGTGGAGGCCGTGCGCGGCCTGGTGGACACCCACGCCCCGTGGCTGACGATCCGCTACGCCTTCTGAAGGGGCACGGACGGCGGGCGGGTACGGGGCCGGTGCGGTGGGCGGGTGCGACGGTGCGGTGGGCCGCTTCCCGCCGCTGGACGCCATCCCGCCCGTCCGAGGGCCGCGCGGCCGGCCCCGCGGTCGCCCCGGCGGCTGTTCCCCGGCTTCGGCTTCGGCACGTGACGCCGCCTCGTCCGGGCCCGCGGGACCCCGCACAGGATCGTCCGCCGCGGCGCCCCAACCGGTTCCGGGTCCGGTTCCGGCCCGCCTGCCGCACCCCAGCTCGAGGCCACTTCGAACCTCAGCCTGAAACGATCGGCCAGTACGGCGCGGCGGTCGGGGAGCGGGTGGACTGCGAGGTCCCATGGGGCTCTCCGAAGTTCACCAGGAATGCTCCGCTTCCCCACCTGGTCCGGTCTTGGACACGTGTCAGGTACTGCCTGATCGGTGGAGGGCCGGGCCGCGTCACCCGGGCCTGCGGGAAGTCAGGCCATGGCTCGGCCGGCAGCGGCGACCAGTTCGTCAGTCGCCGCGATGGCGGCCTCGCGGCGGGAGGCCAGGTCGGGGTGGTCAGTGGCGTTGCGCAGGCTGAACGCGGCCAGGGCAGCCTGACGAGCCGGCTCAGCAAGGGACTGTTCAAGGACGGATACCGTGACCAGTGGGCCGGTTATGGCCGAGCGCGTGGTGCGGGAGGCCGTGCGGGCCGTCTCGACGGCTTCCTCGCTCGCGCCGTCCAGGCGCAGGACTTCGCGATGCCACATGGCCCGCCGGTGGTCGCCCAGGGCGGCCACCAATTCGCCCAGTGCCCTGCGCAGGGTTTCCGCCCTCTGGTCGGCACGGGCAGCATTCTGAGCGATCCGCGCACTCTTGATCTGAAGCAGCCCGGTGAGCGTGCCCCCGAGCAGTGTGCCGACCACGGCAATGATGCTGGGCCACATCGCGAGGTTCTCCTTGGACAGCGCTGATGGGACGGATCGGAGTCAGCCGCTCCCCCTTCGACGCCGTGTTCCGGCGCAGTGGCCGGAGCGGCACGCCGGGGCGGACCTGCTTGGGACAAGGATGCCCGTCGGGCGCACCACCCGGCAGACGTGGCCTCAGCCGGCTTCCGGCGTACGGCCGGACAGATCGGACGAGGACGGGGGGCCAGCACACGAAGCTCCTGGCGGACAGGGGTGTTCTCGGTCGAGAACCCGTCCACCAGGAGCTTCGTCGTCGGGCAGTACGGTCCAGCCTGCGGTCACCGCCACCAGGCCGGGAAAGGCTCAGTGATCTGATGGGCTCGGTTCACTCGATGCCAGTGCACGGCGAACCGGGTTTTCAGTAGTCGACGCGGTCGGATTTGGCCAGCCACGCGTCGAACGGCGCCGTACGGTTCGGCAGGTCCAACCGCTCGACCGGCGTGGGCCACATCGACGCGGGCTTCTTTTCGAACAGGTCGTAGAACTTGCGGTCGTCGAAACCGGCCACCGCGGCGTCGTCACGGTCGGCGGCGTAGACGATCCGGTCGACTCGCGCCCACAGCGCGGAGGAGAGGCACATCGGACACGGCTCACACGAGGTGATCAGGACGCAGCCCCCGAGCGAGAAGGTGTCCAGTTTCTTGCAGGCGGCACGCATCGCGCTCACCTCGGCGTGCGCCGTCGGGTCCAGGGTCGCGGTGACCTGGTTGTTCCCGATCGCGACGACCTCGCCGTCCTTGACGACCAGTGCGCCGAACGGACCGCCGCCGTTCGTGACGCTGTTGGTGGCCAACCCGATCGCCTCTTCCAGCCAGGCGCGCTTGAGCTCCTGGGCACTCGTTTCCTGGATGTTCGCAGTCATGGTCACTCCTTTTTTTCGAGAGGGTGGAGACTTCCCGGGTGCCCTGCCCGTACGGGACACCGCACCCGGGGCGGGGAATGGCGCCCCGCGGATGCCGCCTTCGGATCAGCGCCGGGATCAGCGCGGTCGGTGACACCCGCGGGAGATCAGTTCGTCCTCGGCGAGTGCGGTGCGTTTGACGCCGGTGGAGGACTCGCCGACCGGGGTCATGCGGCTGCCGCGAAGGGGAGAAACCCCGATCTCGGCGTCGGAGGAAACCAACGGTGGGTGCCCGTCGCCGGCGGGGGGCGCCGTAGCCGGGTGGCCGCCGAGGGTGCCCCGGTTACCGGTCCTTGGCGATCCCACGGTCCTGGACGCGACAGCCGGACCGGGAAGCCGAGCGCCGAGTTCATCAATGTTCCGGGCGCAGGACACGCCCGCGCCGGTCCGCAACCGTCCGTCGGCCCCGGGCCCTTCGGCGAGTTCGCCGGCCCCGGTGAGGTCGGGCGGAGCGGCCGGCCGACGGTCGGCCGCGTTGATCCCGGCCATCACGTCGGTACCGCCCGCGATCGGCGTCGCGTCCGGATGCTGAGCCTTCGCGTCCGGCGCTTCCGCCCATGTGGCGGGACGGAGTAAGTCCACGGCACTCATCCCTTGCTTCGTTGCACCTTGTCCGAGGAGTACACAGCCAACCGAGCGAAGTCGGTTAGAGGTGGAAGGCATGAAAACTCCGCAGGCTGAGACCGGCTCTTCGTAGACTCCTACAAGAGCCGGTCCGGCGTCGAACCTCACTTCCTCGCAGGGGAGTTGATGCCGGGGTTGCCGTCGGGCCTGCCGCCGTGACGTCGGAATGGGCTCCGGCGAGGGCAGGCCGAGCTTCCTCGTCGGCAACGCTTCACACCGTTGGTCTCGGCCCGCCTGCTCACTTCGAGGCGACCGCTCCGGCCACCGGGCCGCGCCAAGCGCGGCGGAGCCAGTCCGGGTTCTCGACATCCCCGTCCGAATTTTTTGGCCCTCGTGGAGGGGCCTGGGTGAGCCCTCTCGTGGTGTCCGGGTCCACGGCGTGGCGCGAGGACGAGACGGAGCGAGACCTTCCGAGGTCGTCGGCGACCGAACAACCGAATCGAGGAGATGCCTCGCGTGCGTCACTGACTGCACGTGTGGCCATGGCGTGTGGTGGTGCGCCCGGACCGACGGGGCGTTCGGCGTGGAGGGCATGTACGCCCTCGGCCTCGCCCGCGATCCCGGCTGCGCAAACATCGCCCGCACCGATCAGCACGCCGTCGGCCTTCGGCATTACGCCACGGCACTTGACCAGCAGGCAGGCCGCGTTCCCGGCCCGCTGGGCGAGCGCCTGCACGACAACGCCACACGGTTGCGCGACCTCGCCGACGCCCACGATCGCACCCGCACCACCCTCCGGGACGGCATCGCATGAGTCCCGCCCCCGACGAACGCGACCGGATCCGCGCGGCCGTGGACCGCATCCTGCAGGGAACCGCGCAGCACTCCAACGGCGCGCTGACGATCGTCGCCCTGGCCCAGGAAGCCGGGGTGCCGCGCAACGCGCTCACCCAGCGTCACCTTGACCTCAAGAACGACTTCTACGTGCAGGTAAGGGCGCGCGGGCAGACGCCAGATCCGAGATCCGTCTGCGTCGGCAGATCGTCGAACTGAAGGAGCTCCGAAGCAAGGACGCCACCGAGCTGGCCCAGCTGCGGACCGATGTCGAACACCTCGTCCGCGCTGTCAACCGACTGACCGCGCACAACCGGCAGCTGCTCCACGCCCTGTCGCAGCCCGCCCCACCGGTCCAGGCGCTGCCGACCCAGCCACATCCAGGACGAAGCCTCTGAGTCGCTGCCTACCGGGTGGTGGCTTCGCCGCAAAGTACAGCTGACCGGCGAGCAGGACGAAAGGCGCACCCGGACACCACCGCCCGCGGGCTCGGAGGCAAACCCGCCCTGGCGAGTGGAACCATCCGTGGTCAGATGCGGCGGGCGGCCCAGACGGTGCGCTCGGTGCGTACGGTCAGGTCGTCGCGGCGCAGGATGCTGTGCGGGCCGCTGGTGTCGAGGAGCCGGTCGAGCGCGGTGAGGTCCTCGGGGGACAGTCTGTCGGCGATGACGCTGTGGATGCGCCGCAGGACGCCGGTGGCGTAGCGGCCGACCGCTTCGCTGCGCGAGCCTTCGATGTTGACGGTGATGGTGCGTTCGCCCTCGACGGTGAATCCGGCGGCGGTCAGCATCGGGCCCCAGTCGGCACCGCGGTGGGGCACGTGTTCGGCTTGGCGGCGGTCGGCGGCGGCGTGGATGCGCTCTTCCAGGCCGGGCCGCTCTGCTGGGGCATCGGCGGGCAGGAAGCGGGGGTGGCCGGCCAGTTCGACGACGGCGAACAGGCCGCCGGGCGCGAGCGTGTCGTGGACGGTGCGCAGTGCGCGGTCGGGGTGGGCCATGTGGTGCATCGAGGCCGACGCCCAGATCAGGTCCGGTGAGCCGAGGTCGGGCCAGGTGTCGTCGTCGAGGTCGGCCTGCACGGTGCGTACGCGTTCTTCGACGCCGCGGGTGTACGCCTTGGTGCGCAGGCGCTGCAAGTGTTCGGCGGAGGCGTCGACGGCGGTGACATACGCGTCGGGGAAGCGGTCCAGGAGGGCGAAGGTGCCCGCGCCCGTGCCGCAGCCCAGGTCCACGATGTGGTGCGGGGCGGTCTGCAGCGGCAGCCACGCGGTGATGGAGGCGGTGTGCTCGCCGAGGACCTCGGCGTCCAGGTCGAGGATCTCCGCCTGGCCGTCCATTGCGTGCTCGTGGTGCCCGTGTGCAGCGCCGTGGTGGGGGGTGTGGGTGTGTGCGTGGTTCATGCCCTTCACACTACGGCGGATATGCCCCTGCGGCACGAAGCATCCCCGTTTACGCAAGATGATGATCGAGAGTACTGCCTCACGCGCAAGACGCCCCCGGGAAGGCCGTCGCGCGGCCTCACGGTCACCCGGGAGTGCCTTGGGCGTCGTCGTCGCTGTCACCCTGGTGCCCGCGGCGGGCGTCGCGGTCGAAGATGCCGAGGATCTCGCAGGGTCCGCCGTCGGCTCCGATCGCGTGCGGCATCATCGTGGGGAACTCGGCGGCCTGGTTGGTCTCGAGGCGGAAGCGGCGGTGGCCGAGCATGAGGATCGCCGTGCCGGACAGGACGACGAGCCATTCGCGTCCCGGGTGGGCGCGCATGCGCGCCGGGTTCTCGGGGGGCGGTTCGGTCATGCGCTGGCGCACCACGCTCATCCCGGGGTCGGCCTTGACGGTCCAGCGCATCCGGCCGTGGGTACTGTCGATGGTCGGGCTGGCGACGACGTCGTCGGTGGCGGTCTCCACGAGCTGATCGAGCGTGGTGTCCAGGGCGCGGGCGAGGGTGACCAGCTGATCCAGTGCGAGGCGGCGCCGGCCGTTCTCGATGCGGCTCAGCGAGGACTGGCTGAGGTGGGCGCGGGAGGCCAGCTCCTCCAAGGACCAGCCCTGCGCGACCCGTAGTGCGCGGATGCGTTTGCGTACGAGGCTGTCCAGATCTTCATCTTCTTGCGTCATGGGCAAGAGTGTATGTCTTCGACGCATCTCCGGTTTAACGTCGTGTGCAGATGGTCCGCAACGACTGGGGCCCGTGCACGAGGAAAGGCAAGAGGCCATGGCTGTGACAACTTCTCCGTTCGCAAGTGACGTGCTGCCCGAGGGGACCGTCGATGTGGTGGTGATCGGCGGGGGCGCCGCAGGGCTGAACGGCGCACTGATGCTGGCCCGCTCCCGCCGCTCGGTCGTCGTGATCGACAGCGGCTCCCCGCGCAACGCGCCGGCCGAGGCCGTGCACGGATTCGTCGTCCTGGACGGCACCCCGCCGTCCGAGATCCTGCGGCGGGGACGGGAGCAGGTGCGCCAGTACGGCGGGCGCGTCGTCTCCGGTGAGGTGGCCTCGGCCGAGTCCGCCGACCCGGCGAAAGACGGGGATCTGCGGTTCACCGTCACCCTGGCCGACGGCCGGAGCATCAGTGCGCGCCGGGTCCTGGTGGCCACCGGCCTGAAGGATGTACTGCCCAAGGTCCCTGGGCTCGCCGAGCACTGGGGACGCAGTGTCGTGCACTGCCCGTACTGCCACGGCTGGGAGGTGCGCGATGAGCCCATCGGCATCCTCGCCACCGGAGCGGCCTCCGTCCACCACGCGCTCCTGTTCCGTCAGCTGACCGAGGACCTGACCTACTTCACCCACGGCACCCTCCTGGACGAGGACACCCGAGCCCGGTTCACCGCCCGCGGCATCCGCATCGTCGACACTCCAGTGCAGGAAGTCGCCAACCACCAGGACGGCACCCTGGCCGGGGTACGCCTGACCGACGGCCAGGTGGTGACCCGCAGCGTCCTCGCGGTCGCCACCCGGATGGAGGCCCGCACCGAGGGCCTGGACGGGCTGAAACTGCCGATGCAGGACCTGCCCGACAACATGGGCCGCGGCTTCGCCACCGGCATGGCCGGCACCACCGAGGTACCGGGCGTATGGGTGGCGGGCAACGCCACCGACCTCGCCGCCCAGGTCGGCGCCTCCGCAGCGGCCGGCGCCCTGGCCGCCTCCCACATCAACGCCGTGCTGGCCACCGCGGACACCGACGCCGCGCTCGCCGCAGCACAGGACGAGACCCCCACCGCCTGACATCCCGGCACGGGACCGGCCCCGCGCGACCGCACCCTGCGATGCGCGCGGTGACCCGGGCCCCGCCCACCCCCTTCACTCTCGTTCAGCGACCGGCCCTGTCCCGGCGCTGACTCGCCATGCCCTTTTTGAGAGGAATCCATGAGTACGAACCAGCCCGTACAGGCCGCGCCGGCCGACGGCGGGGGTATCCCTTACGCGCGTCAGCTGCGCACGATCCTGATCACGGTATCCGTCGCCCTGATGGCGGTCATCGCCTCGGTGACCGGGCTGAACGTCGCGCAGACCCACATGGCCGTCGAATTCGAAGCCTCCCAGAGCACGGTCCTGTGGGTCATCAACATCTACACCCTCGCCCTGGCCGCGTTGCTGCTGCCGCTCGGCGCCCTGGGCGACCGCCTGGGCCGCAAGCCCATGCTCGTTGCCGGGCTGACAGTCTTCGGCATTTCCACCGTCGTCGCGGCCCTGGCCCCGACGGTGGAAATGATGCTCGCCGCCCGGGTGGTCAGCGGTATCGGCGCCGCGATGATCATGCCGATCACGCTCGCCGTCATCACCTCCACCTTCCCCGAAGAGCAGCGCGGCAAGGCGATCGGCGTATGGACCGGCGTCGCCGGAGGCGGCGGCATCCTGGGCATGTTCCTCTCCGCGCTCCTCGTCGACGTCGCCGACTGGCGCTGGCTGTTCACCCTGCCGGTGGTCCTGGTCCTGGTAGCCCTGGCCATGACGCTGAAGTCGGTTCCCAACTCCCGCGAGACCTCGGCCCACCGCTTCGACACCGTCGGCGCCCTCGTCTCCGTGATCGCCGTGACCGGCCTCATCTTCGTCCTGCAGGAAGGCCCCGAACAAGGCTGGACCGCGCCCGCGACGCTGATCAGCCTGGCCGTCGGCCTTGTCGCAGCCATCGGTTTCGTGGCCTGGGAGCTGCGCCGCCGCGACGCCTCCCTGCTGGACGTACGCCTGTTCCGGGAGCGCGGACTTTCGGGCGGCTCGATCACGCTGCTGGTGGTCTTCGGGGTCCAGGCGGGCATCGGCGTGGTCCTCTTCCCGTTCTTCCAGGCCGTACTCGGCTGGTCGGGACTGCTGTCCACGGTCGCGATGCTGCCCATAGCCCTCACGATGATGATGTCTTCCGGCCTTGCCCCCAAGCTCGCCGCACGCATCGGTGCCCGCTCGACCATGGTGGCGGGCATCGCTCTGGCCGGCGTCGGCATGGCCCTCATGGCACTGTTCGTCTCCGTCAGCGGCGGCTACCTGTCCGTCCTGCCCGGCCTGCTCGCCCTGGGCGTCGGCATGGGCCTGTCGATGACCCCGTCCACGGAGGCCATCACCGGCTCCCTGCCGCGCGAGAAGCAAGGCGTCGCCTCCGCCCTCAACGACGTCACCCGCGAATTCGGCACCGCACTCGGCATCGCCCTGCTCGGCGCACTCGTGTCCGCCGGCTACCGCAACGCCATCGACGACAAACTGCACGGCATCCCCCAAAGCGCCGCAGACACCGCCCGCGAAGGCGTCGCCAACGCCGTCGAGGTGGCTCGCAGCACCGGACCACACGCACCGGATGTACTCCACGCGGCCCAGCAGTCCTTCGTCGACGGCTGGCAGCAGGCCATGTGGGCAGGCGCCGTCATCATGGGGGTCCTGTTCGTCTACGTCGCCGTCCGCGGCCCCAAGAACACACACTCCGCGGCCACCACCGAGACCGACCCCGCTGAGGCTGTCTCCGTCGGCTGACCGCACAAAAGCCGGGCTGCAGTAAGCAGACCGCACCACGAACACCGCGTTCGCCAACCGCTCGCCGGGAATCAGGATGCCGCTGAAGCCGAGCTGCCCTGTCCGGAATCGGAAACATCCGAAGGCGGTTGCTGCGACTTCCCGGTCTCCAGACGCGCGCGTCCTCCGGCAGTTGCTGACATCAATGACAACCCCTGCGCGAGCGAGGCTGCGATCGGAACCAGAGGCCGGTCGCAGCCTCGCTCGTGCTGCGTGCACCATCTGAGCAGCCCCGGCCAGAGGACCTGTGTGCGTATGTGTTCAACACGCTGTACTTGACAGGGAACGGACCTGGTCGGACGAGACGACCCACGCGATCCACGAGTCCCAGACCCTGCGCATCGAGCGCGTCCACGAAGCCCACCTCCGCGAGACCGCCTGGACCATCGCCGCGTACGAGACGCCTGTCTCCGACCGCATGTGGGTCCTCACCGCGACCGCCGCAACTCCAGCCCCAGTGCTCCAGGAACTGCTGGATCACCTCGCCGAGGGCGGCGGCTGGGACACGGCCGTCGGTGCCCCGGCAGACGTGAAGACCGTCGCCGCCGCCACGCAGCCCCTGTCCGAGGCCGGGTGGAAGCACACTGTGGACGGGCGATGGTTCGCCCCACCGGTCTGAGTGAGGACGCGGCGGCTGGCGAAGTCCAGGTTCTCGATGTTCACGCCCAGGACCTCCTCCGACCGCAGGCCATAACCGGCGTTCGCGATCAGCACGTCGATGGGGCAGACGGCCGTCTGCCCGGCCGCTGCATGCAGCGGCCGGGCAGACCCTTACACGGTTACTCAGAGTGCCTTGAGCGCGTTTGCGATGGTTTCGGTGATGGGTGTGGTGGGGCGGCCGATGAGTCGGCTGAGGTCGCCGGAGGCGTCGGCGAGCAGGCCGCGGGCGATGGCGTCGTCGATGTCGACCAGCAGGTCGGCGATCGCTTCGGGCAGTCCCGCCTGGAGGAGAGCGGTCCGGCGTTCGGCGGGAGCGAGGTTGTTGTAGGTGACCTCGGTGGCGGACCGGCGGCTGATCTCGGCGGCGAGGTCGGTGAAGGTCCAGGCCGTGTCGCCGCTCAGTTCGTAGGTGCGGCCCTGGTGGCCGTCTTCGGTGAGGACGGTGACGGCGGCTGCGGCGAAGTCGGCGCGGGTGGCGGAGGCGACCTTGCCGGAGCCTGCGTTGCCGTCGATCCGGCCGCGCTTGAGGGTGTCGGCGAGGCCGTTGAGGTAGTCGTCGCTGTAGAAACCGTTGCGCAGCAGGACGTGCGGCAGGCCGGAGTCCTGGATGATCTCCTCGGTGGCCTGGTGGTCGCGGCCGAGGGTGAAGTCGGCCTTGGGGCCGCCGAGGATGCTGGTGTAGGCGAGCAGGGCGACGCCGGCTGCGCGGGCGGCGTCCACGACCGCCTGGTGCTGGGGGACCCGCTTGCCCAGTTCGCTGCCGGAGATGAGCAGGACCTTGTCGCCGGGGTGGAAGGCGGTGGTGAGGGTGTCGGGCTGGTCGTAGTCGGCGATCCGGACCTGGACGCCGCGGGCGGCGAGCGGGGCGGCCTTCTCCTCGTTGCGTACGACGGCGGCGATCTGGTCGGCGGGGACCTTCTCCAGC
Organism: Streptomyces enissocaesilis; assembly: GCF_039533765.1. Taxonomy (NCBI): domain Bacteria; kingdom Bacillati; phylum Actinomycetota; class Actinomycetes; order Kitasatosporales; family Streptomycetaceae; genus Streptomyces; species Streptomyces enissocaesilis. Next base: position 181,926 of record NZ_BAAAUD010000034.1, on the reverse strand, counting down.
AGCCCTTCGACAACCAGCTGTCCCAGCTGTCCGGTGGCGCCGGTGACGACAATGCTCATGACTGAATCTCTCTTCTGTGATCTTGTGAGGGGACCGGTAGCGGGTACCGGCGTACGCCCATGGCCTCCGGGCAGGTCGCCCGGGTGTGCGGGGCCTGCCGGATCGGCCGGGGCGGACGGTTCTGTACGGTCGAGCGGCCTGCCGGCCAGGCTCGATCAGCGCGGGTTGCGCCGCACGCCGACGGTGGCGAGTACGGCTCCTGCGACGCACAGCAGGCCGGCGGCGAGGGCCGCGGTGTGCAGGCCGTTCATGAACGCCTGGGAACTGCCCTCGGCGACTGCGGCTTGCATGCGGGCCGGTAGGTGACCGGCGGGGGGTGCGCCGCCCATGGCCACCGCGTCCTTGGCGGCGCTCAGCTTGCCGGCCAGTGCGGCGGGCACTCCCGCGCCGGCCAGTTCGGCGGTTAGGGTGGCGGCGACGCGGCTGCCGATCAGTGAGACCAGGACGGAGGTGCCGAGCGCTCCGCCGATCTGGATCGCCGTGCTCTGGATACCGCCGGCTACCCCGGCATCCTCCACCGGCGCGCCGGCCAGGACCGCTTCGGAGGTGGCGGCCATCACCATCCCGCTGCCCACACCCAGCGCGACCAGCGGCGGCCACAGCAGAGCGTAGGAGGTGCCGGTGTCCCAGGTGAGCATCCCGAAGGAGGCCAGGGCCAGCAGCAGCAGGCCGGCCGGCATGGTCAGGCGGGCACCGAGCCGTTCGGTCAGCGCCGCGCCGACCGGAGCGGCGGCCAGGGTCCCCAGACTCAGCGGCAGGGTGCGCACCCCGGCCTCGACCGGGCTCATGGCCTGGACGTTCTGCAGGTAGAGCATGACGAAGAACATCGAGCCGAGCAGCACGAGGAAGTTCAGCGCGGTGATGCTCGCGCCGATGGTCAGCGTCCGGTTGCGGAACAGGCGCATCGGCAGCAGGGGATGCGGGGTGCGGGTCTCGTACCAGCCGAAGAGCAGCAGGACTGCGATGCCCGTTCCCAGGCCGGTCAGGGTCGCGGCGGAGGTCCAGCCCCAGCTTTCGCCCTTGACGATGCCGAAGACCAGGAGGATCTGGCCCAGCGCCAGCAGCAGCACACCGGGGATGTCGAACTTCTGCCCCCGGGCGGCGCTGCGGCTCTGCGGCAGGACCAGCAGGCCGAAGACCAGGGTGATGAGGCCGAGCGGCGCGTTGAGGTAGAAGACCGATTCCCAGTCGACGTGTTCGACCAGCAACCCGCCCACGATCGGGCCGAGCGCGGTCGAGGCGGAGGAGACCATGGCCCAGATACCGACGGCCATGGTGAACTTCCCCGGCGGGAACGCCGCACGCAGGATGCCCAGGGTGTTGGGCAGCATCAGGGCCCCGAAGGCCCCTTGCGCGGCGCGGAAGGCAACGACGCCTTCGATGCCGCCGGACAGGCCGATGGCGAGTGAGGCGAGCGTGAAGCCGACCACACCTACCAGATAGACCGTACGGCGGCCGAAGCGGTCGCCCAGTTTCCCGCCCAGGATCAGCGTCGCGGCCAGGGCCAGCAGGTAGGCGTTGGTGACCCACTGCAGACCGGCGGTCGAGGCGTGCAGATCACGGCCAATAGCGGGGTTCGCCAGCGAGACGACAGAGCTGTCCAGCCCGATCATCGACACGCCGAGGGCCACAGCGGCCAGCGTCAGCCACGGATGCGAACGCTGTGCGGGCGGCGCCTGCGGCGCTGCGGCCGCCGGGGCGGAAAGGGTGGTGCAGGACATCGGACGTACCTCTAAATCCTTCCGACAGAACGGGAGCGGTCAGTGGATGTTGGGGTGGACCTGCCGGGCCAGCGAGCGCAACGCCGGAAGCGCCTGCGCCAAGGCGGCCCGCTCGTCCTCGTCGAGGGCGTTCAACCCAGCCACGACATAGCCGCAGTACAGGTCCTCCACATCCCTCAGCCGGACACGGGTCTCCTCGGTCACATGCAGATGCCAGACCCGCTTGTCGAGCGCGTCCTGCTCCCGGCGGAGCAGTCCGGCCTTCACCATCTGGGAGACCAGGGTGCTGGCATTGCTCGGCTTCATCAGCAGGATGCCGGCCGCCTCAAGCACGGTGATCCCGTCGCGGCTCTCCACCAGGCTGAGCATCGCCATCTGAACCTCAGGCGGCTTGGGAAACGGGAACTCACGGTCGGCGCGCCGGTCCAGGGCCCGGTTCAGGGCCGGAAGCACCCCTACGAGCCCGTACGCGGTCTGCCGCAGGGCCACATCGTCTGCTGAGTCGCTCATGCCTCGAATATAGTTCTGCAAACATAATTATGTCAACAGAACTAAATCCCGCCCGTCTCCTCCAGGCTTCCGTCCACTGCTCCCGGCCTCGTCCCGGCCAGCCCAGTTCATGCACTTCGTCGACGAGGGGCATGTCGTGGACGACCCAGGGGGCAGGCTTCCCGGCACGCTGGTACGGCCGGCAGCAGCCGATGAGGCCGTTCAGGCTCTCGCTGACGTCACCGGTGGCACCGCCGAAAGACACCATGAAGGGGGCCTGCCCCGACGTCATCCCCATCGCGTTCAGGACACACTCCCCGACAGAGTCAAGCTGAGTGGCAGCCCAGGAGGCGATCAGGGCTTCCAGGTGCTGGCGTCGTCCCGCACGAAGTAGGAGACCAGCCCGACACCAGCCATGATCGCCCGGACGACTCCTCACTCTCACCACTACACCGCCGAACCCCGGCTCCTCCCGCGAAGAGCGCCCGCGCTCCTCTTGGTGGATGGTGACCCGCTCGATGATCTCTCCACACTGAGCGGAGTCCAGGCGTGTTCGCCTTCGGTCTGCGCCGACGAGCCGAACGGCACGGAACAGTAAGAACCTCACACAGGTGCCCTGTCTCCCGACCCTCGTGCCACACGACCCTCCAAAGGATCAGCGGATCGCCGAGGTGGGTACCATTGCGGAGCCCCGCACGATCAGTCCGGTGGGCAGTGTGGTGCGTTTTGGCGGCGCCGGGTCGCCCTCAATGGCTTCGATCTCACGATTTGCAGGACGCCGGCCGGCATTGTCGCCGCTCTTCCGACGGGTCCGAGTGTGTTGGCCGGCTCTTCCCGCTGCACCACGTCAAACCCAACTGCCTGCGCCGCTACAGCTTCCGCGCGTCCGCCCCGGCCGGCGGGGGCTCGCGGCCCCTGCACGACCCGGCCACGGCCGGGCTGGATGAGGACGACAGCGCCCCGGTGCGAACGGTGTGGCAACCGGAAAGGGTCCAAGCCGCTGCCTTGATCACGGCGACGGCGACACCCCCGTAGGCGGAGGGCGATGTCAGGCGGTCATGGCCGTGTGGACGCCGGCGGGGTCGACGATCTGCTCGAAGCGCACGATCTTTCCGTCGCGCACGATGAAGCAGTGCGCGACGCGGACGCTCATCGTCTTGCGGGTGGCCTTGTTGACCGCGCTGTAGCGGCCGAGTACGACGACCCGCTCGCCGTCGACGACGTAGGTGTCGTCGTGGGTGATCCAGTCGTCCCAGGCGGCGGCGAGTTGCTCGAACACGCCGCTGATCACGCCGTCCGGAGTGCGGTAGGTGCCGGCCAGGGGAGAACCGGCCGCCTCGATCCACTCCACGTCGGCGGCCACCGTCGTACGCCACAGGTCGAGGTCCCCGGTGGCCGATGCCAGGTACTGGCGGCGCACCACGGCGACGGGCGCGTCGGCCGTCTCGGGTGCGAGTGGCTGCGCCGGCATCAGAACATGCCGTTGTCGTTGGCCGCCTGGGTGGGGACGTCCTGGATGACGTCCCAGTGCTCGACGACCTTGCCGTTCTCCAGGCGGAAGAAGTCCGCCAGCGCGCGGCCGGGGTTGTCGGGGTTGCCGGGCTCCAGGTCGAGGTGGGAGTGGGTGACGACCATGTCGCCTTCGGCGATGACCCGCTTGATCTCCAGGCGCAGGTTGGGGTATTCGCCGCGCAGCCAGGTCACGAAGCCGGTGAACGCCTCGGGGCCGTCCTGGGCGTCGGGGTTGTGCTGGACGTAGACGGGGCCGAAGTGATCGGCGATGGCCTTTTGCGGGTTGCCGCCGAACGCCGTCTGGTAGTAGTCGACGACGACCTTCTTATTCTGCTCAAGATCCGACACAGCTGCTCCGTTCGAAGTTCGGGGGGCCTGCCTGCGGCCGGGCACACGGGCGGCACGGACGAGGGGACCCTTTCAAGGTTGAGGTGGCTGAGGCCCCGCGCCATGCACGACGGCCGGACGGGTGAGAGAGGTACGCAGCGAAGCACCTACCGACGCGATTGGCGTTGCGGCCAGGCCAGGGGCGGGGAAGGGCGAGGCCCATGCGGTGCGGGAAAAATCCGTGGGTTTCGGTGAATGCGCTGGGCAGCTGCCTGGTTACGGCCTGGCGGGCGGGACGGCGCAGGTGCCGTCCGGGCCGCAGACGGCTCCTGCCGGGGCGGTCTCGGTGGGCGGGCGCTCGGTCCAGGCGGTGTTCAGCGCCTGGGTGAAGGCTTCGGCCGGCTGGCCTCCGGAGAGGGCGTAGCGGCGGTCGATGACGAAGAAGGGGACGCCGGTGGCTCCGAGGCGGGCGGCTTCCTTCTCGTCGGCGCGGACGGCGTCGAGGTAGGCGTCAGGGTCGTGAAGGACGCGACGGGCCTCGTCCGCGTCGAGTCCGGCGCGGGTGGCAAGGTCGAGGAGGGCGTCGGAGGTGAAGATGGTCCGGGCCTGGGCGAAGTTGGCTTCGAAGAGCAGCTTCAGCAGCTGGTGCTGGCGGCCGTGCGCCTTGGCGAGGTGCAGGAGGCGGTGGGCGTCCAGGGTGCTGCCGACCTGGCGGTCGGTGCGGTAGGCGAGCCCTTCGCCGGCCGCTGTTTTCGCGACCTGCTGGTCCATGCCGGGGCCCTGGGGGCCGAACTTGTCGGCCAGCATCTGGTGCACCGGCTCGATGTGCGCCTGGTCGCGAGTGGGGTCGAGTTCGAACGAGCGGTGGACGACTTCGACCTGGTCGCGGTGGGCGAAGCCGGCCAGGGCTTTTTCGAAGCGGGCGGTGCCGATGTAGCACCAGGGGCAGATGATGTCGCCCCAGATCTCTACGCGCATGATCATGGTGTTCCTTCTGGTCTGTGCAGGTGGTGGCGGGAGGGGGCTACGGCGGGTGTCAGGCGGCGAGGGCCTGGGTGACGGCGGTGGACAGCGGGGTGGTCGGCCGGCCCAGGAGTTCGCCGAGGTCGGTGGTGATGTGGGCCAGTGCGCCGTGGGAGACCTGTATGTCGGCGTCGACGATCAGGTCGGTGACGAAGTCGGGCAGGCCGGCGCCGGTGAGGATCTGGCGGTACTGCTCGGCGGGCAGGTCTGTGTAGGTGACGGGCCTGCCGGACTGGGCGGCGGCCTCGGCGGCCAGTTCCGGCAGCGACCAGGCGGTGTCACCGGTGAGGTCGTGGACCTTGCCGGCCTGATCGTCGCGGGTGAGGACCACGGCGGCGGCTTCGGCGAAGTCCGCGCGGGTGGCGGAGGCGATCCGGCCCTGGCCCGCGCTGCCCGCGATGGCGCCGCGCGCGACGGCGTCGGGGAGGGCCGCGGTGTAGTTCTCGGTGTACCAGCCGTTGCGCAGCAGCACCGCGGGCAGGCCGCTCTCGGCGATGGCCTGCTCGGTGTCGCGATGCACGCGCGCCAGGCTCAGCGGGCTGGTGGGGGCTGCGGTGACCGAGGTGTAGGCGATCAGGCCGACGCCGGCCTTGGCCGCGGCCTCGACGGCCGCGCGGTGCTGGACGATACGGGTGTCGTCCGGGCCGGTCGAGGAGACGAGCAGCAGCTTGTCCACGCCGGCGAACGCGGCCAGGAGGGTCTCGGGCCGCTCGTAGTCGGCGAGACGGACCTCGACGCCCCGGGCGGCCAGATCCGCCGCCTTGGCGGGGGTGCGCACCGCCGCGGCGATCTGCTGGGCGGGCACACCGCGCTCAAGGAGGTGCTCGATGACCTGGTGGCCGAACTGTCCGGTGGCGCCGGTGACGACGATCATGACGGATTCCTTCGTGTGCGGGGAGGGGGCCGGGTGACGTCCCGGCGGCTCCACCGACCATACGCTAACCAAAAGTTAGTGCCAACTTTCACGCAGCACTGTGGTGGGGGTAACGTGAAAGGGAACGAAGGAGCCATTTCATGAACGAGTTGTCCACCGAGGACGACCGCCAGGCGGCCGCGCTGGAGTTCGACGTCTTCGCCAAGCAATGCCCGTCCCGTCAGGTCCTGGACCATCTGACGGGCCGTTGGGGCGTCCTGGTCCTCGCGGGCCTGCGCAAAGGCCCGGCACGCTTCAACGCCCTGCGCCGGCGCATCGACGGGGTCAGCGAGAAAATGCTCGCCCAGACCCTCCAGGCCCTGGAGCGCGACGGCTTCGTCAGCCGCGAGGTCCTCACCGCGATGCCCCCGAGCGTCAACTACTCCCTCACCCCCCTGGGCGAGAGCACCGCCGACCACCTCATGGCCTTCATCAGCCACATCGAAGCCAACATGCCCGCAGTCCTCGCATCCCAGGAACAACGCACTGCCACCACCCCGGCCTGACCCCCGGCCCACAGCCAGGCCCCCGCGCGCCCGCGAGTCAGGGCCGCACTTCTCTCGCGAACGGGCCCCTTCCCGGAGCAGGCATCCTGGCCTTGCGCCCTGGGGCGCAGCCAGGCAGACCCATCGAAGCCGGTGTGGCAGATGCCAAGGACCGCCACGGAACGCGAGCGGCCGGTGAGCCCGGCGCTGCGTGCCAGCGCGGGCAGGGTTGCGTTGCACGGCGCCCCTTCGCACAGTGTGCGAGGGTCGCTTCCGCCACTGTGCCCACCTCGAACGAGCTGGGCACAGTCGTCGATCCTCAGGGCAGGTGCGGGCTCCGGCGGGCAGCCTTGGTCCGACTGCGCGCTCGACGACCAGCCCTCGATGGACAATCGTCATCAGTACATTCGTCGCCGCGCTGCCGGTGAGCACCGCCTACAGGCGGGGAACACCCAGCTGGTTTCCCCCGGTCGAGGCCGGGGGAAACCAGCAAAATTTTTACGCGGCTACTTCCGCAGTGGGCCAGGTGGTGCGGTGATCGGCCCACCGGAGGATGAGGTCGGCGTCGTCGACCGGGGGGTAGATCCAGTCGCTGTTGATCTGTTGCTTCAGCTTCTTGGCTTCCTGGCCGGTCGTCTGGACCGTGCGGTCCCATCCGGAGGTGACGACGGCTCCTGCGGGGCCGAGGTCGAGGCAGGTCACGTACGGGTCGGGCGCGAAGCGGACCAGGTCCAGGCCCAGGAGATCGCCGGCGACGTTGCGCCCGGCGAACTTGCCCAGAGGGACGGCGTGCTGGCAGCTCTGTGTCGTCAGGTGGCCGGGCTCGGCCTCGGCGGCGGCGGTGTCACCGGCGGCGAACACCCCCGCAACCCCCTTGACCCGCAGGTGTGCGTCGACGACCAGCCGCCCGATCCGGTCCCGCTCGCCGGGAACGAAGGCGGTGAGGGGGCTGGCGGTCATACCCGCGGTCCACACGGTGGTCGCGGCAGGCACCGTCTCGCCGTCCGACAGCGTCACCGACCGTTCGCCCACGCCATCGACCGTGGTCCGCAGACGGCGCTCGATGCCGAGGTCCTCAAGGACCTGGGTGATGTGGGGGCGCGGGCCCTGTCCGAGCTCGGGACCGACGTTCTCCGCCCGCTCCACCAGAACGACCTTCACCTCGTCGCGTCGTTCGTCGGGGGCGAGGTCGCGCAGCCGTCCGGACAGTTCGGTGGCGATCTCCAGGCCGGTGAAGCCCGCTCCCACGACGACCGCGGTGAACTGTCCGTCGAAAGGTGCCGACTGCGGCAGGCGCCGCAGGTGGTGGTCGAGCCTGGCGGCCGAGGTCAGGGTGTCGATGTCGAACAGCCACTGCGTTCCGGGCAGCTGGGGCCGTACGACCTGGCTGCCCGCGGCCAGCACGAGACGGTCGTAGCCGAGGGTGAGGGGCTGTGCGTCGCGGCCGAGGGCCGTGACCTGGCGGGAGTCGGTGTCGATCCCGGTGACCGTGGCGGCGACCCGCCGGATGCCCACCGGGCCCAGGACGCGGTCCAGCGCGACGCGCATGGCCTGGGGGTCTGCCTCGTACAGACGGGGCCTGATCACCAGGTCGTCGGTATTGCTGACCAGGGTGACCTGCAGTTCAGCGGGGTCGATGCCCTGCTCACGGGCGGTGCGGACGGCTCCCACCGCGCTCCAGACGCCGGCGAAACCGCCACCTATAACCAGGATATTTTTCATCCAGATTCACCTTCCGAAAAAGGCGCGGCCGGCACGGGCCGCGCTCTGTGTGTTCGTTTCAGTCGAGACCGAAGGCGCCGCGCACCGTCCGCTTCATGGACGGCGCGTGCGTGTCGGCCTTTGCCCGCACATCGGCGAGCGACTGCGCGGCCAGCGCCCCGCGCCACGCCTCCTCGGCGCGTCCCATGGCGGTCTTGACCGCGCAGGCGGTGGCGAAGTCGCAGGCTGTGCGCATGCCGACGGTGCCGCACTGCCGGATCTCCGTGCAGCGAAACAGCGGGTCAGCGCCCTCGATGGCATCGAAGACGTCCAGCAGGGTGATCGACTCCGCGGGCCGTGCGAGCAGGAACCCGCCGCGCGCACCCGGGACGGAGGCGAGCAGTCCCGCCTTGACCAACTGCTGGAGTTGCTTGTTGAGGTAGGAGCGCGGCAGGTCGTGCCCCTCGGCGAGCGTGGCCACCGAGACCGGCTCGTCACCGGCCGACCACGCGAGGTTCAGCAGCGTGTGCACCGCCCACTCGACGCCCCGACTCATCCGCATACCTGGACACTAACTATCCAGGTTCGCGGGAGTCAACTCGGCCCTGCGTGCCATGGCAGCCCCCGGATGGCCGACCCGCAGCCTGCTGCCTGACGTTCAAGTGGGGCGGGGCGCGCGGCGGTCTTTGCGCTGTTGCAGTTCATCGGGTTCGACCAGGGTAAGCATGGGCCGGCCGGGCGCGCAGATCATGGTGACCAGGAAGCGGCACCAGGTAGCACTGCGGTTGTTCCCGTCCTGGTAGTGGATGACGTCGCCGCCGGGCTCCCAGAAGGTGTCCCCGGCCATGAGAACGCGTCCGGGTTCGCCTTCCCGTTCGAAGCACATCTCCCCTTCCAGGACGTGGTCGAACGCAGGCCCTGAGTGACGGTGCGGAGGAGTGCCCGCAGAACCCGGCGGATGGGCGATAAGGACGGTCATCACCTCTGCGCCCTCTGGTATGCGGGGCGGACTCACTGAGCGTTTTCGCGGGCGTTGTACGCCGATCAGCCCAGCGAGGACAAGCGTGGCCACTGATCGGGTGGCGGGATCGGTTCTCGCAACGCACGAGGCTCCCGCGCCGTCCACCACATGGCTTCCCGGCAGAAGAAGGACGTCTACGGGGCGGGACTTCTCGTGACCGCCTGGTCGAGTGTGGCCGGACACGAGTCGGAGTCCGGGTGTGCGGCGAGGGCGATCAAGGCGTCGAGGCGTTGGCCCGCCGCCTGCAACTCGGCGACCTTCGCCGTCGTGCGGGCACGTTCGTCAAGCAAGCGCGCCAGCAACCCACCCCGGCGGCAGTCGCCGAACCGGGCACCGCTCGGCTTCGCTTCATTGCCTCCTTCCGCGAGAACGGACGGTTTTCCGCTGCCTGGCGCACGGTCGGCAACTGACGCACGCTGAAGTGCCTCCCCGTCGCTCCGGGGGCACTGACCCCGGAGGGACGGGGGAACTGACCACCAGCCCCCAGCTTCCGACGAGAAGGGCCGCCTGCGAGGCATCGGCGGCACGTACCGACTCCTCCATCACCATCGACAGCACCTGCAGCGCATTGCGGCGGCGTTCCTCAGCGCTGGTGCCGGGCATCATGCAAGCGAGGCGTCCGGCCGCCTGGTCGAGCGATGCCTCGTTGCATGTGCGCAGCTGTTCGCCGGTGTCCTTGCGCGCCAGCCAGATTCGCAGCGACTTCGCCGTCACTCGAATCCCGACCTCAGCGGTCCGCTTGGCCGCGGCACGCGCCGCCCTGGGCCTGCGAATGACCTTCGTGAAGCCGCTCAGCGCGAGCTTGCCAGCCCACGGCATGGCTGCCTTCGCCAGCAGTGCGGAAGTCAACAGAGCCATGTGTCCTCCGACACAGCGCAGGATCACACGCCCCAGGCACCTCACGGACGGACATTATCGCCGGGATCTGACATCGAGCCTTTCAGCGTTGATGCTCCAGTCAGCGTTGATGCTCCAGGGTACGGACGGCTGCGGTGTTGCTTGTCATTTTGACTTGTCCGCGCAGGTCAGGGGCGTGCTCAGCCGCATCGATGCAGGTCAGTGCCACCCGGTAGCGGACTTCATGACGTAGGTGCCCCCATCGCCGACCTCAATGCCCCTCGAAACGAACCGCCCACTCATGGGCGTGACGCATTGAGGCGCGGTGACTCCTGCGAGCGTTTCCGCTGGCGTCACGGCCGGCCCCTTGGGAATCCACGGACCAAGTGGGGGTGTCGTAGCCTGAGGAGCCACGTCCAATCAGTCCTGGCAGCTCTCGCGAGTTCGACTGGCGGACTGCTCAGCCCGGCTCCCGAGCGCTCCGTCAAGCGTGGAACCCCCTTTGCCCCAGCATCCGCCCCTGCTGCGCACCCGCATCGCAGCCAAAGGCAGCTGGCGAAGAGTACGCAAGCCGCGCGCGAGTCACGACGGACTCCCCTCCTTCACCATGGCCGAATCACATCTGTGCCGCAGGACTGTGCTCAGCCTTCGACGCGTCGCTTCCCGACAGGGTCCGCCTCTTCGATACTGGACGACGTCCTCGTCCCGAAAACAGCCGAGTGCTCCTGACGAAGAGTCAGTAAAGTCGGCATCCGCCCCGCCGGACACCGCCTGAGGGCGCCACCGACCGCTGCATGCCACGAACCCCTACAGACCTGCTGACCAGGCAATACCCCGCACCAGGGCCTAGCTGGCAACCTACCCAGGAGGAACCGTTGAGGATGCTCATCAACGTGGCAGAGACGGTCGTCGCGGACGCGCTGCGCGGAATGGCCGCCGCACATCCCCAGCTCGCGGTCGATGTGGAGAACCGTGTCGTCGTACGGCGCGACGCACCCGTCGCGGACAGAGTGGGCCTCGTGTCGGGTGGGGGCAGTGGGCACGAACCGCTGCACGGAGGGTTCGTCGGGCCCGGGATGCTGTCCGCCGCCTGTCCCGGCGAGGTGTTCACGTCGCCCGTTCCCGACCAGATGGTGCGGGCCGCGGCCGCGGTCGACAGCGGGCAGGGGGTGCTGTTCGTCGTCAAGAACTACACCGGCGACGTGCTCAACTTCGACATGGCCGCCGAGCTGGCGGAGGACGAGGGCGTCCAGGTCGCCAAGGTCGTCGTCAATGACGACGTCGCCGTGGCCGACAGTCTCTTCACGGCGGGCCGGCGCGGTACGGGCGCGACGCTCTTCGTCGAGAAGATCGCGGGCGCCGCGGCCGAGGAGGGCGCACCGCTGGACCGGGTGGCGGCCGTCGCCCGGCGGGTCAACGAGTCCTCCCGGAGTTTCGGGGTCGCGCTCGGCGCCGTCACCACGCCCGCGAAGGGTTCCCCGACCTTCGATCTGCCGCCCGGCGAACTCGAGTTGGGCATCGGTATCCACGGTGAGCCGGGCCGGGAGCGACGGCCGATGATGACCTCGGGCGAGATCGCGGACTTCGTGGTCGACACGGTGCTGGAGGATCTGCGGCCGACGCGGCCCGTGCTCGTACTCGTCAACGGGATGGGCGCCACTCCGCTGCTGGAGCTGTACGGATTCAACGCCGAGGTGCAGCGCGTGCTGTCCGAGCGGGGTGTCGCCGTGGCCCGTACGCTCGTCGGGAACTACGTCACCTCGCTGGACATGGCGGGCTGCTCGGTGACGCTCTGCCAGGTCGACGAGGAACTGCTGCGCCTGTGGGACGCGCCGGTCGAGACCGCCGCGCTGCGCTGGGGGCGTTGAGCCGTACGCATGGAACGCGTCACCGAACGCGTCACCGTCGAACGATCGCGTGAAGGAGACCTTGTGGTGGTGCTCGACACCGAATTCTTCCGTCGCTGGATGTCCGCCACGGCGGCCGCCGTGGACCGCGAGGCCGGCCGCCTCACCGAACTGGACTCGGCCATCGGCGACGCCGATCACGGCAGCAACCTCCAGCGCGGCTTCGCGGCCGTCGCCGCCGCGTTGGACGAGGAACCCCCCGGCACGCCCGGCGCCGTACTGGCGCTCGCGGGGCGGCAGTTGATCTCGACCGTCGGCGGGGCCTCCGGGCCGTTGTACGGGACGCTGCTGCGGCGTACGGGCAAGGCGCTCGGCGACGGGGGCGAGGTGACGCCCGAGCAGCTCGCCGGGGCGCTGCGGGCGGGGGTCGACGCGGTGGCGCAGCTGGGCGGGGCGAAGGCCGGGGACAAGACGATGCTGGACGCGCTGATTCCGGCGGTCGGCGCGCTCGGGCAGTCGCTGTCGTTCGGCGCGGCGCGGGCGGCGGCGGACGAGGGGGCGCTCGCGACCGTACCGCTGCGGGCGCACAAGGGCAGGGCGAGTTATCTGGGGGACCGGAGCATCGGGCACCAGGATCCGGGCGCGACGTCGTCGGCGCTGCTGATCGGCGCGCTCGCCGACACGGTTGGTTCCACGGAGGAGGCCGCGTGAGCGGGGAGAGGGCGGTCGGGATCGTGCTCGTCTCGCACAGCGCGTCGGTCGCGGCGTCCGTCGCCGGGCTGGCGAAGGGACTCGCGGGCGGCAAGGACACCGCGCCGGTGGCCGCCGCGGGCGGTACGCCCGACGGGGGGCTCGGCACCAGCGCGGAGCTGATCGCGGAGGCGGTCAGGTCGGTCGACGGTGGCGCGGGCGTCGCCGTGCTGGTCGACCTGGGCAGTGCGGTGCTCACCGTGAAGGCGCTGTTGGCCGAGGGCGGCGAACTGCCGGACGGGGCACGGCTGGTGGACGCGCCGTTCGTGGAGGGTGCGGTGGCCGCGGTGGTCACCGCGTCGGCGGGCGCGGACCTGGACGCGGTGGAGGCCGCGGCCAAGGAGGCGTACGACTACCGCAAGATGTGAGGGAGGAGGCGGTGCCCGAGGCGGGGAAACCCTGCCCCGGGCACCGCCGGTCGCGCGGAACTGCCGTCCTGTGTCACAGATCATGGGTGGTGGGGCGTGGGTGATGGGGCGTAGGTGATGGATGGGGCGTGGGTCATGCGCTGTGCGCGGCCGGCGCCGCGATGCGGATCCCGGTGCGCTGTGTCGTGCCGTTGACCGTTGCCGCGAGGGTGACCGTGCCCGGCCGCAGCGCCGTCAGGGTTCCCGTGGCCGGGTCGAAGACCGCCCGGTGGCGGGGGCGGGCGTCCTTCGCGGGGCCGATGTGGAGGTCCGGGGAGCCCGTCCAGTCCGCGCTCAGCGGGAAGGCGACCGGGACCCGGCGCGGGCCCTGGGTGACGGCCGCCGTCACGGCCGCGCTGCGACCGGGGGCCAGTACGGAGGGCGCGTCGAGTGCCAGGGCGTCCACGTGGGCGCGGGTCTGGACCGACATCCAGTCGGGGCCGCCCGCCCAGGGGCGCTGCCGGGCCGCCGCCTGTTCGGCGCGTGAGACCCGGTCCACGCCCACCAGTGACCAGCCGGTGAAGCCGCCCTCGTCCGGCGGTCCGGCCGGCGCCTTGCCGGAGTTGCCGTTGACCAGGTACGGGACGCCGTCCACGCGCGCGGCGTGGAAGACCCCCACGTGACTGCCGATGAGGCTCGCGCCCTTCCCGGTCGTACGCCGGAACGCGGACAGCCACCCCTCGATCAGCGCCGCCTCCTTGCGGTCGCCCAGCTGGCTGCCCTTCTGTGCGGTCGGGTCGCGCGGCGGGACGTGTTCCACCAGGACGACCGAGCCGATCCGCTCGTCCTTCGCCGCCGCTTCGAGTTGCGCGCGCAGGTTCTTGATCTGTGCGAAGCCGCCGCCCCGCAGGCTCAGGCTCGATGTGTCGAGGGTGACGAAGCGGGTGCCCTCGTGGTCGAACGTCCGGTGGGCCGGGCCGAATTCGGCGACGAAGTTGTCGATCTTCCCGCCCATCACCTCGTGGTTTCCGGGGACGTAGTACCAGGGCAGGGCGTCGCCCAGTTCCTCCGTCAGGACGCGGCGGGCGAAGGCGAGGTCGGCCGGTGATCCCTCGTCGACGAGGTCGCCGTTGACGACCAGGAAGTCCGGCTTCGCCGCCTTGATCTCGCGCAGCGTACGGCGCGCCTGCGCCACGATGGCGCTGTCCGGGTCGCGGGCGACGAACTGGGCGTCGGACACCACCGCGAACTGCCAGTCCCTGCCCTCCGTCCCGGCCGCGGGGTCGATGAGCGGGTCGACCGGGACGGGCTGCTCGGGCAGGTCGACCGTGGGCGGCACCTGCGCCGTCAGCGTGTCGATGACGATCTCGCCCGTGTACTGCTTGGCGGCCGCCGTCTCGGCCAGGTAGAACCGGTGCACCTTCAGCGGCGTCGCCGCCCCCGGCGGTACGGCGAAGGTCACCTGCCGCCAGCCGGTCCAGGTGAGGAACGGACCGCGCAGCAACTGGTCGGAGCCCGCCGCGTCCTTGAGGTGCAGCGTCGGCCAGGCCCCCTTGCCGTCCCCCTTGATCCACATTCTGAAGGACTGGGGCTGACCGGCCACGGTGACCGGTGGCCGGGGCGGGTTGGCGTAGGCGGCGCGGGTCGCCGTCGACTGCGTGAAGTCGTACGTGAGCTTCAGCCCGGTGCCGGTGTGGCCTTCGGGGGCCGCCGCGACCGAACCGCTCGCGCGGGCCTGGCCGAAGGTCCAGGACGCGGCGTCGTCGAACGCGGACACCACCTGTTCGGCCAGGCCGACGCTGACGGCGAGTGTGGTGACGACGCCTCCCGCGGTGGCCTCGATCCGGCCCGCGGCACCGCTGCCCGTGTGCGACGTGACGGTGAAGCTGCCCCGGCCGTCGTCACGGACGTCGAAGAGCGAACGGTCGTAGTCGAGTGTCACGTCACGCGGTTCCACCGGGGCGCTGGTGCCGTGGGCGTCGTACCCGACGATGCCGAACGTGCCGCTCGTCTCCGCGTCCGCCAGCCCCAGCCGCCGTGTGGTCGGCTCGATGCGGGCGAGGTCGTCGAGGACGGTCAGCCGCATGTCGCCTTCGGCGGGGCCCCGGTGCGCGCGTACCTGTGCGGTGCCGCTGCGGCGCGCCGTGAACAGCCCGTCGTCGTCGACCTGGCCCACGGACGCGCGGGTGCTGTGCCAGCGCGGTTCTCCGGCCGCCGGGCCGTACGTCTCGTCGTAACCGGCGGCGGTGAGCCGGCGCGTCAGGCCGGGGAAGACCCGTTCGGGGTGGCCGCCGCTGACGGGGTCCGCGGTCGGTGCGCTGCCGGCCGGCGTACGCGTCTCGACCCAGTAGCCGCGCAGGTGTCCGCTGCCGTCGGGGGCGGTGAGGGCGAGGCCGTTGGGTACGGTGCGTTCGCTGCCGTCGGACGGGCTGTTCTCCACCTGGAGCGCGTCGCTGCCGGGTTCGCGCGCGATCAGCGTCGACGATCCGCCGCCGTCGAGGTTCAGCGCGCTGTGCGATCCGGCGCGCCTCATCATCAGGGCGAGTTCGGTGAGGGTGACGCCGCCGCTGTCGGCCTGCCGGCCGTCGACGGTGACCACCTGCATCTCGCTGCCGTCCTTGGAGAATCCGACGGCGGTGCGGGGCGCGGCGGCGTTGTTGCCCCGGCCGTCGTGGTTCTGCGGTACGCCGTCCACGACGAGCAGTTCGCGGCCGCCGACGGCGGTGCGCGGCACGGGCCCGCTGTCGGTGCGCGCCCGGTACTCCGTCCGCACCGGGTCGCCCGGTGCGAGCGCCTTGAGGACCGCCGCCCCGGTTTCGCGGCCGACGAGGACCGTGGTGCCTTCGGGGACGGGCCCGGTGCCGGGCCGGTCCGTCACCTCGACGACCTTTCCGTCCCGTACGACCGCTTCGGCGACGGGGGTCGCGGCGTCCACCGTCAGGGCGCGGTCGGCCGCGCCCCAGCCGGAGGTGTACGCCCCCACTCCCCCGACCGGCACGTCGGCCGCGTTGTACGACGCCAGGGGGTGTGTCCCGGCGGGCAGGGCGAGGGTTCCCTCGAAGTACAGCTGGAGGACGCGGCCCGCGTCCCCGGGGCCGATGCCGACGGCCCGGTTGGTGCCCGGGGCCGGGGAGTGGACCGTCTCGCCGTCCTTGATGCCGGGGCCCTGCGGGGCGCCGGTCTGGTTGATGTCGAAGAAGTCCGCGTTGACGGCGGCGACGGTACGGCGGCCCGCGCCCGGGTCGTGCGCGGCGGCGAGTTCGGAGACCGGACGGCGGTCGGAGACCTTGCCGGAGTGGAGGTAGTCGGCGCGTACGCCGCTGCCGTCGAGATCGACGGAGAGCGTGTCGACGCGGAGCCACTTGTCGGATTCGAGGCGGTCGTACGAGTGGAGGCGGACGCCCGGAGCGATGGGGCGGGCGCTGCGGGCGGTCTCGATGCCGTCGCCGTCGACGACGGAACGTGGGCTGCCGGCCGGGGTGCTCGCGGGGGGCGGGGCGACGGGCCGGAGGACTTCCGCGGAGTTGCGGGGCCGGGGGTCGGGGGTCGTGTCGGCGGCCGCGGGGGCGACCGCCCCGGCTGTCAGCGCGGTCACCGTCGCGAGGAGCACGACGGGCCGTCCGAAGGTGCCGAATGTGCCGGGGCCCATAAATCCTCCTGAGGAATAGCCGGTTGGACGGGCACTGCACGCTGCCGCCACAGCATTGCCGCGTGCACACCGGCGTACCAGGGGTTGACGGGAAGCTCGGGGAGAACATGCGGTACCGACGGGGTGACGACGGACCGGGTCCGCGCCACCGGCCGTGCGTACGTCTCCGGGGCGATCCGTGTGCCCTCGGTTTCCGGGGCCGGGTCACGGGGCCGGGTCACGGGGCCGGGTCACGGGGCCGGGTCACGGACGGCCGCCGGGCGGCGCGTCCTGGAACGAAGGAGTCCCGGGACGGGGAAGTCCTGGGCGCGAGGTGACGCGGCCGGGCAGACTCACCAGGCATGACCGATCCGAATCCTGACGGCGCCGGCCCTTCCCCCGAACCGCCGTCCTGGCCGTACTGCGGACACGGCGCCGAACCGGCCGCCGGCGACCCGGTCGGCTGCCGGGGCCGCGCGGTGGACCCGTACGCGGCGTGTCCGGCCCATCTGGGGGCCGGCGACCGTACCGCCTATCTGGCCCGTCTGGTCCCCGGCGCCGACATCGACCACCGGGGCACCCCCTTCACCGAGCACCTCCTCGGCACTCTGCTGAGCGCGGTCCGGGACCCGGTGACCGGCCGGCCCCACCTCGGCAACGCGCTGTTCGACGACGCGACGTTCACCGGCGGCGCGGGATTCGACGGCGTGACCTTCGCCGGTGACGCGGGATTCCGCCGCGCGGTCTTCGCCGGCGACGCGGGATTCCGCCGCGCGGTCTTCGCCGGCGACGCGGGGTTCCGCGACGCGATGTTCACCGGTGACGCGGGATTCCGCCGCGCGGTCTTCGGCGGCAACGCGGGGTTCCGCCGCGTCGCCTTCACCGGCGACGCCAGATTCGACGACGCGGGCTTCACCGGCGACGCCAGGTTCGACGGCGCGGGCTTCACCGGCAACGCGGGGTTCGACGGCGCGGACTTCGCCGGCAGCGCCAGGTTCGACGACGCGACGTTCACCAGCAACGCCTGGTTCCGTCGGACGGCCTTCACCGGCAACGCCTGGTTCAGCAGCGCCGCCTTCACCGGCGATGCCTGGTTCGACAGCGCGGCCTTCGCCGACACCGCCAGGTTCGACGACGCGGACTTCGCCGGCAACGCCAGGTTCCACGACGCGAAGTTCACCGGCACCGCCTGGTTCCACAGTGCGAAGTTCACCGGCACCACCTGGTACCACGGCGCGACGTTCACCGGCGACGCGGGCTTCCTCGGCGCGACGTTCGCCGGCCACGCCTGGTACCACGACGCGACGTTCACCCGCGACGCCAGGTTCGACGACGCGACGTTCACCGGCGACGCCGGGTTCGACGGTACGACGTTCACCGGTGACGCCGGGTTCCGCGGTGCGGTGTTCGAGACGGCCTCCGAACTCGGGCCGCTGGTCTGCGGGGGCGTCCTGGAACTGTCGGGCGCGGTGTTCGCCCACCCGGTGACCGTCGAGGCGGCAACGCCCCGCCTGCTGTGCCGGCGGACCCGGTGGGCCTCCACCGCGGCGCTGCGGCTGCGCTACGCCACCGTGGACCTGAGCGACGCGGTGCTCGAGTATCCGCTGAGCGTCACCGCCCGGCCCGGCCCCTTCACCCGGACCGACCGCCGGCCGCTGGACGAAGCCGCCCTGGGCGGGGCGCCGGCCGGCGTGCGGCTGGCGACGCTGCGCGGCACGGACGCCGCGCACCTGGTCCTGACCGATGTCGACCTGACGCGGTGCCTGTTCGCCGGAACCGTCCACCTGGACCAGTTGAGGATGGAAGGCGAATGCCCGATGGCCCCTGCTCCCGCGGGGTTCCGGCGGCGCGGCTGGCGGCCGGTGCGGTGGACGCCGCGTCACGCCCTGGCGGAGGAGCACCACTGGCGTGCGGCCGGCGGGTACAGCGGCTGGACGCCGTCACCGGGCGGGCAGCCGCACGTGCCGGGGCCGGCCGCGCTGGGACCGGTGTACCGGCAGTTGCGCAAAGCGTTCGAGGACGGCAAGAACGAGCCGGACGCCGCGGATTTCTACTACGGCGAGATGGAGATGCGCCGCAAGGACCGCAAGCGGCCCCGGGGCGAGCGGGTTCTGCTCGGCCTGTACTGGGGCCTGTCCGGGTACGGGCTGCGGGCCTCCCGTACGCTCGGCTGGCTGCTGCTCGCCACGGTCGTCACCGTGGCGGTGATGACGCTGTGGGGCCTGCCGAAGGACGACCCGAAACCCGGCAGCACCGGCACCGTCACCGGCTCGCGCATCTCACTGACGACGGACACGCCCGAGCCGGTCAACCCCGACGGGCCCCTGGCCGGGCGCGTGACGACGGAGCGGTTCGAGAAGTCCCTGCGGGTGGTGATCAACTCCGTGGTCTTCCGCAGCAGCGGCCAGAACCTCACCACCGTCGGCACCTACGCCGAGATGGCCTCCCGCATCACCGAGCCGGTCCTGCTCGGTCTGGCCGTCCTCGCCGTCCGCGGCCGCGTCAAGCGGTAGACGGGCCGGTGCCGGCCCCGGACACCTGACGGCTGTCCGGGGCCACCCGGGCCCGTGGCCGGCCGAGTGAAGCCTGGTCAGCCGGGCGTCGTCGCCGGGTCCGGGTGCGGCGTGCCCAGATAGGGGAAGTCGAGGAGCAGGTCGGTGTGCGGGCCGATGTGGTCACCGGCGATCCTCCCGCCCGACACCATGGCCAGCCGGGCGGAGGTGACGTCGTCGGTGAGCGTCCGGCCGTTGGGGTAGGCGGCGCGGAGGTCGCGGTCGAAGCGCAGGATGTCCGGCAACACCGTGAGCAGGACCTCCTCGGCGGCCTGGGCGTCGTAGCCGCCGGTGTGCCGGAGCACCTCCCGCCACGCGTCGTGGTAGGTGTCCCAGTCGTGGACGGGCTCCCCCTCGTTGTACGCCTCCTTCGCCTCGTCCGCGTTGAAGTACGCCGTCAGGGAGGGGTGGGCACCGCGGTCGACGGACCTGAGCCGACCGTCCTGCCACAGGCTCACCCGTGCCCACACCCCGATGAGGGGGTCGGGGCACAGCTCGTCGCTCGGGACCTCCAGCACGATGGAGAGGACGTTCTTGTCGGCCCCCCAGTCCACCCCGGTCCACTGGAAGTCCTTGAGGATGCCGTCGAGATCGGCGAAGAACGGATCGCTGCGCAGACCGGCGAAGAACAGGTAGGGCCCGGACTCGGCCACGCGGGGCTCCGCCCCGGAGGCGACCGGCACGTCGGTGAAGATCTGCTGCCCGCCGGGTTCGGGGGTGCGGGCCTGCGCCCCCGTCGCCCAGTACGCGGTCGCGGTCTGCTGCCCGTCGCGGGGCGGGGAGAAGACGAAGCTGAACGCCGCATCGGCCAGGTCGTCGCCGTCCACGTCGACGTTGATGCGGTAGACCGCGTCCGGATGGAACGCCGCGCCCGCGGCCGGGGCCAGCGGATGCACGTTCATGATCAGGACGGTGCGCTCGCCCGGCACCGTGAACACGAACAGATCCGTCAGGTCCAGTCGCGCATCGTCCATGGGCGACCGCAGGTTCGGCCCACTGAGGTGATGAGACATGTCTCCCACCCTCGGCCCCCGGCCCCCTCGCCGCACGGTGGCGCCCGCCATACGTGCGCGCGGTGTACGGCGGGGCGCCGCCCCCGTACGGTATGGGGCGCACCGTCCAGAACACGCGTCTGGAGGACCGGCCCATGACCGTGCCCACGCACCGGCGGCCACGACGCCGTCTCCTGCCCGCCTCACTGGCGCTGGCCTCGGTGTCCTTCCTGCTCCCGTGGCTGATGCCCGCGTCGGACGCGGTCACGTCCTCGCAGGACGCCTGCCGCACCGTCGGCGACAGCATGCCGCGCGGTGACTGCGGGCCGTTCCGGCAGGTCTTCGCCGAGGACTTCAACGGGGACACGGTGCCGCTCGGATCGTTCAGCGACTGCGACCACCACGCGGACACGGAGGACGCGTACTGCGCCGGACTGGAAGGCACCTACCGGGACGAGTGGTGGGCGTATCCGAGCGGCTGGCAGGACACCGCGACGTCCGGCGCCGACGGCAACTCCGTCCGGTCCGTGGGCGGCGCCTACCACCCGGAGGACACCGTCAGCGTCGGCCCCGCCGACAACGGCGACGGCCGGATGAGCATCCGGATGTGGCGGCCCGGGGACGGCGGGCCCGTCCATGCCGCCGCGGTCGTCCCGAAGAAGCTGATGGAGCAGACGTACGGGAAGTTCAGCGAGCGGTTCCGGGTGGTCAAGGCCGCGCCCGGTTACAAGTCGGCGCATCTCTGGTACGGAGACGGGTGCGAGATCGACTACCCGGAGCAGAACTGGACCGACACGATCACGGCGTTCACGCACCCGTGCGACGGCGGCCGGCAGGACATGTTCCCCACCGGAGCCCGCTGGACGGACTGGCACACGACGTCCGTCGAGTGGACGCCGGACGAGATCCGCTACTACCTGGACGGTGTGCTCGTCGGGTCGAGCACGCGGGGCGTGCCGTCCGGGCCGCTGTCCTGGGTCCTGCAGAACGAGAGCGCGCTGTACGGGCCGCCCGCCGCCCCCGGCTCGTCGGCGCAGCTCGACATCACCTGGGTCGCCGGTTACGCGTACGAGGGCGAGGGCGCCGCGTACGAGGACGGGCGGGAGGGCGGCTGAGCCCGCGGGCGGTGCCGCGCCGCCCGCGTCCGGTTACGCCCCGGTGAGCTCGCGCACCGTGGCCATGTCACTGAACGGAATCAGCCGCTCCCCGACGATCTGGTACGGCTCGCTGCCCTTCCCCGCGATCAGCACGATGTCGTCCGGTCCGGTGACGGACAGCGCGTGGGCGATGGCGCTGCGGCGGTCGGCGTACCGTTCGAACGGTGTGCCGGTCGCCAGCAGACCGGGGATGATCTGGTCCAGGATGTCCTCGGGATTCTCGTTCCTGGGGTTGTCCGAGGTCAGGACGCACAGGTCGGAGTGGGTCCCGGCGATCTCGCCCATCTCGGCGCGCTTGGTGGTGTCGCGGTCCCCGCCACAGCCGAAGACGGTGACGACCCGCCCCTTGGCGAAGCCCCGGATGGTGGTCAGGACCTTCTCCAGCGAGTCCGGGGAGTGCGCGTAGTCCACGATCACGGACGTGCCGCCCGGTGCCTCGAAGCGTTCGAAGCGGCCGGGGGCCGTGGGCATCCGGTCCAGCGCGGCGACCAGACCCGCCAGATCGTGCCCCAGCACATGGCAGGCGGCGACGGTGGCCAGCGCGTTGGCGACCGAGAACCGGCCGGGGACGGGGATCGCCGCCGGGTACGCGCGGCCGTCGTGGTGCAGGGTGAACCGCGTGCCGTGACCGTCCGTGATGAGGTCGGTCGCCCGGTAGTCGGCCTCCGCGTCGAGGGCGTACGTCGTCACCGCACCCGGCATCATCGCCACGATCCCGGCGCCCACCGCGTCGTCGACGTTGACGACCGCGCGCCGGCACAGCCCTTGGAAGAGGCGCAGTTTGGCGTCCCGGTAGTTCTCCATGGTGCCGTGGTCGTCCAGGTGGTCCTGGGTGAGGTTGGTGAAGATCCCCACGTCGATGAACGAGTCGTCCACCCGGTGCGTCAGCAGCCCCATCGAGGTCGCCTCCAGGACCACGGTGGACACCCGGCGGTCCCGCATGCGCCCCAGCAGGTACTGGAAGTCGGGCGACTCCGGCGTGGTCAGCACCGACCTCGGCATGGGGATCACCTCGTCCCCGATCCGGCTGCCGCCCGTCCCGATGACCCCCACCTCGGCGCCCTCGGCGATCCGCAGCAGGGACTCGACCATGTACGAGACGGAGGTCTTCCCGTTGGTGCCGGTGACGGCCACCATGTCCATGGCCCGTCCGGGTTCGCTGTAGTAGCGGGAGGCGACGGCCGCGGCGGCCTTCCTGACGTCCGGCACGCGTACGACGCAGACTCCCGCGGCGACAGCGGCCGCGGCGGCGGCCACCGATGCCTCGGAACCCTGGTCCGTACCGTCGACGAGCACCGCCACCGCGCCGCGCGCGAGCGCGGGGCCGACCGCCTCGGGGCCGCCGCCCTCGTGTCCGGGCACGGCGATGAACAGGGTGCCCGGCGTGGCCCGGTGAGCGTCGAAGCAGGTGCCCGCGGTGATCACCGTCTCCGGATCCCCTTCGAGGACCTCGTGGTCATGGCCGGCCAGCAACTCGCTCAACTTCACAGGGGTCCTCTCGGGGGGTACGGCGGCGATCGGCCCGCGCGCGGAGGCGTGACAGCGGCGGGCCGTAAGAAGAAGGAAAGAAAAAAGGAAAAGGGGAGGCAGGAAAAGCAGGGAAGGCTGCGCGCACCGCGTGAAGCAGTGGTGGAAAAGGCCGGACCAGGGACCGGCGGGCAGCGCCCGGGCTCCGCCGGGGCGGGGGATCGCTAGCCGTGGCCGTGCAGGGCCCGGCACAGGGCATGAGGAGCCCGGCTCAGGCACTCCTCGACTCCGCATGTGCGACCCATGCTCAGGAGTGTACGGCCCCGGGACCGGCCCGCAGCACCCCTGTGGAGGGGGCCGGGGGCCCCGGTGGCACACTGGCCGCCGATTCGCCGAAGGAGCATCCCATGCCGTTGATCCGCACTCTCGGCCTGGCGGTTCGCCGTGCCTACCGCCCGGGCGTGGACCTGAGCCACCCCACCCGGTCCCCGCTCGGCAGCGCGGTCGTCAACTGCGTGGTCTACGAGGACGGCGCACGCCGGCCGGGCGACTGTCCGGCCGAGGAGGCTCTGCGGCGGGTCCGCAGGGCCGGCCAGGGGTTCGTCTGGATCGGGCTGCACGAACCGTCCGAGGAGGAGTTCGCCGGCCTCGCCGAGCTGTTCGAGCTCCATCCGCTGGCCGTCGAGGACGCCGTGCAGGCGCATCAGCGGCCGAAGGTCGAGCGGTACGACGACGTGCTGTTCGCCGTCTTCAAGACCGTCCACTACGTCGAGCACGCCGAACTCACCGCCACCAGCGAGATCGTGGACACCGGCGACCTCATGGTGTTCACGGGCCCCGACTTCGTCATCACCGTCCGGCACGGCGGCCGCGGCTCGCTGGGTCCGCTGCGGGAGGTGCTGGAGTCGGCGCCCGAGCGGCTGGCCATGGGCCCCGCCGCCGTGCTGCACGCGGTGGCCGACCACGTGGTGGACGACTACCTCGTGGTGGCCGGGGCCGTGCAGCACGACATCGACGCGGTCGAGAGCGCGGTGTTCAGCGAGTCGGCGGGGCGCGGCGACGCCGGGCGGATCTACCAGCTCAAGCGCGAACTCCTGGAGCTGAAACGGGCCGTGGCGCCGCTGGCGCGTCCGCTGCAGCTCCTGGCCACCGAGCCCATGCCGACCGTGGGGCCGGAGATCCGGGCGTACTTCCGTGACGTCGCCGGCCACCTGTCCCGGACCGCCGAGCAGATCACCGCCTTCGAGGGGCTGCTCGACTCGATCCTCCAGGCCCATCTGGCGCAGGTGACGATCGTTCAGAACGAGGACATGCGCAAGATCACCTCATGGGCGGCTATCGTCGCCGTACCGACCATGATCTGCGGTGTCTACGGCATGAACTTCGACCACATGCCCGAACTGCGCTGGACGTACGGCTACCCGCTCGCCCTCGCCGTCATGGCCGCCGCCTGCTTCACGATCCACCGGGCGTTCCGCCGCAACGGCTGGCTATGACGCCGTGAACACCACTTCGCCGCCCACGACGACGGTCTCGGCGACCGTGCCGGGGATGTCCTCGGGTGCGACGGCCAGGATGTCGCGGGAGAGGACGACGAAGTCGGCGAGCTTGCCGACGGTCAGCGAACCCCGCTCGTGCTCCAGGAAGTTGGCGTACGCCGAACCCATGGTGTAGCCGTGCACGGCGGTTTCCACGTCGACCGTCTCGCCGGGCATCCAGGGCTCGCCGCCACCGAGGGGGCGCCGGGTCACGGCGGTGTAGATGCCCACCATCGGGTCCATCTCGGCGACGTTCCAGTCGCTGGAGAAGGCGAGCACCGCGCCGGCCTGGTGGAGGCTGCGCATCGGCCACGCCTTGTGCCAGCGGCCCTCGCCGACGTTCTCGGCCCAGTCCTTGCCGGGTCCGGCGATCTCCGGGGCGCAGTGGCGCGGCTGCATGCAGGCGACCACGCCCAGCTCCTCGAAGCGCGGGGTGTCCTCGGAGTCGAGGCACTCGACGTGGACGACCTGGTGGCGGGCGTCGCGCGGGCCGTTGGCGGCGCGGGCGCGCTCGACGGCGTCGAGGACGGTACGGATGCCGCGGTCGCCGGTGGCGTGGACGAAGCACTGGAAGCCGCGCGCGTCCAGCCGGGTCAGCAGCTCGGCGAACTCCTCGGGCGGGTAGAAGGTGTCGCCCCGGTGGTGGCCGCAGCCGGTGTAGGGCTCGAGGAGGGCGGCGGTGCGGGGTTCGACGACGTCGTCGATGTAGAGCTTGAGCGGGCCGACGCTCAGCCGGTCGTCGTCGAAGCGGCGGGCGGCGGCGGCGAAGTCGTCGAGGTCGGCGTCGGTGGTGCCGCGCGGGTGGAAGAGGGCCGCGACGATCCGGGAGCGGAGCCGGCCCTCGGTGCGGGCCCGCTCGTAGAGGGCGAGGTCGTCGAGGGAGTTCTGCGGCTCGACGACGGTGGTGATGCCGTACCCGATCGCGTCGTCGAGGCTCTGGGCGAGGCGCCCGTACTGCCGGTCGGGCGAGGCCCAGGGCACACCGAGGGCGCGCAGGGCGCGGTGACCGTCGCGGGAGAGGCCCTTGACGGCGAAGTCCTTGATGAATCCGGTGGGTTCGCCGGTCCCGGGATCGGTCTCGGCCTCGCCGAAGGGCAGGCTCGTACGGCCCTTCTCGATGCCGAGGCGGCGCAGGGCCGCCGTGTTCAGCCAGGCGGTGTGGACGTCGTAGCTGAGGACGAAGGCGGGGGTGTCGCCGGTGGCGGGGTCGAGGTCTTCGGCGCGCGGCATCCGGCCGCCGGGGATCGCGGAGTAGTCGAAGGCTTCGGCCTCGATCCAGTCCGCGTCGGGGTGGAGGGTGTGCCAGGCGCGGACGCGCTCGTGGATGCCGGTGAGTGTACGGACTCCGGCGAGCTGGACGCAGGCGTCGTCGGAGCCGAGCCGGACGTGGTTGTGGGCGTCGATGAAGCCGGGCAGCACCAGCCGGCCGCCCGCGTCGACGATCCGGGTGTCCGGTCCGGTCCACTGCGCGGCTTCGGGGTCCGCACCGAGCCAGGCGATGCGCCCGTCGCGCACGGCGAGGGCCCGCGCCCGGGGCAGCCGCGGGTCGACGGTGTGGATGCGGGCGTTGACGAGGACCAGGTCGGCCGGGGTGGTGCGGGTCATGGGGGGTGAACTCCTGGGTTGGTACGGGAAGTACGGGTGATTCAGCGGACGGGCGGGGCGGGCGTACGCACCGCCAGCGCCCAGTAGGTGAGTGCGGAGACGGCCGAACCGAGGAGGGTCAGGTCGGCGCCGCCGAGCGGTGCGACCAGGGGGCCGGTCCACAGTTCGGAGTCGCAGGTGAGGGCGGCGAAGACCATGCCGGCGAGGAGGGCGGTCATGCCCGCCGGGTGGTAGCCGGCCCGGTACCAGTACGCGCCGCCCGCTCCGGCGTGCAGGGCCTCGGCGTCGTAACGGCAGCGACGCAGCAGCATGTCGGCCAGGAAGACGCCGCCCCAGGGGGCGAAGACGATGATCAGGAGCGAGAGGAAGGACAGCAGCGACTCGGTGAAGTCGGCGAAGAAGAGGGCCCAGAGCGAGCCGGCGGCGGTGACGGCGGCGCTGACGAGGATGGTCCGCGACCGGCTCCAGGGGATGCCGAGCACCTGGAGGTTCAGGCTCGACGAGTAGAGCGTGATGATCGAGTTGGTGACGGAGCCGAGGAGCACCAGGGCCAGGAAGACCGGCTGAAACCAGCCGGGCAGCAGCTTCTCCGCGCCCGCCACCGCGTCGGTCATGTCGGTCTGGGTGGCGGCGGCGACGCCCGCGACGCCGAGCGCGACCGAGGAGACGAAGCCGCCGAGCGCCCCGCTCCAGGTGAGGGAGCGCAGCGAGGTGGAGGCGGGGAGGTAACGGGTGTAGTCGGCGGGCATCGGCAGGTACGAGAAGGGGCCGGCCAGCATGACGACGAAGGCCAGGCTCCAGCCGGCGGCGCCGGGGCCGGCGGCGGGGGCGGTGGTGTCGGCGCCGGGCAGGACGAAGACGAGCAGCGCGGCGAAGCCGACGGCCAGGGCGTACGCCAGCCGGCGTTCGGCGAACTGCACGGTGGCATGGCCCCACAGGGCGACCGCGAAGGTCAGGGCGAGGGTGGTCAGGAGGGCGAGGGCGCGGGCGGTGTCGCCGCCGCTCCAGCCGAGTTCGGCGAAGAGGGCTTCCAGGGCGAGGGTGCCGACCACCGTGTTGACGATGGTGTAGCCGATGCTGACGACCCAGTTGAGCACTCCGGCGGGCCAGTTGCCGCGCGTGCCGAAGGCGGCGCGGGAGATCACGAGGGTGGCCGTGCCGGTACGGATGCCGCTCAGTCCCGCCGCGCTGATGGCGAAGAACGACAGACCGCCGATGACGACGACGGCGGTCGCCTGCCAGAAGGAGAGGCCGAAGGCGACGGCGAGGGCGCCGTTGATGACGTAGGTGAAGGTCAGGTTGGAGCCGAACCAGAGCCAGAAGAGGTCCTTGGCGCTGCCGTGCCGCTCCTCGTCGGGAATGGGGTCGATGCCGTGGGTCTCGACCCGGAACACCTCGTCGCCGCCCTGCCGCTGTTGCTCCGCCTCGCGTATGGCCATGCCACTCCCCGTCCCGGACCCTGTGACTTTGAATGCCGTTCTAGAAGTTAGAACGGCATTCAAGATGCGGTGCCGCTCCCCCGTCCGTCAAGACCCCGGCACACATCCGTGCGCTCCGCGGCTAAGGTCGTGGCCATCGGGTACGGACGGCGGAGGCGAAACCGGTGGCAGGAGCGGCGCGACGGCGCGACGGGCACATCGCTCAGGAGCGGATGCTCGAAGAGGCCATGGCGGTCATCGCCGAGCACGGCCTGGCCGCGCTCACCATGTCCGCACTGGCGGAACGGCTGGACACCAGCGGCGGCCACATCCTGTACTACTTCGGCAGCAAGGACCGGCTGCTGCTGGAGGCGCTGCGCTGGAGCGAGACCGAACTCACGGGGCAGCGCCGGGTGTTGCTGGGCCGCCCGACGACGGCGGAGCGCAAGCTCGACCAGTTCCTGGAGCTGTACCTGCCGCGCGGGCCGCGCGACCCGCGCTGGATGCTGTGGATCGAGCTGTGGGCCCGTACGCCGGCGAACGAGGACCTGCGCCAGGCCCAGGAGGCCATGGACCGGGCCTGGCAGGAGGACCTGGAGGCGTTGCTCACCAAGGGCGTGACGCGGCGGCGCTTCGCGCCGATGGACGTGGAGGCGCACGCGTCCGAACTGCTGGCACTGCTGGACGGGTTGAGCACCCGGGTGGTGCTGGGCCAGCGCGCCGGCGACCGCGGTCGGGCGCTGGCGGCGGCGAGGTCGGCCGCGCACCGCCTGATTCCGGCCGGACCGGCTCAGTGACCCGGCGGCTCAGCGGCTCGTAACTCAGCGGCTCAGTATCCGGCCGGGCGCACCGGTCCCGTGTCGTACGCGAGGACCGCGGCCTGGCTCCGCTCGCGCAGGCCCGGCTCGACCAGGATCCGGCGCGCATGGGTCTTCACGGCCTGTTCCGCCGGCACCAGCCGCCCGGGGATCTCCGCGTTCGACAGGCTCCGCGCGATCAGCGACAGCACCTCGGTCTCGCGTTCCGTCGGGGCGCCGACGCGGCCCTTGGCCGGGGCGCGGGAGGCGTCGGCCGGCCGGGAGCACTCGGCCGCCCGACGCTGGGTGATGTTCGGGGCGAGCGGGGCGTCGCCGGCCGCCACCGCCCTCACGGCCTGGGCGAGTTCGGCGGCCGAGGCGTCCTTCGGGAGGAGCCCGGAGGCGCCCGCGCGCAGCGCCTCGTACCCGTACTCGTCGAGGTCCAAGGTGGTAGGGACGAGGACCTCGACCGTGGCGTCGTCAGCGCCTGCGGGCCCACCGTGCCCGGCGTCCCGCACCCGGCCCGGGCGACGGCCGCGGGGCTGGCCGCGCCCGAGACCGGTACGGCCACCGCCGCGGTGACGAGTGCGGCGAGCAGGGCGCGGCGCGGGCGGGACGCCATGGGAGGGCGCTTCCGTACCGGATGCCCGTCGTGCTTCCGGTACGGAAGGCAGGGATCACGCCTCGTGGCCGGCGTCCCGCCAGTGGGCCGTCCTCGCGGGTGGCTCCGAAGTACGGGAAGTACTACGGGCGGGGGCCCGGACCGTCCGGCCGGCTCAGTGCGCGTTCTCGGTCGGGCGGAGGTCCTTGGGGATCTTCGCCCAGGCCAGGACCGCCGCCGCGAGCGGCAGTGCCGCGGCGAGCAGGAAGGTCGGGGTCATGCCCGCGGTGAAGGCCGCGGAGACCTTTTCGAGCAGTGCGGTCCCGGCCGGGCCGCCGGTCTGCGCGGCCAGGTGCGCGGCCTCGCCCACGGAGTCGCGTACGGCCGCCGTCGCCGCGCCGTCCAGGCCGAGCGCCGGCAGGTGCGCCCGGTACAGGGCGGACGCCACGCTGCCGAGGATGGCGACGCCCATCGCGGCGCCGAGCTCGTAGCAGGTCTCCTCGATGGCGGCGGCGCCGCTGACGTCGCGCGCCGGGGCCGAGGCCATCAGGGTGACGGAGGCGACCGTGGTGGCGATGCCGACGCCGCAGCCGAGCACGCCCAGCGCGAAGGCGACGGACGGGTAGCCGAGGGTGCCGGTCCGCTGGAAGACCCAGGGCAGCGCGAGGCCGGCCGTCATCATCAGCAGTCCGCCGCCGAGGACGTGACGGATCGGGAGGCGGTGCATCAGGGCGGGTGTCACCAGTGAGGTGACGACCAGTCCGAGGGGCGCGGGGAGCAGCCGGATGCCGGCCTGGAGCGGGGTGTAGCCCTCGCCGTACTGGAACCACTGGGTGATCAGGAACAGCGCCGAACCGAGCGCGATCATCCCGAGGAAGATCGCGGCGGCGGCGATGCCGAACGACCGGCTCGCGAAGAGCCGCACCTGCAACAGCGGCTGCGGAAGCCTCAGCTGGCGGCGTACGAACACGGTCAGCGCGACCGCCGCCACGGCCAGCAGCGCCCAGGCGACCGGGTCGGCGGGGCCGCCCTTGCCGAGCTGCTTGATGCCGCCCGCGAGGGCGAGCATGCCGACGACCGACTGGCCGACGCCCCACCAGTCCCAGCGGCCCTCGCGCGGCTGACGCGACTCGGGCAGCAGCCACAGGCCGAACGCGATGACGGCCAGCGCGACCGGCACGTTGAGCAGGAACGCGGACTGCCAGCCGTTCCTCTCCACGAGCAGACCGCCCACGACCGGGCCGAGCGCCATGCCGCCGCCGAAGACCGCCGCCCAGACGGCGTACGCGAAGGCGCGCTCGCGGGCCTCGGTGAAGACGTGCCGCAGGATCGACAGGGTCGAGGGCATGATGGCCGCGCCACCGACGCCGAGCAGCGCGCGGGCGGCGATGACCTGCCACGGCTCGGTGGCGAACACGGCGATCAGCGAGGCGAACGCGAAGACTCCGAAGCCGATGAGCAGCAGGCGCTTGCGCCCCCAGCGGTCACCGAGCGCGCCCGCGGTGACCAGCACCCCGGAGAGCGCCAGTGCGTACACGTCGATGATCCACAGCTGCTGCACGGAGCTGGGCCGGAGGTCGTCGACGAGGGAGGGGAAGGCGACGTTGAGGATCGTGGTGTCCATCGCGATCAGCAGCAGGCTGCCGGAGAGGATCGTGAGGACGGCCCAGCGCCGGGGGTCGAGCTGGGCCCGGGGGTCTGGCCGGACGGGGGCGGGGTGCATTGCGGTCCTGTTCGGGTCGTGCCGGACGGCACATGGTGACACCGTCCGGTCTCGCTTGAGACATCAGTGTCTCAAACAAGACCGCAATGTGCACATCCATTCCCGGGCGTCCCCGCCGCGCCGCCTCCGCCCCCGCCCCGGACGCCCGTGGTCACGGGTCCGGACACGCGCGTGTCGTCGAATCGGAAGGTCCGCGAACCCCTCGTGGAGGGCCGTGTGCGCGGTGGCCGGGCCTCGGATATCGGGCCCCGGGGACGGGGTTGCCCGCTGACCGGGTTCACCAACGCCGAGGGGACTCGGACGGGACTCGCGGACAAGGCGAAGTGACTGCTCCAGGACCGCCTCGTGGAGCTCGGCGCCGACTTCCAGGAGGGCGGGCCCTGGGCGCCGCACACGGTCGTCGACCGCAATCTGTACCCCGGTCGGAACCCGGCGTCGGCCGGTCCCCCGGCGGAGGAGATGCTCGAGGCGCTGCGCTGAGAGGCAAAGCGCTGGAGGCAGTACGCGAAGACGCGGCGCGCCGGGGGCAGCCGGTCACGTCAGCTGGCGCCGTACCAGGTCGCGCAGCCGGCCGCCGGCGTCGGCCAGCAGCTGGGCGGGCGGTCCCTGTTCGACGATCCTGCCCTCCGTCATGACGATCACGCGGTCGGCGTCCATGACCGTGGAGAGCCGGTGCGCGATCACGAGGCGGCCGGCGTTCAGCCTGCGCGTGCTCTCCATGACGACGCGCTGGGTCTCGTTGTCCAGCGCGCTGGTGGCCTCGTCGAAGAAGAGGATGCGCGGTCGGCGTACCAGTGCCTGAGCGATCATCAGGCGCTGCCGCTGACCGCCCGAGATCGCGCCGCCGCCGGAGATCATCGTGTGCAGCCCCATCGGCATGCGCCTGATGTCCTCGGCCAGACCCGCCATCTCGGCGGCCTCCCACACCTCCTCCTGGGAGAAGGTCTCGGCGCCGCAGATGCAGTCCAGGATCGAGCCGGTGAGCGGCTGTGCGTTCTGCAGGACGACGCCGCACTGACGTCGTACGGCCGCCTGGTCGAGCGCCGCCAGGTCCTGGCCGTCGTAGAGCACGCTGCCCGAGGCCGGCTCGTCGAATCCGATGAGCAGCCGCAGCAGGGTCGACTTGCCGCAGCCGCTGGGACCGACGACCGCCACGAACTCGCCCGGCCGCACTTGGAACGACACGTCGTCGAGGACCAGCGGGCCGTCGTCGGTGTAGCGGAACGAAAGTTTCCTGGCCTCCACGGAGCCGGACAGGGTGCCGGGCTGCGTGCCGGCGCCGCGTACCTCCGGCGCCTCGTCCAGGACCGGCTTGATCTGCTCGAACAGGGGCAGTGCGGCGGCGACCGAGATGAGCGCGCCGCTGAGCTGGGTGACCGACGTCAGCAGCATGGTGACGGCCGTGCTGAAGGTCAGGAACGCTCCGGCCGACATGCTGCCGCGGGCGGGCCCCGCCAGCAGCATGAACATGATGAGGGAGCACAGCGGCAGGTAGACCGCGTCGAGGACCGTGGTCAGGTTCTTGATGCGGCCCGCGCGCTGCTGCATTTCGCGGGTACGGGCGAACTCGCGTGCCCAGGCGGCGTACGCGAAGCTCTCGGCCGCCGCGACCCGCAGCTTGGGCAGTCCCCGCAGGGTCTGGAACGCCTGGTTGTTGAGCTTGTTGCCGAGCTCGACCAGCCGCCGCTGCCAGCGCACCTGCCACAGGCCCATGCCGAGGAACACGGCGCCGATGACGACGAGCATCGCGAGCGCCGCCAGGGCCAGCGGCACGCTGAACCAGAACAGCAGGGCGATGTTCATCGCGCCGACCGTGCCCGCCTGCACGGCCACCGGGCCGAGCCCGGACAGCACCCTGCGGATGGAGCTGATGCCCATGGCCGCGCCGGCCAGTTCCCCGGTGGACCGGGCGGCGAAGAACCTCGTCGGCAGCCGCAGCAGCCGGTCCCAGACGGCGGGCTGGAGGGTGGCTTCGACACGGCCTTCCATCCGGAGGAGGGTGAGGTTCTGGAGCAGCATGAAGGACGCGGCGACGATGCTGGTGATCATGACGGCCAGGGAGACCTGGGCGATGAGGCCGCTCTGGGCGTTCGGTACGTACACACCGAGCACCTGCCCGGTCGCGATCGGCACCAGACCGCCGAGACCGACCGTCACCAGCCCGCTGAGCAGCAGGTTCCGCA
Source organism: Streptomyces enissocaesilis (assembly GCF_039533765.1). Classification (NCBI taxonomy): domain Bacteria; kingdom Bacillati; phylum Actinomycetota; class Actinomycetes; order Kitasatosporales; family Streptomycetaceae; genus Streptomyces; species Streptomyces enissocaesilis. The sequence goes on along the minus strand of NZ_BAAAUD010000034.1, from coordinate 149,232 downwards.
GGTCCGGGCGGGTGCCGCGAAGGCTGAAGCGGAGCAGGCGCCACAGGGTCATGGGCCGTTCGGGCAGCGGGCGGTAGAACATGACCGCGCGCGGCTCGAAGTCGTCCGCGTTGTCCTTGCCGATGCGCGTCCGCACCCCCGAGGCCGGGTTCACCGCCTCGTACCGGCCGCGGCGCCACAGCAGCGCGACGGGGGCGCCGGACCTGGCCCGGTGACCCACCAAGGGGCCGGAGTCCGTCCGCCACCAGCTTCCGTCCAGCCGGACGGTGCGGGTACGGACGCGGGAGGCCAGCGCGACGCGCTCGACGGGGGTCACGCGGTCGTCGGCCGCGCCGCCCTCGGAAGGCTCCGAGAGCGTGATCCCGGCGGCTTCGGCGACCCGGCGGCAGACGGCGAACGTCGCGTCGTCGGTGGCGCGGTCCGCGCCCGCCGCACCCCGCCCGGAGCGGTCGGAGCGGCCGGACCGCCCGGAGCGGTCGGGGCCGCCGATGGAGGCCACCAGCGCCTGGTCCGCCCGCGCGCGGACGGCCGCGCCCGCCTTGACGCCGGCCGCGGTGCGGTCCTCGTGGGCGCGCTCCAGTTCCTCGATCCAGTGGTCCACGGCGGTCAGCAGGCGGTACTGCTGGTTCACCATCTGCTGCCACATCACGGTGTCGATCAGCAGATCGCCCGCGGCCTCCGCGCTGTAGGAGGCGCCGTACTGCACGCTGCCGGGCGCGGCCGGCATCCACAGGACGTCGGCGTCCGCGACACCCGCCTCGATGCCCGGGCGGCCGTCCAGCGGGGCCTCGAACAGCACGCCCAGGCCGCGTCCGATGCCGAGTGCGAAGGCGTGGTCGAGCGGGCTTTCGTACGCCGTGTGAGCGTAGGGGTCGGCGTGGGTGTGGGGATCGGCGTACTCGGGCCGGTACAGCTCCCGCAGCGGGATGCGGCGCAGCAGGCAGTCCTGCGACGGCCGGCCGAGCAGGGTGTGCTGGGGACCTTCGACCGGGCCGAGCAGCAGCGCCCCCGCTTCGAGGCGGCCGAGGAAGTGCCAGTGCCCCTGCTGGACGGCGTCGACCGCGAACAGGTCCAGGGCGCCGCCCACCACGAGCCACACCACCTGCGGCCCCTCCAGCGACAGGCTGCGCAGTCCGGAGCAGTCGACGGGCGCGCCGAGGCCGCCGAGCGCGTAGGTCACCGCGTCGGTCCCGGCGGAGCCCTCGACGGCGGCCGGATGTACGAACGACATGTCAGTGCTCCTTGACCAGCTCGGCGTACGGCCCCCGGGCTGCGACCAGGTCCTCGTGCCGGCCGCGTTCGACGACCGAGCCGTGGTCGAGTACGACGATCTCGTCGCTGTCGCGCACCGTGCTCAGCCGGTGGGCGATCACGACGCACGCGCAGCCGCGCCGCCGCAGGTTGTCGATGATGACGCGCTCGGTCTCCGCGTCGAGGGCGCTCGTCACCTCGTCGAGCACGAGGATGCTCGGCCGCCTGACCAGCGCGCGGGCGATCTCCAGGCGCTGGCGCTGCCCGCCGGAGAAGTTGCGGCCGTCCTGCTCGACCCGGCTGTGGATGCCGCCGGGTCGCCGCGCGACGACGTCGTGCAGCGCGGCGTCCTGGAGGGCGGCGACGACGGCCTCGTCCGGTATCGAGGGGTCCCACAACGCCACGTTGTCCCGGACCGTGCCCTCGAAGAGGAAGATGTCCTGGTCGACGAAGGAGACGGAGGCGGCCAGCGCGCCGCGGGAGATGTCCTCCAGGCGCTGTCCGTCGATCCGGATCGTCCCCTCCCAGGGGGTGTAGAGGCCCGAGATCAGCCGGGAGACGGTCGACTTGCCGCTGCCCGATCCGCCGACGAGGGCGACCTGCTGTCCGGGGCCGACCGCCAGCGAGAAGCCGGTGAGCAGCGGTTTGTCCAGCGGGCTGTAGCCGAAGGTGATGTCTTCGAGCGTCACGTGGCCCTTGAGCCTGCGGGTGGACCCGTCCGGCTCGCGGCGCGCGTACAGCACGTCGGCCGGGAAGCTCTCGACGTCCTTCAGCCGGGCCACGTCGGCGGCGAAGTCCTGGATCCGGCCCGCCACTCCGTTGAGCCGGCTGATCGGCGCGGTGAAGCGCGCCACCAGCGCCTGGAAGGCGACGAGCAGCCCGATCGAGATGTGCCCCTCCACGGCCCGCAGGCCGCCGATCCACAGGATCAGCGCGCTGTTGAGGGTCGCGAGGGTGGGCGCGACGACGGCCAGGTACGCACTCGGTACGCCGAGGCGCTGCTGCACCTCCAGCGTGGTCGCGTGCTGGCCCGCCCAGCGGCGGAAGAAGCCGTTCTCGCCGCCGGTGGCCTTCATGGTCTCGATCAGCTGGAGGCCGGTGTACGAGGTGTTGGTCAGCCGGGCGCTGTCCGCGCGCAGCTTCTGGGTGTGCGTGGCCCGCAGCCGGATCACGATCCGCATCGCGACCACGTTGAGCAGCGCGACGATCACGCCGACGAACGTCAGCTGGGGGTCGTAGGTCCACATCAGGAAGGCGTAGAGGATCACCACCACCCCGTCCACGCCCGCGGCGGCGAGGTCGCGCGCCAGTGTCTCGGCGACCGCGTCGTTGGACTGGAGGCGCTGGACGAGGTCGGCCGGGCTGCGCTGCGCGAAGAAGGTGACGGGCAGCCTCAGCAGGTGGCGCAGGAACCGGGCGCTGCTCAGCGTGGAGGAGATGATGCGGCCGCGCAGCAGGTTCGCCTGTTGCAGGCCGGTCAGTACGGCGGTGAGCCCCACCATCGTCGCCATCGACGCGAAGAGTGGCCCCAGCACCGACGTCTGGTCGCCGATCAGGAACATGTCGATGTACGTGCGGCTCAGCGCGGGCACCGCCGCGCCGACGGCGACGAGCAGCAGGCTGGCGAGGAGCGCGGCCAGCAGGGTGCCCGTGGTCCCGCGCATGCGCGCGGGGACGGCGCTCATGACGCCCGGCTTGCGACCGCCGCGGCGGAAGGACCCGGTGGGCTCGAAGACGAGGACGACCCCGGTGAAGCTGGTGTCGAAGTCCTCCGCCGGTACGAAGCGGCGGCCCTTGCCGGGGTCGTTGATGTGGACGCCCCAGCGGCCGAACCTGCGCCCCGTGCCCTCGTAGACGACGTAGTGGTTGAACTCCCAGAACAGGACGGCCGGTGCCTGGACCACCTCGGCGAGCGCCGCCGACTCCATCTGCATGCCCTTGGCCTGCAAGCCGTAACCGCGCGCGGCCTTCAGCAGGTTGCTGGCGCGCGAGCCGTCGCGCGAGACGCCGCACGCGATGCGGAGCTCTTCGAGCGGAACGTGCCGCCCGTAGTGGGCGAGCACCATGGCCAGCGCGGCGGCGCCGCACTCCACCGCCTCCATCTGGAGGACGGTGGGCGTGCGGACGGCCTTGCGCTTACCGGTCCGGGCGGGCCGCGCACGGCGGCGGCCGCCGGTCGCCGCCTCCGGGCGGTGCCGGCCGCGGCCCGGAGGTGGCAACTGCTGCGGCGGCGCGGAGGGGTTCGGTGCGGTCACGGAAGCAGCCAATCGATCGGATGCTGCTCGGCGAGGTGGATGGCGCCGGTGGCGAGGGTCATGGATTCGACGGCGTACGGCGGCCCTTGCGAGGCCGACCAGGAGTAGCCGGACGCGGAGGCGGCCGACCGGTCCAACCGGACCAGCACGGACACGGGCCGACCGTGCTCCGAGAACTCCTCGCCCAGCTGGCCGCTGCCGAGGAAGCCGGTGATCCGCTGGCGGCTCTGGGCGGTCCTGCCGACCGAGGCGACCCTGCCGCGCAGTACGCCGTACTGCTGGGCCGGGACCGACTGGACGGTCAGGTCCACGGAGGCGCCGACGGGCACGGTGGGTCCGCTGTCGGCCGGTACGTAGAGCACGGCCATGAGCGGGTCGTCCGCGTTCTTCACCCGTTCCACCGCCGCCACGTCCGCCCCGGTGGTGACCACGGAGCCGATCGCGGTGACGAGCGTCGTCAGCCGGCCCGCGGCGATGGTGCGCACGACGGTGTCGCCCCGCGCGGTACGGACCTTCAGCAGCGGGGCGTCGGCGGAGACCCGCTCGCCCTCTTCGGCGAGTACGCCGGTCACCTGGCCGGCGACGGGGCTCTGCAGGACGTAACTGCCCTGGGCGTGGGTGAGGATTCCGGGGGCACCGAGTGTGGAGGAGACGGTGCCGTTCACCGCCCAGACGGAAGCGGCGATCATGACGACGACCGTGACGATCAGAACAAGCCGGCCCTGGGGACGGGCGAATCGCACCGGCAGATCAATTTCTTCGGGCGATTGCAGCTTGGAAAGCGCCTGTTGGCGAAACTGCACGACACTCTTCCCTCGACTGCAATGGTCTTTCGGGTATTCGGGGCCGCTCGCGCGGTGAAAGCGGGACGGGCCCGGAAAGGCGGCCGTACGCCCCGGACCCTGGGTGGGTCCGGGGCGTACGGCCCGGCCTGTCGGCAAGGAGGGGGCGCCGACGGGCCGTGCTCACCGCTCGCGGCCACGCCGCCCAGCGGCACGCGGCAGGATCAGACGCCGGCGATCGTGGCGGTGGCGATGCCCGTGGCCGGAGCGGTGTTGAGGCCGGTGACGCCCTCGACCGTGCCGACGGCCGAGCCCACGGTGGCCGAGACCGGGAAGACGGAGTCGACGAGGCCCGTGGCGTTGGCGAGCACGGGGGTGCCGAGGAGGCCGCCGGACACGTTGTCCAGGTCGTTGTCGGAGATTTCCTGGGTCGCAACCTGGGAGAAGTTCATGATGCGAGTTTCCCTTCGCGTGAATATTTCGAAATACCGTGACCGGCCCTGACGAGCGGGCCCCGGTGCGGAGGATCAAAGCACGTATGCGTGACGGGCAGCCAATCGAACGATTGCCGGACCGAGCACATCCCCGCGCACAATTACCGCGACGTGCACGTCCGTTCATCACTTGGTGACATCTCCTTCACGGAATCACCCGACACGAATCCCGGGCGCGGGGTGTTCCTGCCAAGCTCAATTGGACATTCACTCCCAGAGGGGATTACCCGCAGGTCACAACAGGGGAAGCCGTTGGGAGACCGTGTGCCGACTGCGCATTCGATGTGCAGATTCACCGGTGTGACAGGGCAATTACGGAACGTCACTCCGGCACCCGGAAGGAAAGCGAGCAGTTTCCCGCCGGAAGGGGCCGTCCGGGTCATCGGTGGCATGGGCAGGAAAACGGCGCAAGAGCCGATGTCCGCCGCGAACGGCGGCGGAAGGGGGCGCACATGGAACCGGCCTGCGGCGCGGAGACGGACGCGGGCGGGCTGCCCCTGCCCGAGGTCACCCACCAGGACCCCGGCGACGACTCCGGCGAATGCGCCATGCGCGCGTACGCCCGGCGGGCCTGCGAACCGACCGGCATGGGCCCGGAGTACGGCGTGCCCGCCCTGGTCACGATCGCGCTGCGCGAGTCCGCCTGCGACCACCCGCGCCGGCGGGTGAACACCACCGACTCCAACGCGCACGGCCCGGTCATGGCCGACGGGCACCCGCGGAACTGCTCACGCGGCGCCACCCGGTGCATCCCCCCGGCCTTCGCGGCGTACCACCAGGAGGGCATCGCCACGACCCCCTACGATGTGGTGGCCCGCATGTGCGCCACCATCAACCACGTGCGCGCCAGGTACGGCGTTGACCGGTCCGGGTCCGGCTTCGCCGAACGGGTCCAGCAGGCGGATCCCGGCCGGCCGCCCAGGGGTTACCGAACCGGCCTCCCGCGCCCGGCCTCCCTCACCACCGCCCCTTCGCCCTCATCCCTTGCGGGCCACCACCAGCCGCCAGTCGGGGCTCCCGTCGGCGCGATTCCCGTTCCGCCGACCCGTTGACCAGAATGAGCTATTCGGCGTTATATGTAACGTAAAGGGCAGATAAGGCTTCTGCGGGAGGCAGCCTGTCATGACCACTCACACCAGCATCGAACAACACCCCGACCTGGCCGAAATGCGCTCCCGGTTCGAGCGCGCCACCACCACCCCCCGCGCCCAGGCGATGGAGACGCTGGCCCTGCTCACGGGTCTGTACCTCGCCGCCTCGCCGTGGATAGCCGGATTCAACGGCCTCACCACCCTGGCCGTGTGCAACCTGATCACCGGTATCGCCTACGCCGTATGTCTGGGCGGGTTCGGCTCGGCGTACGAGCGGACCCACGCCATGGCCTGGGCCGCCTGTGCCATCGGCGTATGGACGATCGTCTCTCCATGGGTCGTGTCAGGCAACGTCGACACCACGCGCAGCGTCGTCAACAACGTGATCGTCGGCTGCGTGGCACTGCTGCTCGGCCTGGCCATGGCGGCCATGCACCGCGGCTCGACCGGCCGCGCCCGCGGCCGCGGGCACTGAGCCCCGGCGCCGGCACGACGGGCCGGCACTGCGCGGCCCCGTCCTTGGCCCCCGGCCGTGCACGGCCGGGGGCCAAGGGTGCCCGGACGAAAGCATGCCCGGCCAGGGGGCAGTCCTGGGGCACGCCCACCGGCCGGTGACGGGTCTCAGGAGGCCGGTGGCGGCACCTCGCCCCGCCGGTGCACCCGCGCGGCGAGCAGACCGCCGAGGAAACCCGCCGCCAGCCCCCAGAGCACGGCGAGGCCGAGTGCCGTCCACAGCCGCGGCCGCAGCGAGACCTCTCCGTCGAGGCCGAGGCCGCCGCCGATCTCCGGGAAGAGGTCTCCGATTCCCAGCAGCGACAGGCCGTAATGGGCGGAGATCCCGGCGGTCAGGCAGACCGCCAGCACGGTGAGGGTGAGCGCGACGGCCATGTGGACGGCGTGCTGCCACAGCCGCGTCCGGGCGGGTGAGCGGACCGCCATGAGGAACGCGGCGGCCACCACCACAACCACGGCGACGACGACCAGCAGCCACCAGGCCCGCCCGCCCTGCTCGGTGAGCGCACGGAGATCGAGGGTGGAGAGGTCCGGCGTACGGAGCACCTGGTCCAGCACCTGCGGCATCGGCAGCCCGAAGGGGCCGTCCACCTTCCCCTCCCAGGACGCGCCGAGTCCCACCGTGAAGGCGATCCAGGCGAGGTTCGGCAGCCCGAGCAGGATCACGGCGAACGTCTCCGCGGGGTGATCGCGCGTCACCGCGACGACGAGTGCGACGACCAGCCCCAGCACGGCGCAGGAGAGCAGCAGCGCCACCATGGCGAAGGCCGCCGGGCGCACCGGTTCCTGGAACCGCACCAGGCGGGCGGGGAGCGGAGCCCCGCGGGACACCAGGAGAGCCACGGCGAGGAGACCCGCCAGCCACAGCAGTCCGAAGAGAAGGGTGACGGGAAGGTCGGCCCGGAACCCGACCTCGGGCGACGCCTCTTCCAGCAGGCCGTCGAAGAGGCCGCCCGTCGGGTCCTCCAGCGGGATGCGGAACGTGTGCCGCGCGAGGAGCGAGAGGACGATGAGCACAAGCGCCCACAGGACCGCCAGACAGGCGGCCCGCCCGGCGAGTTCGCGGACACCGGCGACGGCCCGGTGCCGCAGCGGCCGCAGGAAGCCGACGGCGATCACCAGCGCCCCGGCGAGGGTCACCGAAAGGGGCAGCACCGACAGGCCCGCCCTCGTCTCGGCGATCGCGCCCGCGCCTCCGGAGATCCCGACGGAGCCGCCGGCCGCCATCACCACGACGGCCGCGACGACGCGCGGGAACGCGCCTCCGGGCAGGTCGGCCGCCCCCGCGGCCCACAGTCCGAGAGCCGCCGTGGCGGCCATGGCCGCCAGGCCGGCGAGCACCGCCACGAGGGCGTCACCCCAGATGCGTGCGGCGCGCGGCGCGCGGCCCCGGTCGCTGAACTCCTGCTGGCTCACGCTGTCACGCTATCCACGGGTCCGGCGGTCCGCCGCCGGAGAGGGCCGACCGCGTCAGCTTGCGGGCCGTACGGACACGGGGCACACAATAAGCACGCAAAGCGAAAGAAAAGCGCAAGAAAGAAAGAGCGCCAAGAACGCCAGGAACCTGGACTGATCCCTACGTTGGGAAGAGCAGCCCGTGAATGCTCAACCACCGCCGTCAGGCCGCCCCGCAGGACCTCCCTCCGGCTCCCGGGGCGGGGCCGGTGCGGACGGGCCCCGTGAACCCCGGCGTCCCTGGTGGCGGTCCGTGCCCCGGGTCTCGGCCCTCGCCACCGTCCTGGTGGCCGCGGTGGTGGTGACCGTCGCCCTCGCCCGCCCGGACGGCGGACCGGTCACGGGCGGCGAGGTCTTCCTGGAGAGCGCGGACTCACCCGGGCCGGATCCGTACACCGAGTCGGCGGCACGCGGGGATCCCGGGGCGATGTCACCGGGCGTGGCGGCGCTCGTGGCGGCGCCCCACTCCGACGCCACCCCCGCCAGGGAGGGGTCGGACCCCGGCCTGTACGGCGGGGCCCGGAAGGTCTCCAGTTGCGACGTGGAGAAGCAGATCACCACGCTCACGGCCGAACAGAACAAGAACAAGGTGTTCGCCACCGTCCTGGGCATCGGACGCACCGGCGTACCGGCGTATCTGCGGTCGCTGACGCCCGTACGGCTGCGGGTGGACACCCGGGTCACCGACCACGGCTACCGCAGCGGCGCTTCCACCAGGTACCAGGCCGTACTGCAGGCCGGCACGGCCGTCCTCGTCGACGACCGCGGCGTGCCGCGGGTGCGCTGCGCGTGCGGCAACCCGCTGCTCCCGCCGGTCGCCCTGGAGGGCGCCGTCGAGCGGAGGGGGAACCCGTGGCCCGGGTTCCGGCCCGCGAACGTGGTGACGGTGAGGCCCGCGGCCCGGCCGGTGGACGCGTTCGTCATGTTCGACCCGGAGAGCGAGGGCTGGTTCCGCCGTGAAGCGGGCGACACGGGCGACGGCGACGAGGAGACCGCGCCGCCCTCGGCGGGTTCCGGCACGCCGGCCGCCGAGGGGCCTACCGAGTGAATTCGAGGGCGTACCCGCCTCCTGGCTCGCCCCGCGCGCAGGGCCACTGGTTTGCTGCCGGGCAGGCGTACGGCGGGCCGCCGCAGGCCGGAGCTCCGGTGCCGGAGCCGGAGCCGCCGGGAGTCCAGCGGGGGTGAGCCCGCCGCCCGGGAGCACGAAGACCGAGAAGGAAGGAGGGGCCCATGGAACCCGAGGGGGACAGCGACCGCGGTCTGGCCCAGCTGGAGGGCTACCTCCTGTGGAGCGCCGAGGTGACGGAAGCGCGCCGCCAGGCGGGCCTCTTCACCGAGCAGCTGCCGTGGCTGACCACCGCACAGCGCGAGGACGTGGAACGCGTCTACACGGCCGAGCGGCTGGCCGCCTCCCGGGCCATGCTGGTGCGGATCGCGGACCGGGCCACCGCGCTGCGCGGCGAGTACACCGAGCGCTACCGCCGGCTCAGGACGCGTTGTGCGGCAGCGGCCGTCCTGGCCGCCGGCGCGGCGAGCGGGGCGTGTGCCGCGGTCACCTTCCTCGTCCGGTGACAGCCGCCGGCGGCACTCCCCCGGCGTCACCCGTCCGGCGACACCGCGCCCGACGGCCCCTGTCCGACGACCCCGCTCCCGGCCGCGCGGCGCCCGTTTCACCTGTTCCGTTCTGGGGACCCGAAGGGCGTCTGCCCGGTGGTGGAGCAACACGACGAGTGAAGTCACGGAGTGCCTCATGACTGTGAGAACAGGGCTACGGGTGGTCGTCACGGGCGCCACCGGCAATGTCGGCACCAGTGTGGTGCGGGCCCTCGCGGAGGATCCGCAGGTCGCCTCCGTCCTGGGCCTCGCCCGCAGGGTTCCCGAGCTGACGGTCCCCCGCACGGAATGGGCCGCCGTGGACCTGGGGCAGAAAGAGGCCGGTGACCGGCTCGTCGGGCACTTCGCCGGTGCCGACGCCGTCGTCCACCTCGCCTGGCGCTTCCAGCCCACCCACGACCCGGTGCTCACCTGGCAGACCAACGTCCTCGGCTCACTCAGGGTCTTCGACGCGGTGGTGACCGCCGGAGTGCCCGCGCTCGTGCACGCCTCGTCGGTCGGCGCGTACGCGCCCGGCCCGAAGGAGGCCCCGGGAGTCGACGAGTCCTGGCCGACCCACGGCTGGCCGGATGCCGCCTACTGCCGCGAGAAGTCCTACCTCGAACGGGTGCTGGACACCTTCGAGCACGAGCACCCGCACGTCCGCGTCGTACGCATGCGTCCCGCGTTCCTGTTCAAGGAGGCGTCGGCGAGCGAACAGCGGCGCATCTTCGCGGGCCGCTTCCTGCCCGGTCCCCTGGTACGGCCGGACCTGCTCCCCTGGGTCCCCGATCTGGAAGGACTCGTCCTGCAGACCCTGCACACCGACGACGCCGCACAGGCGTACCGGCAGGCCGTGGTGCGCGAAGTGGACGGGGCGTTCAATCTGGCCGCCGACCCGGTCATCGACGCGCGGGTGCTGGGCGAACTGCTGGGGGCGCGCGTGGTCCGGGTGCCCGTACGCGTGGTGCGCACCGCGCTCGCGGCGGCCTGGAGCGCGCACCTCGCCCCGGCGTCACCACACCTGTTCGACGCGGTGCTCCGACTGCCGGTGCTCGACGCGTCCCGGGCTCACCGGGAACTCGGCTGGCAGCCGTCGCGGACGTCCATCGACGCGATCCGGGAGTTCCTGGACGGCGTACGCAAGGGGAGCGGCGAGCGGACACCGCCGCTCGCGGGCGGCAAGGCGAGCTAGCCCCACGACGTCGGTACCGGTACGGCCACCGTTACCGATGATTCATGCAACAAGGCGACAAAACGCCCTCTTGGGTAAGATATCGGGCAGGAAGCTCGTACGACGGTTCCCCCAGCGCGTCGAAGGAGCCTCATGTCCAGTCGCCTGCGCACTCGAGACACCGCCCCCGCCGCGCCCGGGTCCCGTCCACCGGGACTGGCCGACTTCCCCGACATCCCGGATCCGCGCACCCTCCGCACACCGGACGCGCGCACCCTGTCCGACTCCCTGTTCGAGCGGCTGGCGTCGCTGAAGGAGGGGACACCGGAGTACGCGTACGTCCGCAACACCCTGGTCGAGATCAACCTCAGCCTGGTGAGGTACGCCGCGTCGCGGTTTCGCAACCGGAACCAGCCCATGGAGGACGTCGTCCAGGTGGGCACCATCGGTCTGATCAAGGCCATCAACCGTTTCGACGTCGGGCGCGAGGTGGAGTTCCCCTCTTTCGCGCTGCCGACGATCGAGGGCGAGATCAAGCGTTTCTTCCGGGACAACAGCTGGGACGTCCGGGTGCCGCGCCGGCTGCAGGAGCTCCGCATCGACATCGCCCGGGCCTGCGACATCCTGGAGCAGGACCTGGGCCGCGAGCCCACAGCCGCCGAGCTCGCCGTCCACCTGGGCGTGAGCCAGGAGCAGGTGCAGGAGGGCCGACGGGCGGCGAACGGCTACAACGCCCGTTCCCTCGACGTGGCGTTCGACGACGAGACGCCCACGAGTTTCGCGCAGTGCTGCCTGGGCGAGGAAGTCCGGGCGTACGACACCGTCGAGTGCATGGTGGCCCTGAAACCACTGGTGGCCACCCTCGCCGAGCGGGACCGGACGATCCTCACCATGCGGTTCGTCGAGGAACTGACACAGCGGGAGATCGGCGAGCGGATGGGCATCTCCCAGATGCAGGTGTCCCGGCTGCTGACACGCATCCTGAGCACCCTGCGCGAGGCCCTCCTCGCGGAGGACGACGGGCGGCCCGCCAAGGCCCCGGACGGGCGGCCCGCTAAGGCCCCGGCCGCCGGGCGCCGCCCGGCGCCGCCACCTCCGCCCACACCGTCTTGCCGCTTCCCCGGGGGAGAGAGCCCCAGCTCCGGGCGAGACGCCGCAGCACGGTCAGACCGTGCCCGCCGGGCGCGGACACGCCCGGCGGCCGGGGCCTCGGATGGACGGGGCTGCCGTCGGTGACCTCGATGCGCAGCCGGTCGGCCGTGCAGTGCAGTACGAACTCCCTGGGCCCGCCGGCGTGCAGGCAGGCGTTGGTGACCACCTCGGACACGAGCAGAAGGACGTCGTCGACGACCGCCTGCTCCTCTTCGTCCCCGGCGGGAATCCACTGCCAGTCGGACAGGGCCTCCCGGCTGAAGTCGCGGCAGCGACCCACGATGTCCTCGGCGCCGCACAGGGTCAGCCGACGGGTCTGCCCCCGCGACTGGAGGACGTCACTCAGTACCACGACGCACCCCCTGGTCTGGGTTGAGGGCTTGGGATGAGGGCTTTGGCCATCGGGTGCCCGGAACGCGCCGTTTTACCCTCCGCGTTTCATCCTTTGCCCCGGCCGCTCCGCGCAGACCGTGCGCGCGCGTTCCGCTCCAGTGGAGCGAGTTCGTAGAGAAGTTGCTGGGACTCCGCGACCAGGCCCCCGACCGACGTGGCCGTCTCGCTGTCCTGGTCCAGCAGCTGCTGCTTCAGCCGCCCGTGCGCGGCCCAGGCCGATTCGAGCGCGAGCGCGCGTTCCTCCCCCGCGTCCCGGCCCCGCCCTTCGAACGCGTCCCGGTCGGCCGCGCACACGTCGCCCGCCGCCCGCAGGAGATCCGACAGGTGCGCCAGGACGGAATCGGGCGGCGGCCTCAGCATGGGCTCGTCGCTGACCGTACTGACGAGGCTGCGCGTGAGCGCCACCAGCGGGTCGGCGATCCGTTCCCAGGCGTAGTCCCACTCGGGCGGGGGCAGGGCCGGGCCGGTGCGCCGCAGCCGGCTGCCCGGGTTGAGGCGGTAGCTCTCGCGGGTCCACAGACGCGCGTCGTGCAGCTCCGCCAGGATCGCGGTCACGCGGCGCGCGCGGTCGTGCCAGGACTCGGCCTCCTGACGGCCGTATCCCTCCCGCAGGCCGTCGGCGACGGTGTGCAGCAGCTCGGAGCTCTCCGAAGGGAGCCTGCGCAGGGAGTCCCGGACGCTGCGCAGGTGTACGGGGGGAAGGATCAGCGCGTTCACCGCGATGCCGATGGCCGCGCCGACGGCCGACTCGAGGAGCCGGTGCAGGATGTCGAGGCCGGAGTAGGACCCGTAGGCCAGTACGAACACCGCCGTCGTCGGTGCGTACAGGCCCTGCTCGCCGAAGCGCCCGTAGTTGCCGAGCAGCACCGCGACCGGCAGGACCAGGACCATGGCGGTCATGGTGTCCCCCGTCAGGTTGGCGGCTCCCGCCGCCAGCACGGTGCCCAGGGCGATCACGACGAGCTGCTGCACTCCGGAGCGCAGGGAACGGTAGACGGTGCTCTGCACCAGTACGACCGCCGTCCACGGCGCCATCAGCGCCATCGGCGCGTTCCACCACCAGCCGGTCAGTGCCCACGCCAGGGCCGCGGCGCCCGCGGCCTTCAGGGACTGGACGACCACGTCGCGCTCCGGGCCGGGACCCGCACAGGCCCGGCGGGCCGAACGCCAGACCGCCGACGCCTCCCGGAACAGCCACCGCCACGTACGGCCGAGCGCGACACCACCGGTATGCGATCGGTGATCACTCTCTGCCACTGCCACCTCCGGGATCCGCGTCTACGTCACGGCACGCCTTCCCGGACGAGCGTCACCGAACCGCTCCTTCAGCCGGCCGACGGGGCTCTCGCCGAGGCGGGCCAGCAGGTCCGCGGGGTCCTGGTAGACGGCCGCGGCGCCGGCCTCCTCGAGGTCCGCCTGCGGGATGCCCCCGCACCGCAGCCCCACGGCGAGCACGCCCGCCCGGGTGGCGGCCTCCATGTCCCACACCGTGTCGCCGACGAAGACCGCACGGTCCGCGGGCACCCCGGCCAGTTCCAGGGCCCGCTCGACCGGGTCGGGGGCCGGCTTGCCCGCGTCGACGTCGTCGGCGCTCGCGGTGGCGGTGATGGCGTCGTCGGCGTCGATGGCACGGCGCAGGGCGTCGAGTTCCGCGCCCCCCGCCGACGTGGCGAGGACGACGCTCCAGCCCTGCCCGGCGAGGGTCCGCAGCAGCCGGCCGGCCTGCGGCAGGGCGGGCAGCCGGTCGGCGTACGTCCCGTACAGCGTCTTGTGGGCGGCGCTGATGGCCGCGTCCTGGCCGGTGTCGCGTCCGTCTCCGAGCAGACGGGCGACGAGGTCGTGGCCCGCCAGGCCGACGGCCCGGTGGACGTCGTGCATCACGACGTCGTGCCCGGCCTGGCGGAACGCCTCCCACCAGGACGTCACATGCAGATGGTTGGTGTCGACGAGCGTCCCGTCGACGTCGAAGACGGCCGCGCACTCCACGTCGCCGTTCCTCCTTCTCCGATACGTCCCCCGGCTTCCCGGAGCCTCTCCGGACTCCCCGGAACAGACCGACGGGCCGCGCGGCCGAGACCGCGCGGCCCGTTTCCGGCACCCGGATTACTTGTGGCCCGACCTCTTGACCCGCTCGCCGGCCTTCTCGACCGTTTCCTGGGCCTTGCCGCTCACCTGCCCGCCGCGGCCTTCCGCCTCCATGCTCCGGTCGTCGGAGGTCTTGCCGACGGTTTCCTTCATCTTGCCCTTGAGCTGCTTCGCCTTCGCCTTCGCCTTGCTCACGACAGTGTTCCTTCCACAGAGGTCAGAGGTGACCGAACTGGCTCCCACCTTGCGCCGGTCATCCCGTACCCGCAATCCGGGATGACCCGCAATGTCCCGGTACACCCACTCGCTCGCGCCCGTTCAGCCGGTCGGCTCGTCCGGGGCGGAATCCTGTCCGGCGTCGGGGGCGCGCTCCTCCTGCGCGCCGTCGCCGGCTTCGTCCACCGGGTCCTCGCCGTCTTGCGCCTGCTGATCGGGCAGATCTCTCGGCACGGCCGTACCGGCCTCTTCCTGGTCCTGCGTCCGCCGGTCACTCATGGATCCTCCTCACGTCGGGCGGCGTCGCGGCCGCCGGGTGCCTCACGCGCGGCAGAGGCAGAACGGGTGACCCGCCGGATCGGCGTACACCCGAAAGCCCCGCCGCCCGCCGTCGTCGTCCAGGTCGAGCGGGGCGGCACCGAGAGCGAGCACCTGTTCCTGCGCCGCCTCGATGTCCGGCACGTCGAAGTCGAAGTGCATCTGCTGCGAGTTGTCGTCCCCACGCGGCCAGTTCGGCGGCCGGAAATCCGACGCGCGCTGGAAGGCGATACGGCTTCCGCCGGGCACGTGCAGGACGTACCAGTCCTCGTCGTCCCGCTTCACGTCACCACCGAGCACCGCGGCGTAGAAGCCTGCCAGCGCCTCGGGATCGGGACAGTCCACGGCCACGAGAGAGTATTTCGCAATGGCCACACCGGCCTCCTTGCTCGGGTTCGCGTCCCACCCCGGTACCCGCCCCGGGACGGCTGAACCGGACCGCACAAACCGCCATCTTTTGGTAGGAAGGGGAGAAGTGACACCTTCGGACCTGAGAGGCGCGACGGAGTGGAGCCCACCAGTCAGCAGGAGAACGCGCACAGCTCTGTCCTCACCCTGCACGTCAACGGGACCCCGCACACCCTGTCGCTCGACCACAGGACCACCGTCCTGGACGCCCTTCGCGAGCATCTGGACCTCACCGGGGCGAAGAAAGGCTGCGACCACGGCCAGTGCGGTGCGTGCACCGTGCTCGTCGACGGCCGGCGCGCCAACAGCTGCCTGCTGCTCGCCGCCGCCCACAACGGCGCGCACCTCACCACCGTGGAAGGACTCGCCGACGGCGACCGGCTCCATCCGGTCCAGGAGTCCAGGAGGCGTTCGTCGCGCGGGACGCCCTGCAGTGCGGCTACTGCACCCCGGGCCAGATCTGTTCGGCCGTCGGGGTCCTGGCCGAAGCCGCCGAGGGGCACCCCTCGTACGCCACGCCCCCCGGACACGCCCCGGACGGCCCCGCCGCCCTCACCCCGCACGAGATCCGGGAACGCATGAGCGGCAACATCTGCCGGTGCGGCGCCTACCCGAACATCGTGGACGCGATCGCGGAGGTGGCGCCGTGAAGCCGTTCGCGTACTTCCGCGCCGAGACCGCCGACGACGCGGTCGACGCCTTCGCCGCCCATCCGGAGGCGCAGTACCTCGGCGGCGGCACCAACCTCGTCGACCTGATGAAACTCGGGGTCGCGGCCCCGGACCTCCTCATCGACGTCAGCCGTCTGCCACTGGACGGGATCGACGAGACGCCCGACGGTTCCCTGCACATCGGCGCGACCGTACGCAACAGCGATCTGGCCGCCCACCCCACCGTGCGTACGCGCTACCCCGCCCTGTCGCAGGCCCTGCTCTCCGGTGCCTCGGGGCAGCTGCGCAACACCGCGACCACCGGCGGAAACCTGCTCCAGCGCACCCGCTGCCCGTACTTCCAGGACACCTCGACCCCCTGCAACAAGCGCGTCCCGGGCACCGGGTGCCCGGCCCGCGAAGGGCTCCACCGCGACCTCGCGGTCCTCGGCCACTCCGCGCACTGCATCGCCACGCACCCCTCGGACATGGCGGTCGCGCTGGCCGCCCTCGACGCCACCGTCCATCTGCGCGGCCCGCGGGGCGCCCGCACCCTGGCCGTCGTCGACCTCCACCGCCTGCCGGGCGACCGCCCCGATCAGGACACCGTCATCCGTACGGGCGAACTGATCACCGGCGTGACCCTGCCGCCGGCCCTGCCCGGGTCCCGCTGCGGCTACCGCAAGGCCCGCGACCGCGCCTCCTTCGCCTTCGCCCTGGCCTCCGTCGCCGCCGTGCTGCGGGTCGAGGGCGGCGTCGTCCGCGACGCCGCCCTGGCCTTCGGCGGGCTCGCCCACCGGCCCTGGCGGGCCCGCGCGGCCGAAGAGGTGCTGCGGGGAGCGCCCGCCACCGAGGACACGTACGCCCGGGCGGCCGACGCCGAACTCGCCGCGGCCGAACCGCTGCGCGACAACGGCTTCAAGGTGCCGCTCGCCCGCAACCTCACCATCAGCGTGCTGGCCGGGCTCGCCTCCCCGTACCCGAGGACGTGAGGTCCCGTCATGACGCACGCACCGTCCCCCCTGGGCACCCCCGCCGTCCGCCGGGAGGCCCGGGACAAGGTCACCGGCGCCGCCCGCTACGCGGCCGAGCACACCCCGCCGGGCTGCGCCCACGCCTGGCCGGTGCCCGCCACCGTCGCCCGCGGCCGGGTCACCGCCGTGCACGCCGACGAGGCGCTGGCCCTGCCCGGGGTGCTCGCCGTCCTCACCCACGAGAACGCGCCCCGCCTCGGAGAACCGGACGACCCCACCCTCGCGCTCCTGCAGAACACCCGCGTCCCGCACCGCGGCTGGTACGTCGCCCTGGTGGTCGCCGACACCCCGGAGAACGCCAGGGCCGCCGCCGACGCGCTGCGCATCGAGTACGCGCGCGAGGAGCACGACGTACGGCTGACCGCGGACCACCCTGGCCTCTACACACCGGAGCAGGCGAACGGCGGTCACCCCGCCGTCCGGGAACGCGGCGACTTCGACACGGCGTTCGCCGCCGCGGCGGTGCGGACCGACGCCACCTACACCCTGACCGCGCTGCACAACCACCCCATGGAGCCGCACGCGGCCACCGCCCGGTGGGACGACGGGCATCTGACCGTGCACGACTCGGCCCAGGGCTCCAGAGCGGTCCAGGACGCTCTGGCCCGGCTCTTCGGGCTGGAGAAGAACGACGTCACGGTCGTTTCCGAGCACGTGGGCGGCGGGTTCGGTTCCAAGGGCACCCCCCGCCCCCAGCCGGTGCTGGCCGCCATGGCCGCGCTCCACACCGGGCGCCCCGTCAAGCTGGCGCTCCCCCGGCGCCAGCTCGCCGCGGTCGTCGGCCACCGCGCGCCGACCGTGCAGCGCGTCCGGCTGGGCGCCCGGGCCGACGGCGTGATCACCGCGCTGGCCCACGAGGTGGTCACGCACACCTCCACGGTCAACGAGTTCGTGGAGCAGGCGGCCGTTCCGGCCCGCACCATGTACACCTCGCCCCACAGTCGCACCGGCCACCGGGTCGTCGAGCTGGACGTGCCGACCCCCTCGTGGATGCGCGCTCCGGGCGAGGCCTCCGGGATGTACGCCCTGGAGTCGGCGATGGACGAGCTCGCCGTCGCCGCCGGGGTGGACCCGGTGGAACTGCGGCTGCGCAACGAGCCGGACACCGAACCCGACAGCGGCAGGCCCTTCAGCAGCCGGCACCTGGCCGAGTGCCTGCGGGAGGGGGCCCGGCGCTTCGGCTGGGAGCGGCGCGACCCGCGTCCGGGCGTCCGCCGCGAAGGGGACCTGCTCCTGGGCACCGGGGTGGCCGCGAGCACCTATCCGGTCATGGTCAGTCCGTCCTCCGCCACCGCGCACGCCGCCCCCGACGGCACCTATCTGATCCGGGTCAACGCCACCGACATCGGCACCGGGGCCCGCACCGTGCTCGCGCAGATCGCCGCCGATGTGCTGGCCGCGCCCCTGGAGTCGGTGCGCGTCGACATCGGCAGCAGCGATCTGCCGGCGGCGCCGCTCGCGGGAGGCTCGTCGGGCACGGCGTCGTGGGGCTGGTCCGTGCACAAGGCATGCACGGCTCTGGCCGAGCGCCTCGGTGACCACTCCGGCGGTCTGCCGGCCGAGGGCGTGAGCACCGCCGCGGACACCGAGGAGGAGGTGGGGAGGGAATCGCCGTACGCGCGGCACGCGTTCGGCGCCCACTTCGCCGAGGTGCAGGTCGACACCGTGACGGGAGAGATCCGCGTACGCCGCCTCCTCGGCGTCTACGCCGCCGGCCGCATCCTCAACCCCCGTACCGCGCGCTCCCAGTTCATCGGGGGCATGACCATGGGCCTGGGCATGGCGCTGACGGAGGGAAGCACCATGGACGCCGCCTTCGGGGAGTACACGGAGAAGGACCTGGCCTCGTACCACGTGCCCGCCTGCGCGGACGTGCCGGCGATCGAGGCGCACTGGATCGACGAGGACGATCCGCACCTCAACCCGGTGGGCGGCAAGGGCATCGGCGAGATCGGTGTGGTCGGCACGGCGGCGGCCGTCGCCAACGCCGTCCACCACGCCACGGGGGCGCGGCTGCGGGAGCTGCCCCTGACGCCGGACAAGGTGCTGCCGCATCTGAATCCGGCGAGGTGAGGTGAGCGCCGGCCGGCGGCGCGGCCGGCGCATCGCTCGGCGGAGACGGCGGGGTCGGCGGGGTCGGCGGGGGCGACGGGGAACGACGGGGTCAGCGGGGAACGACGGCTCTGCGGAGCAGGTCGTGCAGGGTGGTCTGCTCCTCGCGCGTCAGGCCCGTGGTCGGCGCGGCCCTGGCGTTCTCCGCGGGCTGGGGCTGGACGGGGCTGCTGCTGGCCACCACCTTGCGGCTGGTCCCCGGCCGGGCCGAGAACGCGGGGCACACCGTCCGGGTCGGCCTCTGCACGGGCGCCACCGTCGCCCCGTTCGCCTTCGGCGCCCTCTCCGGGGCCTTCGGCTTCGCGAGCACCGTGCTCGTCGCCGCCGTGGCGGCGCCGGCCGGAGCGGCGGCGACCGTCGCCGGGGCCGTTGCGCCGCGCCCGCTGCGGCGCCGGCGAGGAATGACCGGCGCAGGGCAGGGAATAGGGCTGACAACGGCGCAGTCACCGGGATGACGCGTGGTTCGCCGTCCAGTGGTGGGAGAAGAACATGCTGGCATTCGCGGCGGCGGTGGTGTTCGTCATCGCCCTCATCATTCACGCGACCGAGGCGTCGACAGCCGCGGTCTTCGGCCCGACGAGTCTCATGCTCCTCGGACTCGCCCTCCTCGCCCTGCATGTGGCCGGTGTGGGCTCCGGGTGGTCCGCCCGGGGCGCTCGGCGCTGACCGGGAGCGGTTCGGTTCACGACCGCCCGGGGCGGGGGCCTCGGCCCCCGCCCCGGGCGGTTCCCGGTCCCGGTCCGTCAGGCCGCGCGGGCGCCGCGCGCGCGGTGCTCGCGGATGATGCCGGCGTAGTGGTGACCGCTGCCCTTGATGGTGCGGCGCTGGGTCTTGTAGTCGACGTGGACCAGGCCGAAGCGCTTGTCGTAGCCGTACGCCCACTCGAAGTTGTCCAGCAGCGACCAGGCGTAGTAGCCGGCCAGCGGCGCGCCCCGCCGCGCGGCGCGAGCGCAGGCGGCCAGGTGCTCCTGGAGGTACTGGGTGCGCTCGCGGTCGTCGACCGTGCCGTCGGCGAGGACCGCGTCGGGGTAGGCGGAGCCGTTCTCCGTGACGTAGAGCTTGCGTGCGCCGTAGTCGTCGGTGAGACGCATCAGCAGGGTCTCGATGCCGCCCGCGTCGATCTCCCAGTCCATGCCCGTGCGCGGTACGCCGGGGCGGCGGATCTGGCGTGCGAAGGGGTACGGGCCGTGCGGGTCGTCGGTCACCACGGCCGGGAAGTAGTAGTTCAGGCCCAGCCAGTCCAGCGGCTGCGCGATGGTGGCGAGGTCGCCGGCGCGTTCGGGGAGGTCCACGCCGTACACCTCGGTCATGTCGGCGGGGAAGCCCCGGCCGTGGACCGGGTCGAGCCACCAGCGGTTGGTGTGGCCGTCCATGCGGCGGGCGGCGGCGACGTCGGCCTCGGACCGCGAGGCGGGTTCGACGGTGGAGAGGTTGTTGACGATGCCGATCTCGGCGCCGGGCACGGCGGCGCGTACCGCCTGGGTGGCGAGACCGTGGCCCAGCAGCAGGTGGTACGAGGCGCGGACGGCGGCGGTGATGTCGGTGGCTCCCGGCGCCATCTTGCCTTCGAGGTGGCCGATCCAGGCCGAGCAGAGCGGCTCGTTGAGGGTGGCCCACAGCTTCACGCGGTCACCGAGGGCGCCCGCGACCACGGAGGCGTACGCGGCGAAGTGCTCGGCGGTCCGGCGCTCGGGCCAGCCGCCGCGGTCCTGGAGGGCCTGCGGCAGATCCCAGTGGTAGAGCGTGACGTTCGGGGTGATGCCCGCTTCCAGCAGGGCGTCGACGAGCCGGGAGTAGAAGTCGAGGCCCTCCTGGTTGACCGCCCCGTCGCCGCCGGGCACGATCCGCGGCCAGGCGACCGAGAGCCGGTAGGAGTCGACACCCAGTTCCTTCATGAGCGCGACGTCCTCGCGCCAGCGGTGGTAGTGGTCGCAGGCGACGTCACCGTGGTCGTTGTTGTCGATCTTGCCCGGGGTGTGCGAGAAGGTGTCCCAGATCGACGGGGCGCGGCCTCCCTCCGCCACGGCTCCTTCGATCTGGTACGCCGAGGTGGCCACCCCCCACGCGAAGTCCCCGGGGAGGGCGGCGAGGGTCGCGGGGTCGTTGAGCTGGGTCACGGAAGTCCTTTCGGGGCGGATCACTTGACGGCTCCGGCGGTGAGCCCGGAGACCAGGTAGCGCTGGAGGAAGAGGAAGCCGACGACGACGGGGGCGCTGACGACGAGGGAGGCCGCCATGACCTGGTTCCAGTAGACGTCGTTCTGGGTGGCGTAGCCCTGGAGGCCGATGGAGAGGGTGCGGGTCGTCTCGTTGGTCATGACGGAGGCGAACAGCACCTCGCTCCAGGCGGTCATGAAGGAGTAGACCGCCACGGCGATGATGCCCGGGACGGCCGCGGGCACGATCACCCGGAACAGCGCGCCGAGGGGACCGCAGCCGTCGACCATCGCGGCCTCGTCGAGGTCGCGGGGGACCGAGTCCAGGTAGCCGATCAGCATCCAGATGGAGAACGGCAGGGAGAAGGTGAGGTAGGTGAGGATGAGGCCGCCGCGCGAGCCGAAGAGGGCGATCCCGGTGGCGTTGCCGATGTTGACGTAGATGAGGAACAGCGGCAGCAGGAAGAGGATGCCGGGGAGCATCTGCGTCGAGAGCACCGTGACGGTGAACAGCCGCTTGCCGCGGAAGCGGTAGCGGCTGACGGCGTACGCCGCGAAGATCGCGATGATCACCGAGCAGACGGTCGCCGCACTGGCCACGATCAGCGAGTTCACGAAGTAGTCCGCCAGCGGGACGGTGGACCAGATGTCGATGTACGGGCGGATGGTGAGCTCGCTGGGGAACCAGCGGAACTCGCCCGCGACGTCCTGGAGCGGCTTCAGCGAGCTGCTGATCATGACGTAGACGGGCACCGCCACGAAGGTGGTCAGCACGGTGAGGAAGATCCTGCGGGTCCACAGGAAGGACCGCGGGGGCGCGGTCGGTGAGCGGCGGGGCGCCGCCGCGGCGGGGGCCCCCGCCGTCGCGCTAGACATCGGCCTGCTTCCTTCCGCGCGAGGTGACCAGGAGGTAGGCGCCGGTCACCGCCAGCAGGAACAGCAGCAGCAGGGCGGACATGGCCGATCCGGTGCCGAAGTTCCAGGTGACGAACGACGACTGGTAGATGTGGATGGAGATGAGGTTGGCGGCTTCGGGGGCCGACTTGCCGAACAGCACGAACGGCGTGTTGAAGTCGTTGAACGTCCACAGGAACAGGACGAGCACGAGGACCTGGTTGACCGGCCGCAGCGAGGGCAGCGTGATCTTGCGGATCTGCTGCCAGACGCCCGCGCCGTCCAGGGCGGCGGCCTCGTACAGCTCCCTGGGGATGTTCTGCAGGCCGGCCATGATGATCAGGAAGGCGAACGGCCAGCCCTTCCAGACGGAGACGACGAGCAGCGCGATGAAGCTGTTGTCGCCGATCAGCCAGAAGGAGGAGCCGTCGGTGATGCCGAGCTGGTCGTGCAGGACGTGGTTCACCAGACCGTTGTCCCGCTGGAACATGAACGCCCAGGTGATGACGGCGGCGTAGGCCGGCAGCGCGTACGGCACCAGGAAGAGGGTGCGCAGCAGGCCGCGGCCGCGGAAGGTGTCCTGGAGGAAGATCGCGGCGGCGGTGCCGATCAGCCAGCACAGGCCGACGGAGAGCACGGTGAACGCACAGGTCACCAGGAACGAGTCGAGCAGGGCCTCGCCCACGGGTGCGTCGAAGTCGACGGTCGCGGAGAAGTTGGCGAGCCCGTTCCACGGCGCGACGGACCAGTCCCGGATGGTGAACTGGGTGAGTTCCTTGAAGCTCATCATGATGCCCATGACCATGGGCACCAGGTGGACGAGGAGTTCCACGAGCACGGCGGGCAGGAGGAGCAGGTAGGGCAGGCCGGCGCGGCGGAGCCGTCCGGGGAGGCGCGGCCGGCGCGGCCGGTCCTTCCCGGTGGCGGGCCGCTCGGTCGAGCGGCCCGCCGGCGCCTGTGCCTGCCGGTGGGCGGCGGTGGCGGCGGGTGTCACAGTGGCACCTACTTCGGCATCTGCTGCTGGGCCTTGGACAGGGCGGCCTTGACGGATTCGGTGGTCACCGGGCGCCCGTTGGCGGCGTCGGCGAAGAGGCCCTTGACGGCCGTGCCGACCGCGGTCTCGAACTGGGACTCGTTGGCGACCTGCGGCAGCGGAGCGGCGCTCTTGGTGAGCGTCTCGCGCAGCACGGTGCCGTCGGGGGTGTCGAAGGCGCCGTCCTGCTGGGCGGACTTGACCGACGGGATGGACCCGTACGTCCCGTTGAGGATCTTCTGCTCCTCGTGGCTGGTCATGAACTTCACGAACTCCGTGGCGCCGTCGAGGTTCTTGGTGTTCTTGAAGACGGCGATGTTGATGCCGGAGACCATGGAGTTGACCTGGCGGCCCTGGCCCGGGGTGCCGGACTGGACCGGCGCCGGGGCGACGCCCCAGTCCTCGTCCTTCATGCCGTGGGCCTTGAACGTGCTGGCGGCGGACTGCCACAGCACCATGGCCGTCTTGCCCCTGGCGAAGTCCTGGAGGGACTGGTTCTGGGCGTACTCGGCGTTGCCCGGGGCGATGATCTTGTTCTTGCCCATGAGGTCGACGTACTGCTTCACGGCCGCGACGTTGGCGTCCGAGGTGAAGTCCGGCTTGCCGGAGGCGTCGAAGAAGTTCCCGCCGTGCTGCTGGCTGAGCGCGAAGACCTGGTGGATGTTGCTGGACAGGTTCGAGCCCTCGGCGCCGAGCGCCCACTTGCCGTCCTTGGACAGCTTCTTGCCCGTCTCGACCATCTCGTCCCAGGTGGCCGGCGGCTTCTCGACGCCGGCTTCCTCGAACATCTTCTTGTTGTAGTAGAGGGCGTACGACATCGAGTACAGCGGCACGGCCGCCGGGTCCTGGCCCTCGGCGCCCGCGGAGGCGACCGCGGCCTCGGCGAAGCGGTCCCGTCCGCCGATCTTCTCGAAGGCGGCCTCGTCCCACGGCATCAGCGCGCCGGTGGCCTGGAGGGAGGCGGACCAGGTGTTGCCGATGTTCAGCACGTCCGGGCCCTGACCCGAGGTGGTGGCGGCCAGGATGCGGTCGAGCAGGTTGGCCCAAGGGACCACCTCCAGCTTGACCTTGATGCCGGTCTCCTTCTCGAACTTCTTCAGCTCGGGAGTGAGGATCTTCTTGTCGGCCTCGATGTTGGCGCCCTGGTTCGTCGCCCAGTAGGTCAGCGTCTTGGGCGAGGCGTCGCTGCCTGTCCCGCCCTCCCCTCCCCCGCACCCGGTGGCGGCGGTCGCGAGGGAGGTGACGATGGCTATGGCTGCCGCGGCTCGGATTCTGCGCATGGCGGAGACGGCCCTTCGGAGATGGGTGTGGCCTGGGTGGTGTTCAGCCCCTGAACAACCTCACGGCTTAATTTAGAACGTGAGTTAAGTCCCGAGAGAGGGTCGCGTCAAGACTTGAAGCGACGGTATGTTGCACGGAGGAAGGGAGCCATATGGCCATGCCGAGCAGACGAACCGTCCGTGACCTGCGTCGAAGTAGCCGGAAGGCGGTATTGCAACGACTGTATTTCGACGGCCCGATGAGCCGGCAGGCCCTCGGCGGCGCCACCTCACTCAGTTCGGGCTCCATCAGCACCATCGTCGCGGAGCTGGTCGCCGAGGGACTCGTCGAGGAGGCCGGTACGGTCGACTCCGACGGGGGGCGCCCGCGCACCCTGCTGCGGGTGGCGCCCTCCGGCGCCTGCCTGATCGGTGTCGACGTGGGCGAGACCCGGGTGCGCGTCGAGCTGTTCGACCTGGCCCTGGCCGAACTGGCCCGCTGCGACCGGCCGTTGCGGCGCAACGGCTACGACGTCACGTCGGTCGTCCGGCACATCAGCGAAGGCGTCCGGGAAGTGATGAACGAGGCGGGCATCACCGCGGACCTGCTGCTCGGCGTCGGTGTCGGCATCCCCGGCATCGTCGACCGCGGGTCCGACGACGCCGGCACCGGCGCCGTGGTGTACGGCCAGACCATCGGCTGGGACGCGGTACCACTGGAGTCCCTGCTGCGCGACTGCGCCGTCCTGCCGCCCGGTACGCGGTTCTTCATCGAGAACGGCGCCAAGACCCTCGGCCAGGCCGAGATGTGGTTCGGCGGCGGCCGGGGCGTACGGGACGCGGCGATCGTGCTGTTCGGCTCCGGTGTCGGCGCGTGCCTCGTCACCGACGGCGCCGTCTTCGGCGGAGCGCGCGGCAGCGCCGCCGAATGGGGTCACACCACCCTGCGCGTACGCGGCCGGCAGTGCCGCTGCGGCGCGCTCGGCTGCCTGGAGGCGTACGCCGGCGCCGAGGCGCTGGTGCAGCGCTGGCAGGAGGCGGGCGCGACGCTGCCCGCCGACACCGACGAGGAGACGGCGGTCACCGCCCTGCTCGCCGCCGCCCACCCCGAGGAGGGCCCGGCCGACCCGGTGGCCCTGAACGTGCTGGACGAGACGGCGGAGTACCTGGGCGCCGGAATCTCCGACCTGATCAACCTCTACGGCCCCGAGCGCGTGCTCCTCTGCGGCTGGGCGGGGCTCCAGCTGGCGCCGTACATCCTGGACGACGTACGCCGTCACGCGAAGGCGTACGCACTGCGCCACCCGGCCGAGCGGGTCACCATCGAACTGGGGCGGCTCGGACCCGACGCCGTCACCGTCGGCGCGGCGACGCTGCCGCTCGCGGACTTCTTCGCACGCGGCGGCCGCCTGCACGAGCAGGCGGCGGAAGGTGAGGCCCCCGTCGAACGGGCGGGCTGGCGGGCCACGATGGAGACGCGCACACTGGCCGCCGCGTCGAAGGAGCCGGTACGGAAATAACCGGTGCACACCCCTTGACCACAGCAGCGTGAGCGGACAAGCATCTCCTGCTTGGAGAGCGCTCTCCAAGAGACTTCCCCCCTCGACCGAGGAGCACAGCTCATGCGTCCTGTCCCTGCCCACGCGGCCCCGCCGCCCCTCAGACCCCCTGTTTCCGCACGCCAGGGCGTCGCCGGCGCCGTGGTCACCGCGCTCGTCGCCACCCTCCTGCTGTTCGTCCCCCAGACCACCGCCCAGGCCGCGCCCGCGCTGCTCTCGCAGGGCAAGCCGGTGACGGCTTCCAGCCAGGAGCACTACGGCACGCCGGCGAGCGCGGCGGTCGACGGCGACAACGGCACCCGCTGGTCGAGCGCCGCCGCCGACCCCCAGTGGATCCAGGTCGACCTGGGCGCGCCGGCGAGCGTGAGCCAGATCGTCCTGCGCTGGGAGGCCGCGTACGCGAAGGCGTACCGCATCGAGTTCTCCGCCGACGCCAAGAACTGGTCCACGGCGCACTCGACCACCACGGGCCCCGGCGGCACCGAGACGCTGAGCGTCTCCGGCACCGCCCGCTACGTCCGCATGTACGGCACGGCCCGCGCCACCGGCTACGGCTACTCGCTCTGGGAGTTCCAGGTGTACGGCACCGCCGGTAGCGGCGGGGACGGCCCGCAGCTTCCCGGCGGCGGCGACCTCGGCCCCAACGTGCACGTCTTCGACCCGTCGACGCCCAACATCCAGGGCAAGCTGGACGAGGTGTTCAAGAAGCAGGAGTCGGCGCAGTTCGGCACCGACCGCCACGCCTTCCTGTTCAAGCCCGGCACGTACAACAACATCAACGCGCAGATCGGCTTCTACACCTCGATCGCGGGCCTGGGCCTGTCGCCCGACGACACGACCTTCAACGGCGACGTGACCGTGGACGCCGGCTGGTTCAACGGCAACGCGACGCAGAACTTCTGGCGCTCGGCCGAGAACCTGGCGCTGAACCCGGCCAACGGCACCAACCGCTGGGCGGTCTCCCAGGCAGCCTCCTTCCGCCGCATGCACGTCAAGGGCGGACTGAATCTCGCGCCGAACGGGTACGGCTGGGCCAGCGGCGGCTACATCGCCGACACCAAGGTCGACGGCCAGATCGGCAACTACTCGCAGCAGCAGTGGTACACCCGGGACAGCTCGATCGGCGGCTGGTCCAACTCCGTGTGGAACCAGACCTTCTCCGGTGTCGAGGGCGCCCCGGCGAACAGCTTCCCCGAGCCCCGCTACACCACTCTGAACACCACCCCGATCTCCCGCGAGAAGCCGTTCCTCTACCTCGACGGCAGTGAGTACAAGGTGTTCGTCCCCGCCAAGCGCACCAACGCGCGCGGCACCACCTGGGCGAACGGCACCCCGCAGGGCAGCTCGCTGGCGCTGAGCAAGTTCTACGTCGTCAAGCCGGGCGCCACCGCCGCCACCATCAACGCCGCCCTCGCCCAGGGCCTGCACCTGCTCTTCACGCCGGGCATCTACCACGTCGACCAGACCATCAACGTGAACCGGGCGGACACGGTCGTGCTGGGCCTCGGGCTCGCCACGATCATTCCCGACAACGGCGTGACCGCGATGAAGGTCGCCGACGTCGACGGCGTGAAGCTCGCCGGGTTCCTCATCGACGCCGGGCCCGTCAACTCCCCGACGCTGCTGGAGATCGGCCCGCAGGGCTCGTCCGCCGACCACTCCGCCAACCCGACGACGGTCCAGGACGTCTACATCCGGATCGGCGGAGCCGGCCCCGGCAAGGCCACCACCAGCATGGTGGTCAACAGTGACGACGCGATCATCGACCACACCTGGGTCTGGCGCGCCGACCACGGCGACGGCGTGGGCTGGGAGACCAACCGGGCCGACTACGGCGTCCGCGTCAACGGCGACGACGTGCTGGCCACCGGACTCTTCGTCGAGCACTTCAACAAGTACGACGTGGAGTGGTACGGCGAGCGCGGCAGGACCATCTTCTACCAGAACGAGAAGGCGTACGACGCGCCCAACCAGGCCGCCATCCAGAACGGCAGCACCAAGGGCTACGCGGCCTACCGGGTCGACGACTCGGTCGACGTCCACGAGGGCTGGGGGATGGGCAGCTACTGCAACTACAACGTCGATCCGTCGATCGTCCAGGACCACGGCTTCAAGGCACCGGTCAAGCCGGGCGTGAAGTTCCACAGCCTGCTGGTGGTCTCGCTCGGCGGCATGGGGCACTACAACCACGTGATCAACAACACCGGAGCCTCCACCGCCCCCTCCGGCAGCTCGACCGTCCCCTCCACGGTGGTCTCCTTCCCCTGACCGGCGGCCGCTTGCGGCTCCTGACGGCCGCTTGCGGACCCTGACGGGCCGGCCCGCGTGACGGCCGGCCCGCCCCGCCCACCCGCCCGGGACCCGGCCTTCCCTCGTGGAGGCCGGGTCCCGGGCGGGCATCACGCGTGCGCCACATAACACAACGCGGTTAATCAGTAAGGAATGTGTCGCGAACGTTGACAGGAACACGCTCGCGCGACACGCTCGGAGAGCGCTCTCCGAGACAGTTCTCCCGGCACTGGCCACGGGATGCCGGTGCCACCTCGCCCCCAACTCCGCCAGGAGCCCACGTGTTCAGACCCCCCGCCCTCATGTCGGGCCGCCCCCGGGCCGCGACTCTGCTCCTCACCCTCGGCGCCCTGCTCGCTCCGTCGCTCGCGGTCGCGACAGCGCCGGCCGCCGCAGCGGCCGAAGCCGCCGAAGCGGCCGAAGCGGCCGCCGACACCCTGCTCTCCCAGGGCAAGCCCGCCACCGCCTCCTCCAAGGAAGGCGACGGGTTCTCCGCCGGACAGGCCTTCGACGGCAACCTCACCGGCACCCGCTGGGCCAGCCAGTGGTCCGACCCGCAGTGGATCCAGGTCGACCTGGGCAAGAAGGCGAACCTCAGCCGGGCCGTGCTCACCTGGGAGGGCGCCTACGGCAAGGGGTACGAGATCCAGGCGTCGGACAACGGCACCGACTGGACCACCCTGAAGAAGGTGACCGACGGCGACGGCGGCACCGACGACCTCGCCCTCACCGGCGCCGGCCGCTACGTCCGGATGCTCGGCACCGTCCGCCCCGGCGGCTACGGCTACTCCCTGTGGGAGTTCCAGGTCTACGGCTCCGACGGCACGACGCAGCCCCCGCCCGGCGGCGCGGTCAAGGTGACCGGCACGCAGGGCGCGTGGCAGCTCACCGTCGGCGGACAGCCCTACACCGTCAAGGGACTGACCTGGGGCCCCTCCATGGCGGACGCCCCGAAGTACATGCCCGACCTGAAGTCGATGGGCGTCAACACCGTCCGCACCTGGGGCACGGACGCGAGCTCCAAACCCCTCCTCGACGCGGCCGCCGCGAACGGCCTGCGCGTCATGAACGGCTTCTGGCTCCAGCCCGGCGGCGGACCCGGCAGCGGCGGCTGCGCCAACTACGTCACCGACACCACGTACAAGAACACCATGCTCACCGAGATCGCCAAATGGGTCGAGACCTACAAGAGCCACCCCGCGACCCTCATGTGGAACGTCGGCAACGAGTCGGTGCTCGGACTCCAGAACTGTTACAGCGGCGCGGAGTTGGAGGCCCAGCGCAACGCGTACACCACCTTCGTCAACGACGTCGCGAAGAAGATCCACTCGATCGACGCCGATCACCCCGTCACCTCGACCGACGCCTGGACGGGCGCCTGGCCGTACTACAAGCGCAACGCCCCCGACCTCGACCTGTACTCGATGAACGCCTACGGCGACATCTGCGGCGTCCAGCAGGACTGGGTGGAGGGCGGCTACACCAAGCCCTACATCATCACCGAGACCGGACCGGCCGGCGAGTGGGAGGTCCCGGACGACGCCAACGGCGTCCCGGACGAGCCCACCGACGTGCAGAAGCGCGACGGCTACACCAAGGCCTGGGAGTGCACGACCGGCCACCGCGGCGTGGCGTTGGGTGCGACCCTCTTCCACTACGGCCTGGAGCACGACTTCGGCGGGGTCTGGTTCAACCTGATCCCCGACGGACTCAAGCGGCTGTCGTACTACTCGGTCAAGAAGGCTTTCACCGGCTCCAACGCCGGCGACAACCTGCCGCCGGTGGTCAGCGGCATGACCGTCACGCCTGCCGGGTCCGCCCCCGCCGGCCAGGAGTTCACCGTCCGCGCCGACATCCGCGACCCCGAGGGCGACGCGGTGACGAACAAGATCTTCCTCAGCGGCAACTACGCCAACGGCGACAAGCGGCTCGTCCCGGCGCAGTTCAGGTCGACCGGCGCGGGCACCTTCGCGGTCACCGCACCCGAGAAGCTCGGCGTGTGGAAGGTCTACATCCAGGCTGAGGACGGGCGCGGGAACGCCGGCATCGAGACCAAGTCGGTCAAGGTCGTCGCCCCGCCGGTCTCCGGGACCAACGTGGCGCTGAACAAGCCGACCACCGCGTCCAGCGCGCAGGCGTCCTACGGCGACTGCCCGTGCCCCGCCTCGAACGCCACCGACGGGAAGACCGACACCCGCTGGGCCAGCGACTGGAGCGACCCGCAGTGGATCCGCGTCGACCTCGGCGCCCCCACCCCCGTCCGTAAGCTCCAGCTCGTCTGGGACCCGGCCTACGCCAAGTCCTACGAGGTCCAGGTGTCCGACGACGGCACCACCTGGCGCACGGTCCATACCACCACCACCGGCAACGGCGACATCGACACCATCGATGTCGCGGCGACCGCCCGCCACGTCCGTCTCCACCTGACGGCCCGCGGGACGGGCTGGGGCTACTCGCTCCACGAGTTCGGCGTCTACAGCTGACGCGCCACGCCCCCGGCAGGGGGCGGTGCTCAGCCCCCTGCCGGGTCCCCACTCCCACCCCACGGGCTGGAGGCCCTCCATGAGATGGCGTTCGAAACGACTCCCCGCGCTCCTTCTCGGCAGCGCTCTCGTCGCATCCGTCCTCGGCGTCGGCACGGTCGCCACCGCGGCCGATCCCGGAAGTACCTCCCCGGCCGGCAACCACGCCGGGCACACGATGGCCGTGTCCACCCAGGCCTCGGGCGACGACGCCGACGGAGACGGCTACATCCCGGCCGTCCCCCAGGTCACCGGTGTGACACCGTCCACGGCCACCCCGCCCCCGGCCTACCATCACGAGTTCCAGGCCGGCTGCGCCGTCACCCACACCGCGCCGGACGACCCGATCGTCTACCCGGGCCAGTTCGGCAAGTCCCACGACCACACCTTCATGGGCAACACCTCCACCAACGCCGCCAGCACCACCGGCTCGCTCTACGGAGGAAACACCACCTGCAAGGCGCCGGCGGACGCCTCCGCGTACTGGATGCCCTCGCTGTACAAGGGTGACCAGAAGATCCTGCCCGTCGGCCCGCAAGTCATCTACTACAAGGCCGGCGTCACCGACTACCGCAGCGTCCGCCCCTTCCCCAAGGGTCTGCGGTTCGTCGTCGGCAACCCGATGCAGAGCGCCCAGGAGTTCCGGGCCCACAAGGGCTTCGTCGAGGGCTGGGAATGCGGTGACAGCTTCTTCAACACCGACATCCCCGCGAGCTGTCCGAACCGGCCCGACGTACAGCTCAACCTGCGCATGCAGGCCCCCAGTTGCTGGGACGGGAAGTACCTCGACACCCCCGACCACAAGAGCCACATGGCCTACCCGGTCGTCAAGCCCGGCACCAACGACAACATGTGCCCGGCCTCCCACCCCGTCGCCCTGCCGATGATCGAGTTCAAGATGGCGTGGCCGGTCAACGGCGACATGTCCCAGGTCCGCCTGGCCAGTGGCCGGGGCTACTCCTTCCACTACGACTTCTTCAACGCGTGGGAGGAGCGCACCCTCAAGGCTCTGGTCGACCACTGCATCGTCGGCGGCCTGCAGTGCGACACACGGGGCTTCGACCTGTACCGCCCCGAACGCGGTGCCGTGCTGAACGCGGACCACCGACTGCCCTGACCGGCACCTTCCCGCAGGGACTTCCGGCATGAAGTTCCCGCCCGGACTTCCCCGTACGAACGTCGGCTTCCCCGCCCGAACCGCCCGGCCCCTTCCGCCCTCCCCGGCGGGAGGGGCCGGGCACGTGCCGCTCCGGTTCCCGTGCCTACGCCGACGCGCGGCGCACGAGCTCCGGCTCGAAGATCACCGAGGTGGGCTCGGTCAGCTCTCCCTCGATCTGCTCCTGGAGCAGGCGCGCCATCGTGGCCGCCATCTCCTCCATCGGCTGCCGGACGGTGGTCAGCGGCGGCCGGCAGGCGACGGCCGCGCTGGAGTCGTCGAAGCCGACCACCGCCACGTCCTCCGGTACGCGTTTCCCGCTTTCGCGCAGCACCTGGCAGACGCCCTGCGCCATCAGGTCGTTGGCCGCGAACACCCCGTCGATCCCCGGGTGTTCGGCCAGCAGCCGGGTCATGGCCGACGCCCCGCTGTCGAAGGTGAAGCCCCCCTCGGCTATCGGGACGTAGGGATGGCCGTGGCGGGCCATCGCGTCCTGGAAACCGGAGAGGCGGTCCTGGGCCGCGGGCAGGTCCAGCGGGCCCGTCACCGTGGCGGCCCGTCGGCAGCCGCGCGCCAGCAGGTGCTCGGCTGCCAGCCGTCCGCCCTGCCGGTGATCGACGTCGACGTAGGTGAGGGGGGCGGGCAGCGCCGGGCGGGCGAACAGGACGCAGGGCAGGCTCTCGGCCGCGAGCAGCGCCGGCAGCGGGTCCTCGGCGTGGGTGGAGAAGACCAGCGCGCCGTCCGCGCTGCCCTGCCGCAGGTACGCCAGTACCTGCTGCCTGGCCGCCTCGGTCTCGGCGAACATCAGCACCGGGTACATGGAGCGCGGACGCAGGAAACCGACGACGCCGCTGACCACCCGCCCGAAGAAGGGGTCCGCGAGCGCCCGGGCCGCGAACGCGTTCTGTTCGCTCTCCGAGTCGTCGCCCGCGCCGGAGACCACCAGGGCGATGGTCTCCGCGCGCCGGGTCACCAACGACCGGGCGGCGCGGTTCGGGGCGTACCCGGTCCGCGCGATCGCCTCCCGCACCGCTTCGCGGATGGCGGGGTCCACGTTGCGGATGCCGTTGACGACCCGGGAGACGGTCGCGCGGGAGACCCCCGCTTCCCGGGCCACGTCCTCAAGAGTGGGCGCCTTTCTGGTCATGCCCGCACCCTACCGCCGGGCCGTGTCCCCGCGGGAGCGCTCTCCGACGCCGGTCTCCCAGGTCAGGGGCGTACGGTACGGGGCCGCCGGGCCTCGACGGTGCCGGCCAGCGGCAGTTCTCCCGCCGACGGTCCCACCAGCACCCGGTACGCCCCCGGCTCCACCCGCCAGCCGCGGTCCGCGGCGGACCAGTGCCGCAGCGCCCGCGCCGGCACCCGTACCCGCGCGGTGACCGGCTCCCCCGGGCCCGCTTCGACCGCGGCGTACCCGGCGAGCCACCGGTGCGGACGCTCCACCGACGAGCCGGGCCGCGCGAGATACACCTGGACCACCTCGCGGCCGCGCCGCCCTCCCGTGTTGCGGACCCGGACGACGACCGTGAAGGAGCCGTCGGACCCGTCGCCGGACGCCGCGCCGGAGACCTCGCCGGACGCCGCGCCGGAGACCTCGCCGGACACTGCGCCGGAGACGGCCATCTCCTCGTACGCCCAGGTCGTGTAGCCCAGGCCGTGCCCGAACCAGTACGCGGGCTCGCGCCCCTCGCGCAGCCAGGCGCGGTAGCCGATGTGGAGCCCCTCGGTGTAGCCGAGCACGCCGTTCTCGGGCCGTGTCCCGGTGACGGGTGCGTCGTCGAGCACCGCGCCCCAGGTGGTCGGCAGCCGCCCGCCGGGCTCGGCGCGCCCGAGCAGCACGTCCGCGATGCCCGTTCCTCCTTCCTGCCCGGGGAACCACGTCAGGAGCACCGCCGCGACCTCCTCCCGCCATCCCATCTCCACCGGGCCGCCGGCGTTGACGACGACCACGGTGCGCGGGTTGGCCGCCGCCACCGCCCGCACCAGGTCGTCCTGGTGGCCGGGCAGCGCGAGACCGGTGCGGTCCTGTCCTTCGGACTCGCTGTCCTCGGTGGTGCCGACGAACACGACAGCCGTGTCCGCGCCGCGCGCCGCCCGTGCCGCTTCGGCGACGGCCGAGGCGGGGTCCGGCGCGGGCGGCCCCGCGGTCACCAGGGTGGCGCGGCCGCTGCCGGGCACGAGTTCCCGCCGCGCCACGACGCGCACCGCGTGCCCGGCCGCCATCCGCACGCTCCCGTAGTGGCACGGCGGGTTGACGTGGACGACGGCCGGGTCGTCGCTCTCGCGCGGGAACACGCCGTCGACCAGGACCCGGTCGTCCACGGTCAGGGTCATGCGGCCGAATCCGCCGACACCGAGCGTCCACTCGCCCCCGGTGGCGGGCAGCAGCAGGGCGCTGATCTCGACGGTGTGCGCTTCCGCGTCCACGCGCGGCTCCAACTGCCGTCCCGAGAGGCGGTGTTCGGCGTAGAGCTCGCGTCCCTGCGCGTCGAGCGTACGCAGCAGCACCCCGGGCAGCCCGCTGCGGGGGTCGCGGCACTCCGCGGCGGCCCCGAGCGGTGGCGGCTCCCCGAGGGCGGGGCCGGGCGCGTGGACGACGCGCGCGCGGCCGGCGAGGGCCGCCCGGATGCCCTCCAGGGGCGTCGTGACGGTGTCGGGGAAGACACCGGCGCTGCCGCCGCCCTGTGTCCTCGGTCCGGCAGCGTGCGCGCCGATCACCGCGACCGTGCGCACGGCGTCGGGGTCCAGCGGCAACAGGCCGTCGTTGCGGAGCAGGACCGCGCTCGCGGCGACCGCACGCCGCAGCAGCGGGCGTACGCCGTCGGGGTGCGGCGGGGGCGCGGGATGCGGCAGGGGTGCGCCGAGCGGATCGAGCGCACCGACCCGGGCGGCGAGCCGCAGCAGGCGCCGGACCTTGTCGTCCACGGCTTCCACCGGGACCGTGCCCGCGCGCACCGCCGCGACCAGGGCGTCCGCCCACGTGCTCTCGGGCCCCGGCATGACCAGGTCCAGGCCGGACAGGGCGGACGCCTCGGTGGAGCGCACCGCGCCCCAGTCGGAGATGACGACGCCGTCGAAGCCCCACTCCCCCTTCAGCGGCTCGGTCAGCAGCGGGCTCTCCGTCATGGTGGCGCCGTTGACCCCGTTGTACCCGGCCATGACGAGCCGGACGCCCGCCTCCACCGCGGCCTCGAAGGGGGCTAGATAGACCTCCCGCAGGACACGTTCGTCGACCCGGACGTCGACGGTCAGCCGTTCGGTCTCCGCGTCGTTCGCCACGTAGTGCTTGGCCGTGGCGGCGACGCCGTGCGCCTGGATGCCCCGGATCAGCGCGGCTCCGGTGCGGCCGGTGAGTTCCGGGTCCTCGGAGAAGCACTCGAAGTGCCGGCCGCCCAGGGGTGAGCGGTGCAGGTTGAGCGTGGGCGCGAGCACCACGTCGACTCCCTTGCGGCGGGCCTCGGCCGCGAGCAGGCCGCCGAGCCGCTCGACGAGCCCCTCGTCCCACATCGCGCCGAGCGCGGAGGCGGAGGGGATCAGCACGGAGGTGTCCCGCTCGTCCCAGGCTTCGCCCCGCACACCGGCGGGCCCGTCGGATGTCGTCATCGGCCCCAGACCGACCGCCGGTTCGGGACGCGTGCGCCACGTGGTGGCACCGGTGAGCATGCGCACCTTCTGCCGGAGATCCAGCTTGTCCAGCAGCCGGGCGAGCTCTTCCTCTTTCACCTGTCCGCCTCCTCGGCGCCCATTGGGAGAGCGCTCTCCCAGGAGCATGGCCAAGTCGACCAGCACCTGTCAACGGCTCCGAATCCGCTCCTTGGCGCGTACGGGGGGTGAGGGGCAGGTTTTCCGGGGGCCGATGCGGTCCGGGCGGCGGTGCTGCTGCCGTGCGGTGGGCACATCGAGGCCCTGGCCGCGTCCGGTGAGGCGGCCGGCGATGGGGCGCGCTGTTCGACGGGGCTGCGGTCGTCGCACTTGAACTTCGCCCGCACCTCGGTGACCTGAAGGCGCAGGCCGCGGATGCCGGGCAGCATCCGGCCGTAGGGCGGCCGGCCGACGGTGACGGGGGCGTGGTCGCCGTCGGGCTGGAAGTGGGCGAGCCGGCGGCGCAGCAGCTCGGCCTTGCCCTCCGGGCCGTCGACGATGTGGGCGCGGCAGGTGAACTGGACGGCCGCGTAGTAGCTGGTGGGGACGGTGTCGGTGGGCGGGGTGCCGGACTTGGCACGCCAGGGGCCGGGGATGAAGGCGCAGTCGCCGATGACGGTGAAGGTGACGTCCGGGTCGCGCTCGACCGCCTCCCGGACGGGATGGGGGCGGGCGAGGTGGATCAGGAGGTGGTTGCCGTCACTGGTGAAATGAGTGGGACCGGCGACGGCCTGCCCGGCCGGGCAGGCGACCGTCCACCTGCCGCCCGGCCCCGCCTCCGCCGCCTGACCCGCGCCGGCTCCAGGGTCCGCGCCCGGACCGGTACCGGCGCCCGGCGGGCCGCGGGTTGCGGGTTGCGGGTTGCGGGTTGCGGGTTGCGGACAAGCCGGAGCCTCCGGTGGTGACCGGAGGCTCCGGCTCGGCAACTCCGCTTCGGGGGCGCTTGGGGTTCACAGGCCCGTCCCGCCTTCGCCGGGCGGGTCACTGATGCGGATTACCGACGGATCACTGGTTGGACTTGGCGGCGCTCACGTCGCCCAGGGCCGAATCGGGGTCACGTTCGATCGCCAGGTCGCCCAGGGAGACGATGCCCACCGCGGTGGCGCCTTCGACCACGGGCAGCCTTCGCAGCGAGTGTTCCCGCATCAGCTGAATGGCGCGGTCGACTTCGTCGTCGGGTGTGACGGTGACGAGGTCGGGACTGCATGCCTCCCGCACGGTCGTGTCGCCGGGGTCCTTGCCTTCGGCGAGCACGCGCACCACGAGGTCCCGGTCCGTGACCAGACCGCACAGCCGGTCTCCCTCGGTGACCAGAACGGCGCCGATGTTCTCCTCGCGCATCCGGTGCGCGACCTCGCTGACCGCGGTGAGCGCGCCGACGGCAACGAGGTCGCTTGTCATGATTTCACGTACTTGCTGAGCCATCGAGTTCTCCCATGCCTCCCATGACCGGGCGGCGCGAGCGTGGCCGCCCCGTTCCGTTTCACCCGGCGCCGGCACCGCGCCCAAGCGCGCGGAGGGCGCCCGGGGCGTTTCCGTAACCGCCCATCGGCCGACAGCTTCACCACCGTGCCGACGGTCTGGTCCGGCGCCTTGTTCTTCCGCGGCGTCCGCAGCGCCTTCTCGCGGACGGCCGGACAGAGGCCGCGGCCCAGGTGCCGGGCCGTCTCCGGTCGGTGTTCATGTCTCCGTTCAAGTCTCCCTCGGTGGTGCACGTGCCCCTCGCGCCCCTTCCGGTTCCTGGGTGCCCCGACGGCAGCGACGTAACCGGAAGGTCTGCTTCCATCGCATCGCGTACACCGAGTGCACCAAGTGCACCGAGGTCACGCTGCCGTTTCTCCGGAAGGCGGGCGAGGTACCCACGCCTCCCTCGCATTCGTTCGATTCGGAGACGGGGCGAGCCCCCGTGCCGGGAGAACGGGGACCTCCGTCGGCCCTGGAGCGGTCCGAGGAGAACCGGCGCGGGGGCCCGTCCGATCCGAAGGCGGCGCGACCGCGGCAGCGGGGCGGGCGCAGGGGCGAGGAGCGACGGGCAGGCGTCGAAACGGCATCCGTACGACCCGGCCGAGCGGGTCGGCGTCGCGGGGCGCCCGGGGATGGGCAGGTCCGATCCGCTGGAGGCCGTCCGCAAGGCGAACCGCGCGAAGACCCGGGAAGACCGGTTGTAGTTAATTCGGGCATTTCGGGCACCCGCTCCGCATGAACACACCACAGAACCCCGATCCCGAGCCGGACCGGACCACCGGCCTCGAACCGGGCGGCTCGGTGCCTCCCGGTGAAACCCCTCCCGGTGAATCGAGCACCGGGTCGGAGACCGGCCCGCGCAACGACCCTCCCCGTGGCTGGGCCATGGGTCCGCTGATCGCCATCGGAGTGGTCGTGCTGTTTTTCGCCGCCTTCTTCCTGGCGTACGCGGTGCTCATCTAGCCGGGCTCCGGCCGGGCCGGGCACCCGGCCGGGCGGTGCCTCACGGACGGTGCCTCACGGACGGCGCCAGGAGTCGTCGTCGAGGTGGGAGCCCGCCATGGGGCCCATGCGCAGCATTCCGCCGTCGACCGGCCATGACGCTCCGGTGACGTAGGACGCGTCCGGGCCGGCGAGGAAGGCGATGACGGAGGCGACTTCCCGCGCGTCGCCGGGACGCCCCAGGGGGATGCCACGGCGTACCTCGGTCCGTACGTCCTGGTCCTCCTGGCCGGTCATGGGCGTGGCGATCTCGCCGGGAGCGACGGCGTTGACGGTGATGCCGTACTCGGCGAGTTCGAGGGCCATCACCTGCGTCAGCAGACCGAGACCGCCTTTGGCCGCGCAGTACGGCGCGGCGCCGACGCGGGGCTGGGTCTCGTGGACCGAGGTGACGTTGACGATCCGGCCTCCGCCGCCCTGCCGG
Organism: Streptomyces enissocaesilis; assembly: GCF_039533765.1. NCBI lineage: Bacteria > Bacillati > Actinomycetota > Actinomycetes > Kitasatosporales > Streptomycetaceae > Streptomyces > Streptomyces enissocaesilis. Next base: position 110,857 of record NZ_BAAAUD010000034.1, on the reverse strand, counting down.
ATCATGCGGCGCGCGGCCCGCTGGCTGCACAGGAACGGGCCGATCATGTCGACGTCGACGACCTGGCGGACCGTGGCGAGATCGAGTTCGAGGAACGGGGTCGCCGTGCCGATCCCCGCGTTGTTGACCAGGACGTCGATACGGCCCAGGTCCTGGGCCAGCTGATCGACCACGTCGGCGGCTTCGGGCAGCCGGGTGAGGTCCATGGCCGCGACGGCCGCGCGGCGGCCGTGTCCGCGCACTTCTTCCGCCGTGGCCTCGGCGCCTTCCCGGTCGTTGTGGAAGGTGATGCCGACATCCATCCCCTGTGCGGCGAGGCGGACGGCCGTGGCGCGCCCGATACCGGAGTCCGCGCCGGTGACGACGGCGACTGGCTGGTGTGCGTTCTGAGGGCCGGGCATGGAGATCCTTTTCGTGTGCCGGACGGACGGTCGGAAGTGGACGGTCGGACGGAAGTGCGGGCGGAGACGGGGGCAGGGGCGGAAGGGGCTCAGGGCCAGGACCGCTCCCTGCGCGGTACGACGACAAGCTCGGACACCGCGCCGCCGGCCGGGACCGACAGGGCGTACAGCACCGTATCCGCCACGATGTCCGGGCTCTGCAGCATGGGCACGTCGGCGTCCGGAAACCGTTCAAGGACGAACGGCGTCTCCATGCCCCCGCGATGATTCCGGTGATGCCGATCCCCGGACCGTCCCGGCAGGACGTCTCCGACGACCACCAGCGGCTTGCCCACGCTCATGGCATCCTCCGGCGGGCCGCGACGGCCCGGGTCCCAGTCCTGGCCGGAGCAGGGGCAGGAGCAGAGCCGGGAGCCGGTGCCCCGCCCGCCGCGTCGAAGCACGCGCACAGCAGGTGCACGGCGACGAGGTGGACCTCCTGCACGGTCGCCGTGGTGGCGGCGTCGACGCACAGCGCCTCGTCGGCCGCCTCGGCCAGCGGGTTGGGCCCCGGGCCCGTCAGCGCCCATACGCGCAGTCCGGCCGCCCGGCCCGTCACCGCCGCCGTGATGAGGTTGGCGCTGCGACCGGAGGTGGACAGGAGGACGAGGACGTCTCCGGGACGGCCGTGGGCGGACACCTGCCGGGCGTACACCTGGTCGAACCCGTAGCCGTTGCCGATGGCGGTCACGCTGGAGGTCTCCGCGTGCAGGGCGATGGCCGAGTAGGCGGGCCGGTCCTTCCGGTACCGGCCCACCAGCTCCGCGGTCAGGTTCTGGGCCTGGGCGGCGCTTCCGCCGTTGCCCGCGGCCAGCAGGCGGCCGCCGACGGGGAGTACGTCGGCGAGCTCGCCTCCCCATGCGGCGAGCCGGTCGAGGCTCTGCCGGCGGAACCGGCCGAGTGCGTCCTGCAGCGACTGGCAGTGCCGGTGCGCGGCGTCGAGTACCTGGGATTCGTTCATGCTGGCCGGGCGTACCGCGTCCGGGGGACGACGGCCGGACCCGCACCTCCTTCGGACGTCGGTGCTGCGCGGTGGGCGGTCGGGAACGGTGTGGTGCGGGCGCGTCAGATCACCCCCGTCGCGGCGGGCCGCGGGGCGGGCACCTCGGCGTACACGGACTCGGTGGCCGCCGCGACCCGCGGCCAGCCGTAACGGCTCAGGACACGGCGGCGCCCGCCCTCCCCGCGCGCCCGGCGCGTCGCGTGGAGCGAGGCGAGTCCCGACATCCGGAAGTGCGAGTGGGCGAGGCCGGGCGGCCGTGTCTGCCACTCCCCGGCCAGGTGGCGGCCGAACGCCAGCATGTGCGGCAGGAGTTCGTCCTCGGGGAGCCGCTCGGGCGGGCCCGCGGGCACGTGGTGCACCTCGACGCCCGCTCGCAGCGGCACCCGGTCCGGCAGGTCGCGCGCGTCCCGCCGGGCGCAGACGGTGGCGCTGTGACCGCGGCCGGCGAGTGCGCCCGCACGGCGCGCGGCATGGACGTTCCGCCCGCCCGCGTCCACCCCGCCCAGCGCGGCGAGCGGGCTCGCGTGCTCCGACGCGAGGGCGATCGACAGGGCGGCGGGGTCACCGACACCGAGGGGGCCGAGGGATGTCACGAGCGCGCCTCCGTCATCACGCGCTCCCAGTCGTTCAGGAAGCGTTTGAGCCCGTACCGTTCGAGGGCCGCCTGGCGGCCGCGCGCGCCGTCCTCGGCGGCGGCCTCCGGCTCCTCCAGGTAGCGCCGGGCGGCCCGTGCCAGTACGTCGGGCCGGGTGGACAGCGTTCCGGAACCGGGCGGGACCGCCTCGACCGCTTCGGTGGTGGCGAGCGCCACCACCGGCATGCCCAGGTGCATGGCCTCCGGCAGGGACAGGCCCAGGGACGTCCAGCGCACCGGGTGCAGGTACATCCGGCGCTCGGCCAGGGCGGCGTGCAGTTCGCTCCGGGGCAGGTCGGCGGTGTGGCACCGGTCGTCGGGTATGCCCAGGTGCTCCGCCAGTCCCTCGGTGCGCATCCCGAAGACGTCCAGCGGCGCCGCCTCGGACAGGACGGGCAGCAGGTCCGTGCCGGTGTGACGGCCGCGCCGGACCGGATCGTTGACCACGACGGCCGCGCGCGGGAGCCAGCCGGTGTACTGGTGCCCCGGGTCGACGACGCCGTGCTCGATCACCTCGGTGCGGGTGGAGCCGCTGTCCCAGAACAGCCGGTTGAAGTGGGTGACGTGGACGAGCGTCAGGTCGTCGCGGTCCGCGAACGGGTGCCGGGTCTCCGGGACGTCGCCGTCCGGCGCGTTGTGCTCCAGGTAGACGGCGGGCACGTCCCGGCCGGGCCGGCGTCCGCCCAGCCAGCGTTCGGCGAGTGCGAGTTCGTGCGGCCGTTGGAGGACGACGAGGTCGACCTGCGTCTCGCGCAGCTCCTCGGGCGTCGTCTCCCGCACCGAGTCGGGCCAGGAGAACGTACGGGCCCGGCCGAGCCCGTCGGGATCGCGGCCGGATGTCACCGGAACGAGACAGGTGTGAGGTCCCTGGACGAACGCCGTGGTCCAGGAGCCGTGTACGTGCCACAGCAGGATGTTCATGCCCTCGCTCCTCGTTCCGTTTCGGATCCGCCGGCCGGTACGGCCGGGCGGTCCGCGCAGGCCCCCGCCCCGGCTCCCGTGCCCCTGCTTCGGCTTCCGTACGGTCACCGAGCGCGGCCACGGCGGCGATCGCCTCGGCGTCGCCGACCCCGTCGAGGCAGGGGTGCCCCGGGGGCGGACAGTGCCGGGCCCTGCTTCCGGCGCGGGGCGCGCTCCGGTCGCCGAGCAGTACGTGCGGTACGCCGTACGGGACCCGGCGTTCGGCCGGCACCACCGGGGCGAACAGCGGGACGGCCGGCGTCCCCACCGCGGCGGCGAGGTGCGCGGACCCGGTGGTGCCTACCACCGCGACCCGCGCCCCGGCCAGGACACCGGCCGGCAGGACGTCGCCGGCGCTGTCCAGGCGGACGACGAGCGCGCGGGGAGCGGAAGAAGTCATCGCGGGCCTCCCGGCGTCCGGTCGGCGGCCTCGTCGCGCAGCACCAGCCGTACCGCTTGGAGCAGGCCGGCGGCCGTCTCGCCGGCCGCCCCGGTCTCCTCGGGCCGGGTGACCGGGGTCGGCACCAGCACCCCGCGCGCCGGCCGCGCGGGCCGCTTCCACCTCGGCCCCGATGTCCCCGATGTTCCCGATGTCCCCGATGTCCCCGATGTCCCCGATGACGACGGTGCGCGCGGCGCGGACCTTGAGCCGTTCGCAGGCGGCCGGCACCGGACCGGGCGCGGGTTTGCGGCAGCCGCAGCCGTCGTCCGGCCCGTGCGGGAAGGCCGCCCGGAGCGCGAACGGGCCGAGCAGGTCCTCCATCCGTTGCCGCACGGCCCCGACCCGACGCAGCGCCAGCAGGCCGCGCACCACACCCGACTGGTTGCTGACCACGCCCACCGGGATCCCGAGGGAGCGTACGGCGGCGACGGCTTCCCACTCCGACGGCATGAGCTCGACCCGGGCCGGGTCGCCGTTGGGGGGCACGTCGGCCACGAGCGTGCCGTCGCGGTCGAAGAGGACGGCCTCCGGGAGGGCCCTGCCCGCGTCCCTCCGTGCCGACGGCGCGTCCCGGCTGTCCTCCGCGGCCCCCTCGAACAGCCGGGGGCCGGTCGCGGGGACCGAAGGGCGGCCCGTCACGGGCCGGGCCGCGGGACGGCGGGTCACGGCCGCACCCGCTCCCGGACCGGCTCGCGCGGTGCGCCGGGCGGCGCCGCGGCCTCGTACGGGCCGAACGGCGGCACCCGGCGGTGGACGACCCGGCCGCGCAGCCAGTGCCAGGTGGCGGCGGGCGGAATGAGCACGCTGGTCAGCGCCATGGAGACGATCTCGTCCCGGGTCCGGGGTCCCGGCGCGATCCGCGCCCGGGCGAGTTCGGCGGTGCCCGCCAGCCACCCGGCGGCGCAGGCCGCGGCCGCCCCGCGCCGCCCCAGAGCGGCGCAGGCCAGGGCCGCCGCCGCGGCCGCGCTCACCACGAGGTGGCGGGGCAGGCGCCCCCGTGGCGCGTCCGCCCGGTTCCACCAGTCCCGGCCGTGGCGCCGGGTCATCAGCACGTCGTCGGCGTTGCCCGCCTGGAGGTGTACGGAGATCCAGCGGCCGGCCGGCCGTACCGGGTGCGTGGTGACACGGCTTCCGGCGCTCACCGCCCAGCCCGCCGCCAGTACCCGCAGGGCGAGGTCGGCGTCCTCCCGGAAGGCGCGGCGGAACCGCTCGTCGAACCCGCCGACGGCTTCGAGCGCATCCCGGCGGTACGCCATGTCGGCGGTGATCCACCGGGCGGTGGCCAGTCCGGCGGTGTTGCGCTCCCAGTCCGTGGGCCGGCGGTCCACGGGGAGCGGCACCACGACGCGGGCGGTGACGGCGGCGGTGCGGTACGTCGCCGCGGCGAGGTCCATGGCGAGGTCGTCGGCCCAGGTGGGCCCCGGCACGACGTCGTCGCCGAGGAAGACCGCCCACGGCACCGGGCCGGCTTCGCGCCAGCCCCGGTTGCGCGCCGCGGCCGGTCCCCGCGCGCGGCCGGCCACCACGGTGGTCACGGGCCGCAGGGCCTCCGGGACGTCGGCCGGGAGGGGTGTGCCGCCGGGCTCGGGACGGTCGTCGACGAGTACCACCCGCGCCGGCCGGGGGCCGGCGGCGTCGGCCAGCGCCCGCAGGCACACGTTCAGGCTGGGGCGTCCGAGCGTCGGGATCACCACGGCGTACTCGGGCGCCGCGTCCTCCGGTCCGGCCGCCGTCTCCTGTCCGCGGGGCGTCATCGCGCCGCCCCGTCGTCGTAGGTGCCCGACGAGTGGAAGGAAGCACCGCGCCGGATCGCGTACGGGCCGACGGCCAGCAGGTCGACGGGCGAGGACCCGAAGCACTCCGGCGCGTCGTCCACCATGGGCCGGCCCGCCGTGTCGAGGCTGGTGCTGACGACCACGGGCAGACCGGTGAGCCGCTCGAACTCGCCGAGCATCCGGGCGACCAGCGGCTCACGCGCCGGGTCCACGGTCTGGACGCGGGCGGTCCCGTCGACGTGGACGACGGCCGGGATGCGGCCGCGCCACGCCTCGGCGACCTCGTGGACGAACAGCGTGTACGGGCTGGGCATCGGGCCGTCGAAGATCTCCGGGGCCCGGTCGGCCGGCACCATGGGCGCGACCGGCCGGAACCGCTCGCGGCCCTTGACGTCGTTGAGCCGTTCCAGGTTGCCCGCGTGTCCGGGGTGGGCCAGCAGCGAGCGGTGGCCGAGCGCCCTGGGTCCGTACTCCGAGCGTCCCTGGAACCAGGCCACGATCTGGTTGTCCGCCAGGGCCCGGGCCACGGTCGCGGCGATGTCCGCCGGACGGTCGAACGGCACGGCCGCCGTCTTCAGCCAGGCCCCGAGTTCCGCCTCCGACCAGTTCCGGCCGAGGTCCGCGCCGGCCATGGGCTCCGGCTCGTCCCCGCCGCCCGCGGTGGGCAGCAGGGCGCCGCCCGGCGCGGGGCCCGCGTCCAGAAGCGCGGCGCACAGGTGTGAACCGCCGAAACCCGCGCCGCCGGTGGCGACGGCGTGTTCCCAGCCGCGCGAGAAAGCGGTGTCCATTTCCATCTCCTCCGGACTGAGCGATCGGGCCTCCGATCAGACTCGGTCCCGGCGGAGCGAGCGGCGCGGTGATGTAGGGCATTCGAGTGGCGTACGGACCGCGAGGGGCCGCGGCCGGCGGTTCCTCAGGGCCGCGGATTGGTCCGGTGCCATGGGGGGCGGGCGTCGCTCCCCCGCCGCCCGGCGACGGACGCGCAGCGCGGACACACCCGCTGGACGCGGTCCGCGGCGCCCCCGGATTCCGGGAGGATGTCGGACCAGACGACATGTGCGAAGCGCCCCAGCTGCGAGCGGCTGAGGGAGAGGCCGCACACGGTCTGGTTCATGCCGTGCTCCCAGGCGTGCACCTCGCCGGCGGGCAGCCTGCGGCCGTCCTCCTCGTCCACCCACTGCCCGGAAGCCGCAACCGCGTATCGCGTGCTTGCTGCCATGGATTACCGGTTACCCCTTTGAGCACATGAATGCCTACGGTTCTCCATGGATGACAAAAGACACGCGCCGAGGAGTGAGTGCTGGCATGGACACCCCGGACGAGCTGCCCGTTCTGCGCACGCTCGACGAGCTGACCGATCTCGTCGGGCGGCACGACCGGCTGTACGTACGCTGGTCGCGCGGCCCCGCGACCGACCTGAAGTCGGCGTCGAGCCGGGACGACCTCACGGGCGTCCTCATGCCGGGACTGTCCGCGAGCTCCCTGGGCGTCGAGCCGTGGTGGGGGGACCGGCCGGTGCGGCTGTGGGTGGCCCGCCGGCTGTTCGACTACTCGCACCTGCCGCGCAAGAAGGGGCCGGGGGTACGTCCCTGGGCGCTGCGCGGGAAGGAGACGGGGCGGGGGCCCGACAACGAGCCGCTGGTCCGGGACGTCGAGCCGGTCGGCTGGATCGATACACGCGTGATCGAAGAGGCCGCCGCGGAAGTCGCCCGGCAGGAGGGCGTCTGGGGCCCTCTCCGGCGCGAGGCCTAGCGGAGGCCGGTGCTGTGCTCCATCGCGGTGACAGCTTCGGCGCGGAGTATTCACACACGGGGGCCGGGGCATGTATCGGCCCATGAAGGTGAACCCGATCGAAATGCAGAAGTCCCTCGGTGGCGTGAGTTGTCCCGCCTCCAGGAAGGACATCGTCGCAACGGCGAAGAAGAGCGGCGCCGGCCCGGAGATCGAGAAAACGCTCGGCGCCCTGCCGGAGAAGGCGTACGACTCCCCCGCGGCCGTCAACAGGGAAGTCGGCAGGAAATCCTGACCTCGCCGGCCCGTGCGGCCCGGGCCCCAGGCGGTGGCGCCGGTCCGGGCCGCCCGCGCCGGCCCCGCCGGCTTCAGACCGTCAGGGCCGGCCCCGGCTTCAGACGGTCGAGGAGCAGGCCGTGGTGGAGCCCGGCCACGGGCGCGAGGAGATCCGGGTGGCGCAGGAGCGCGGCGGCCCGCCGGTCCCGTACGCCGGGCGCGACCAGGCGCCGGAACTCGACGGGCGAGCCCTCCGTGTACCGGGAGCCGGCAAGCGCGGTCACCGCGGCCCCGGCCAGTCCCGGGGCGCTGAGCAGGCAGGCCGCCCAGCTCGCCACGACCTCGTCGACCCACGTACGCCACGCGTAGCCGTCCGGATCGTCGGCCGCGGCGCCCTCCGCACCCGTGACCCAGTCGAGCCGGGCAGAGCCTCCGGGCCCCGCGACCGAGACCAGCGCGGCGTCCATCGGCGTCGGGTAGCGGAGCCAGGCCGCGACCGTCACGGCCTGCCGTGCCTGCGCCTCGCAGAGAGCTGAGTCCATCGCTCCGCCGCCCGGCGGATAGGCACGGGTCAGCCACTGAGCGGTCGCCGCTATCAGCGGGGAGAGATCTGCAGGCACTGCCGGGCCGTCCGGATTCGCGAGGGGGAGAAGTCCGGAACGCTACCGGCCGCATTTCCCCGGGGAAATGATGCGGGTCACGACGAGGCAGTGGCCTGGGCCACATCACTACGGGATTCCGGAAAACCGATAACCACGGAACCCATGGAAACCACACAGAGGAGCAACAGCATGGGACACGGCGGAGACGTCATCGCGGAATTGATGACCGACCATCAGGAAGTGGAGGAGCTGTTCGCCAATATCGAGGAACTGCCGTCCGGCGACAGCCGGCGGAAGACGTACGCCGACCAGGCCACCATGGAACTGGTCCGGCACTCGGTCGCGGAGGAGGCGTACCTCTACCCGGCGGTCCGCAAGCACGTTCCGAACGGTGACGCAGTCGCGGACCGGGAGCTGGAGGACCACGCCGCCGCGGAGCGCACCATGAAGGACCTGGAGAGCTGCGAGGCGGAAGACCCGCAGTTCGACATCCTGGTCGGCAAGCTGATGACGGAGATCAGAACGCACATCATGGACGAGGAGAACAACCTCTTCCCCCAGCTGCGCGAAGCCTGCTCCGCCGAGGCGCTGAACGACCTGGGCGACAAGGTCCGGCAGGCCAAGAAGACGGCGCCGACCCGTCCGCACCCCTCCGCTCCCGACAAGCCGCCGGCGAACAAGCTGCTCGCCCCCGGGGTCGGTCTCGTGGACCGGATGCGCGACGCGCTGTCCGGCCGGGGCAAGGAGTCCTGAGGACCGCATCCGGCGCTTCCACCGAAGCGCCCGCACCCGCACCTGGGCCGGACGCCGGCGGACGAGGCGTCCGGCCCAGGCGTGCAGCGCGCCGTCCAGCACCGTGACGGCGTTCCCGGTCAGATGGACACGGTTCCCGCGCACGGCCGTACGGACCAGGCCGCCGCGCGCGGAGACCTGCAGGCCGGTGAGCCCGTCGCGGCCGAGACGCGCGGACCAGTACGGGGCGAGCGCGGTGTGGGCGCTGCCCGTGACGGGGTCCTCCAGGATGCCCTCGGCCGGTGAGAAGAAGCGGGAGACGAAGTCGTACCCCCGGCCGGCCCCGGCCGCCGGAGCGGTGACGGCGACGCCCCGCAGGCCCTCGTGGCACGTCAGGGCGGCCACCGCGTCCAGGTCGGGGGCCACAGCCCGGACAGCGGCCTCGTCGGGCAGTACGGTCAGCAGGTCGCCCAGCGCGCCCGTACGGAAAGCGGCCTCGGGCCCGGCCCCCAGCGCCCGCGCCAGTCCTTCGGGTACGGGCACTTCGGAGCCCGGCGCGGCCGGGAAGTCCAGCGTGATGGCGCCTTCCCCGGCGGTGTGCGCGAGGAGGACACCGCTCTCGCGGCTGCTGAAGCGCACGGTACCGGTCAGTCCCCGCTCGGTGCGCAGCACGTGTGCGGTGGCCAATGTGGCATGCCCGCACAGGTTGGTCTCGGCGAGCGGGGCGAACCAGCGGATCGCCCAGTCGGTCTCGGCCCCGTCGGGCAGCGGGAGGGCGAAGTCGGTCTCCGAGTGGTTCAGTTCGGCCGCGACCTGCCGCATCCACGCGTCCCCGGGCCACTCCCCGGCGGGCAGGAGAGACACACACCCGCCGGGTTCCCGGCGAACGGACGATCGGTGAAGGCGTCGACGACGCATATGCGCATGCCCGAACCGTAGCGAGGCCAAACGAAGCCCCGCCAAGTCCAATCTTGTACAAGTGGACCCTCTTGGTGGCCGTCGGGGTCAGTCCGTGGAGAGGGCTTCGAGGAGGTCGCCGACCTGCGGGTCGGGCAGGGCGCGGGCGACATCGGCCTGGGCGACGATGCCGACGAGGTCGTGGCCGTCGATCACGGGCAGCCGCCGGACCTTGTGCGAGGTCATCGTGCGCATGATCTCACCGGCGTCGTCGTCGGCGCCGATCGTCACCGCCTCCCCCTGCGCGAGTTCCCCCGCGTTGGTCCTGGCGGGGTCCTTGCCGGCCCCCAGGACCTTCACCACGATGTCGCGGTCGGTCAGCATGCCCTTGAGCTTGTTGTCGGTCCCGCAGATCGGCAGGGCGCCCACGCCCAGCTCGGTCATCTTCCGGGCCGCGGTCAGCACCGTCTCGTCCGCGCCGATGCACTCGGTACCTGCGGTCATGATGTCTCTGGCGGTGGTCACGTGTCGTCTTCCTGTCCTCGTCGGGAAGGGGGCCGCCCGGGGCTTCGCCACCCCGGGCCGGCTCCCTCACACTTCCTACGCCCGCCCCGGGCGGCCGCCAAAGCGCCACGGCGTCGCCGCACCGGCATCATCCGATTGCCCGGTTCCCGGCGCCGGCCAGGCGGTCTCGGTCACGCGGCCGCGCTCGTGCAGGCCGGCCTGGCTTTCGCATGCGTCGGCGCACGCCTCGCACACGGCCCCGGTGGTCTGGCAGACGCCGGCGCAGTCCAGGCCGGCACGGACGCACTCGGCCGGTTCACCGTCGCCTTCGTCGCCCTGCTACGCGTAACACCCGGTGGGCCCTCTCATATCGCCGGAACCGTTAACGCCGCCGACGGAGGGGGTACCTCTGGGCGGGCAAATGGTTGGTTACCTCCGGGAATGAGGGAGTACATGGAAATTGGCTACAAGCTCACCGCCGAGGCGTTCGGCCCGGCGGAACTGGTGCGGCAGGCCGTACTGGCGGAACAGGCGGGCTTCGACTTCGTCGAGATCAGCGACCACTACCACCCCTGGCTCGACAACCAGGGCCACTCGCCGTTCGCCTGGACCGTACTGGGCAGCATCGCGGCGAAGACGTCGCGGATCGGGCTGGCGACCGGCGTGACGTGCCCGACCGTGCGCTACCACCCGGCGATCATCGCCCAGGCCGCCGCGACCCTCGCCCTGGTGTCGGACGGCCGCTTCGTCCTCGGCGTCGGCTCGGGCGAGCGGCTGAACGAGCACGTCGTCGGCCGGGGCTTCCCCGACGCCGTCAGCACGCGGCACGAGATGCTCAAGGAGGCCCTGGAGATCATCCGGCTGCTGTGGCGCGGCGGTTACCAGTCGTACGACGGAAAGCACCTGCGGCTCGCGGACGCCCGGGTGTTCGACCTGCCGGAGGAACTGCCGCTGATCGCGGTCGCCGCGAGCGGGCGGAAGTCGGCACGGCTCGCCGCGGAGCTGGGCGACGGCCTGTTCGCCACCGAGGACAAGGCGGAGATCGTCCAGCGGTACCGGGACGCGGGCGGCAGCGGCCCGCGCTACGCGGAGGTCCCGATGGCCTGGGCACCCGACGAGCGCACCGCGGCGAAGGCCGCCCTGGAGACGTCGCGCTGGGCCATGACCGGGTGGAAGGTCATGAGCGAGCTGCCCAACCCGGTCAACTTCGACGCGGCGACCACGACCGTGCGCGAGGAGGACATCCTCGGGAAGTTCGCGTGCGGCACGGACCCCGCCCGGTACGTCGAGGTGGCGCAGCAGTTCGTCGACGCGGGCTTCGACCGGCTGGTCATGCAGAACGCCGGACCCGACCCCGACGGCTTCATCGACTTCTACCAGCGCGAGCTCGGCAGCCGTATCCAGCAGCTCAGGCCCAGCGGCTCACCTGCCTGAGCCCGCCGGAGCCCGCCCGGGTCCCCTGCGGACAGGACCGCCCCGGCCGACGTGGGACGTCGGCCGGGGCGGAACAGGACCAGGAACGGTCCGAAGCGGTACCGTCGCGTCAGGCGAGGGTCGCGAGGGCCTGGTTGAAGGTCTTCGACGGACGCATCACGGCCTCGGCCTTGGCCGCGTCGGGCCGGTAGTAGCCGCCGATGTCGGCCGGCGAGCCCTGCACCGCGATCAGCTCGTCGACGATGGTCCGCTCCTGCTCGGCCAGCGTCGCGGCGAGAGCGGCGAACGCCTCGGCGAGCTGCGCGTCCTCGGTCTGCTTCGCCAGCTCCTGCGCCCAGTACAGCGACAGGTAGAAGTGGCTGCCGCGGTTGTCGATGCCACCGAGGCGGCGGCTCGGCGACTTGTCCTCCTCCAGGAAGGTCGCCGTCGCGCGGTCGAGGGTGTCGGCGAGCACCTGGGCGCGCGCGTTGCCCGTGGTCTGCGCGAGGTGCTCGAAGCTGACCGCGAGCGCGAGGAACTCGCCCAGGCTGTCCCAGCGCAGGTAGTTCTCCTTGACGAGCTGCTGGACGTGCTTGGGCGCGGAGCCGCCGGCGCCGGTCTCGAACAGGCCGCCGCCGTTCATGAGCGGGACGACCGACAGCATCTTCGCGCTCGTGCCGAGCTCGAGGATCGGGAACAGGTCGGTGAGGTAGTCACGCAGGACGTTGCCGGTGACCGAGATCGTGTCCTCGCCGCGGCGGATGCGCTCCAGGGAGAAGGCGGTCGCCTCGACCGGGGACATGATCTCGATCTGGAGGCCCTCGGTGTCGTGCTCGGCGAGGTACGTCCTGACCTTGGCGATCAGCTGCGCGTCGTGCGCGCGGGTCTCGTCGAGCCAGAAGACGGCCGGGACGCCGGTCGCGCGGGCGCGGGTGACGGCCAGCTTGACCCAGTCCTGGATCGGCAGGTCCTTGGTCTGGCACATGCGGAAGATGTCGCCCGCGCCGACGGCCTGCTCCAGCACGGCGTTGCCGGCCGCGTCGACGACCCGGACGGTGCCCGTGGCCGGGATCTCGAAGGTCTTGTCGTGGCTGCCGTACTCCTCGGCCTTCTGGGCCATCAGGCCGACGTTCGGCACCGAGCCCATCGTGGCCGGGTCGAACGCGCCGTTCGCGCGGCAGTCGTCGATGACGACCTGGTAGATGCCGGCGTAACTGCTGTCCGGGAGGACCGCGAGGGTGTCGGCCTCCTGGCCGTCCGGGCCCCACATGTGGCCGGAGGTGCGGATCATCGCCGGCATGGAGGCGTCGACGATGACGTCGCTCGGTACGTGCAGGTTGGTGATGCCCTTGTCGGAGTCGACCATGGCGAGGGCCGGACCCTCGGCGAGTTCGGCCTCGAAGGACGCCTTGATCTCGGCGCCGATGTGCGGCACCGAGTCCAGGCCCTTGAGGATGCCGCCGAGGCCGTCGTTGGGCGACAGACCGGCGGCGACGAGCGCCTCGCCGTACTTCGCGAAGGTCTTCGGGAAGAAGGCGCGCACCACGTGGCCGAAGATGATCGGGTCGGAGACCTTCATCATCGTGGCCTTCAGGTGCACGGAGAACAGGATGCCCTCGGCCTTGGCGCGGGCGACCTGCGCCGTGAAGAACTCGCGCAGGGCCGCGACGCGCATGACGGCCGCGTCGACGACCTCGCCCGCCTGGACGGGCACCGACTCGCGCAGGACGGTCGTGGCGCCGTCGTCACCCACGAGCTCGATGCGCAGGGAGCCCTCCTCGGAGATGACGGCGGACTTCTCGGTGGAGCGGAAGTCGTCGGCGTCCATGTGCGCGACGTTCGTCTTCGAGTCGGCGGTCCAGGCGCCCATGCGGTGCGGGTGCTTCCTGGCGTAGTTCTTGACCGAAGCGGGGGCGCGGCGGTCGGAGTTGCCCTCGCGCAGCACGGGGTTGACGGCGCTGCCCTTGACCTTGTCGTACCGCGCGCGGACGTCCCTGTCCTCGTCGGTCTTCGGGTCGTCCGGGTAGTCCGGCAGCGCGTAGCCCTGCTCCTGGAGCTCGGCGACAGCGGCCTTCAACTGCGGGATCGAGGCCGAGATGTTCGGAAGCTTGATGATGTTCGCGCCGGGCGTCTTGGCCAGCTCACCGAGCTCGGCGAGCGCGTCCTCGATGCGCTGGCTCTCCTTGAGGTGCTCGGGGAAACTGGCGATGATGCGCCCCGCCAGCGAGATGTCGCGGCTCTCCACCGTGACCCCGGCCGTCGAGGCGTAGGCCTCGACCACAGGCAAGAACGAATACGTCGCCAGGGCCGGGGCCTCGTCGGTGTGTGTGTAGATGATGGTCGAGTCAGTCACCGGGTGCTCCGCTCCACGTCTGCAACATTGCTTGACATCAAGATATCTCCTGACCGCCCCCCTCTCGACAGGGCCCTGCCCCGACATCGGGGCAGAAACCCGCCACCGGGCGAGGAACGCACCGACGAATGCGATCAACTGGTTGGGGAGGGAGCGCTTCCGGTGATTCGATGTGACTGTCCCCCTGCCAACAGGTGATCCGGGGACCGGAATATCGCTCCTGGAGGTCGCGCGCGATGGTGGCGAAAGGACGCACGGGTCCGCCCACGCTCGAGGAGGTGGCCGCGTTCGCGGGCGTCGGGCGGGGCACGGTGTCCCGTGTCATCAACAACGCGCCCGGCGTGAGGACCGAGACACGGCTGGTGGTCGAACAGGCGATAGCCGAGCTGGGCTACGTCCCCAACCACGCCGCCCGTGCGCTGGCCGGGAGCCGTACCGACGCGGTGGCGCTGGTGATCACGGAGACGGAGCGGCGCTTCTTCGCGGAGCCGTTCTTCTCCGAGATCGTCCACGCGGTCGGCGCGGGGCTGGCCGACACCGAGATCCAGTTGCTCCTCACGCTGGTGCGCACCGAGAAGGAACGGCAGCGGTTCGTGCAGTACGCGCGGGCCGGCCGGGTGGACGGGGTGCTGCTGGTGTCCGTGCACGGCAGCGACCCGCTCCCCGACATGCTCGCCGAACTGGAGCTGCCGACCGTGCTCAGCGGCCGGCGCTCCGGCGACGAGTCGGTGTCGTACGTCGACTCCGACAACGTCGGCGGCGCCCGGTCGGCGGTGCGCTACCTGGCGGACTCGGGACGGCGCGCCATCGCGACGGTCACCGGACCGCCGGACATGTACGTCGCGCAGTGCCGGCTCCGCGGCTACCAGGAGGCGATACGGCAGTCCTTCGGGGAGGCGGACCCGTCGTGGATCGCGCAGGGCGACTTCACCGAGGAGAGCGGACGCCGGGCCATGGCCGAGCTCCTGCACCGCCATCCGGACCTCGACGCGGTGTTCGCCGCCTCCGACATCATGGCCGCGGGCGCCCTGCACACCCTGCGCGCGGCGGGCCGCCGGGTGCCCGAGGACGTGGCCGTCGTGGGGTTCGACGACTCCCCCCTCGCCCAGCACACCGATCCGCAACTGACCACCGTGCGCCAGCCGGTGGAGGAGATGGGCCGCGCCATGGCACGGGTGCTGCTGGAGGACATCGAGGCGCCGAGCGCGGCCTGGCGTCACGTCATCCTGCGCACCAAGCTGGTGCGGCGCGCCTCGGCCTGAGCGGGAGCCCGCGGCGATGCCGGAGCCGCGGGGCACGATGTCCGGCCGGGGGACGACCGGTGGGGAGACGTCATGACCGCTGGGCTCGACGCGTACATGAGCGCTACGGAGACGGGGGCACGGACCCGGCGCCCCCTCGCCCCGGGCAAGGCACGGGGTGGGGCGGGCCCTGGTACGGGAGCGACGTCCGGGCTCCGACCGAGGAAGGCGGGGGGACGGGCCCGTACGGGGTGAAGCCCTGCGGGCTCGGCCTGCGCGCCGGCCGAGGAAGCGCCCTGCGCCCGGCCGGTCGCCTCCTGGCGTGGGCATTCGCCTCGGCGGGCAGCGCGGCGACCGCTTCGCCGGGCCCGTCCGCGCAGGGGCCCGGCTGCGCGCGGGGCGGTGCCACGTGCCGTCCGCCGCCCTCGGACACCCTGCGCAGGGCGCCCGAGGTGCCTCCGCCCCGCCGGCCGGCCCCGACGGTGCGCCGGTCCGGCGGGACCTCCCGTACCGTCTTGCCAGCGCCCCGGAAGGTCCCTACAGTCCAGCCCGGAACAGATGGTGGGAGCGCTCCCAACTCCCCCACCGCCGCCCCTCCCCACCGAAAGGTCCCCATGAGACCGCTACAGCGCTGTGTCCGGTCCGTCCGGTCCGCCCGCGTCGCCCTCATGACGATGCTGGTGGCCTTGGCGTCACTGGCCGCTCTCGTGACGACGGCAGGGCCCGCCCAGGCCGACACCCTGATATGCGACCAGTACGGTTCCACCACCATCCAGGGCCGCTACGTGGTCCAGAACAACCGCTGGGGCACCACCGCCACCCAGTGCGTCAACGCGACCGCGACCGGGTTCGAGCTCACCCGCGCCGACGGGTCCGTCCCGACCAACGGGGCGCCCAAGTCGTACCCGTCCGTCTACAACGGCTGCCACTACACGAACTGCTCCCCCGGGACCAGCCTGCCGATGCAGGTGAGCTCGATCAGCAGCGCGCCGAGCAGCATCTCCTACGGGTACGTCAGCAACGCGGTCTACAACGCGTCGTACGACATCTGGCTCGACCCGACGCCCAGGAAGGACGGCGTGAGCCGGACCGAGATCATGATCTGGTTCAACCGGGTGGGTCCGATCCAGCCGATCGGTTCCAGGACCGGCACGGCCACCGTGGGCGGCCGCACCTGGGAAGTCTGGACCGGCAGCAACGGCTCCAACGACGTCATCTCGTTCGTGGCGCCCTCGGCGATCGCCGGCTGGAGCTTCGACGTGATGGACTTCGTCGATGAGACCGTCGCCCGTGGGATGGCCCAGCCGTCGTGGTACATCACCAGCGTGCAGGCCGGATTCGAGCCCTGGGAGAACGGGGCCGGCCTGAAGGTCCAGTCCTTCTCCTCCACCGTGAACGGCGGTGGCAGTGGTCCGGGCGGCCCGGGCGGTCCCGGAACCCCGGGCGCCTGCCGGGTCGCCTACGGCACCAACGTGTGGCCGGGCGGCTTCACCGCCGAGGTGACCGTCACCAACACGAGTGCGGCGCCCGTCAACGGCTGGAAGGTGACCTTCGGCCTCCCCGCCGGCCAGAGCGTCACCCAGACCTGGAACGCCGCCATCACCCCGTCCTCCGGGACGGTGACCGCGACGAACACCGGCTCCAACGCACTGATCACGGCGGGCGGCAGCCAGTCCTTCGGCTTCCAGGGCACCTACACGGGGACCTTCACCAAGCCGACGCAGTTCAGCCTCAACGGAACCGCGTGCACCGTGGCCTGACCGGCTGGGACAAGGACAGGGAGACGGAACGACCCACGAAAGCCGCTCCGCCCGCCGAGTGGGCGGAGCGGCCTCTTCGTACCGGCTGCTCATACCGGCTGTCCGTCCCGGCTCCTCCTCCGGCCGGTGGCGCACCATGCGACTGGTCCGCGGGATGCCCGGCGGGGCCCCGCCGGGCACCGTGAAGCCGTACGGCGTGGTGGCTCCGGGCGGGAGGAAGCCGTTCCAGGCGGCGCTGGAGACGGTGATCGTGGTGCCACTGCCGTCGAGCCTGCCGTTCCACGCCGTGCCGACGCGCCGGTCGTCCGGCAGAGAGGCGTGGTCCGTCCGCACCGGCGACCGGGGTGGTCGGTGCGGCGACCCGCGGCTTCACCTGTGAGCAGTCCGGCGCCGCGCAGTCGCAGAACGCGCCGACCGAGGCGGATCCGCCGTCGCGGATGAAGGAGCAGCGCGCCGAGACCTTGCCCAGGCCGAGCGCAAAGAAGCCGGTGCTGACCACCTGCAGACCCGCCCGGACGGAGTTGTCCGTGGCGGACCCGCCGTTGTTCTTGTACCGGATCTTCAGCGCGCCCGAGGGGTCGCCGCCTCCGGCCCCGGTCGTCACGCCCGGCGCCGGCCGACGACGTCGGTGGCGTGGTGCCGGAGAGGCCCGCCGCGCCGGGCAGCACGGCGGTGGCGGTGGTCGCGGCCCTGGCCGCCGGCCCTCTTCGTTTCCTTCTCCGGCTCTGGTGCGTCATGTGCGGTCTCCCTGTCGGCAGAGGGCGGGGTGGCGGACGGGCGCGCTCCCAGCCACGGTGCGGCATCAAGGAAGCAGCGGGTAACGCCCAGGTCAATGCACATGCCAAGCCGATCAGTTCCATGCCCCCAGGTTCGAAAATCCTGCTTCGGGGAACGCGAGGATGGTCAAAACCCACCCCCACCGGGAGAACGTCATGAGTGAAGAGAGCCGCGAGACCGAAAACCCCGTCACGAAGCATCCCCAGCCGAAGCTCCCGGACCAGGAGCAGGCGCATCCCGGCTGGACGGGCCCGATGGACCCCCCGCCCGACCACGGCGAGGACTCCTACCGGGGAAGCGGGCACCTGGAGGGCATGGCGGCAGTGGTGACCGGCGGAGACTCGGGGATCGGGCGGGCGGTGTGCCTGGCCTTCGCGCGTGAGGGCGCCGACGTCCTGTTCACGCACCTCCCGGAGGAGGAGCAGGAGGCCGCGACCACCTCACGGCTCGTCGAGAAAGCGGGCCGCAGGGCCGTCGCGGTGAGCTGCGACATCCGGGACGAGGAGCAGTGCCGTGCGCTCGTCGACCGGGCGGTCGCGGAATTCGGCCGGATCGACATCCTGGTGAACAACGCCGCCTACCAGATGTCCCAGCCGGACGGGATCGGCTCCATCACCACCGAGCAGTTCGACCGGGTCATGAAGACCAATCTCTACGGCATGTTCTGGCTGTCGAAGATGGCCCTCCCCCACATCCCCGAGGGCGGCTCCATCATCAACTCCGCCTCCGTCCAGGCGTACAAGCCCAGCCCCCATCTGCTCGACTACGCCATGACGAAGTCGGCCATCGTCGCCTTCACCCAGGGAATGGCGCAGATGCTGGCGTCCAGCGGCATCCGCGTCAACGCCGTCGCCCCCGGCCCGGTCTGGACACCGCTGATCCCGGCGACCATGCCGGACACCACGGAGTTCGGGAAGCAGTCACCCCTGGGCCGCCCGGCGCAGCCGGCCGAAATGGCCCCGGCCTACGTGTTCCTCGCCTCCCCGCAGGCGAGCTACATCACGGCCGAGATCGTCAACGCCACCGGAGGCACGCCCCTGCCGTAACCGCGTGCCGCGACGGCGCCCGCGAACCGCACCCGTGAGCCACGTCGCGGCGCTCACTTCCCTTCGCCGGATCCGGGTTCCGCCGCCTTCCGGTGTGCGGCCGCCTTGACGCTGTCGGGGACGACCCTGCTCACGACGGCTTGCGCCTTGGTCTTCGCCGAGCCCGCCACGGCCTTCCTCCTGCCGGCCATCAGCGCCTCGAAGCCCTGCCTCGCCACCTGTTCGGGGTCGTCCTTCTTCTGCCGCCCGATCCGGGTGTCCTGCAGGCCGGCCCGGTGGAAGAAGCGCGTCTCCGTGACGCCGGGCATGACCGACGTGACCGTCACTCCGGTGTCTTCGAGTTCGTTCCGCAGTGCCTGGGCGAACGACTGGACGAAGGACTTGGAGGCGTTGTACACGGCCTGGAACGGGCCGGGCACCGTCGCGGCGACGGACGACATGAACAGGAGCCTCCCCTCGCCGCGAGCGACCATGTCCGGCAGCAGCCCCTTCGCCAGCCGCACGGTGGAGGTGATGTTCAGGTCGATGACGCGCAGCTCGCCGGCGAGTTCCGTGTCGAGGAAGGCCCCGCCCTGCCCGACGCCGGCGTTGAGCGCGGCGGCGGCGACGGGACGCCCGGTCGCCGCGACGGCGTCCAGCAGCCGTTCGACCCCGTCCGGTGCGGTCAGATCGGTCCGCACGGTGTGCACGCCGGCCCCATGGGCCCGTACTTCGTCCGCGGCGATGCCCAGTCCGAGGTCTTCGGCGGCCAGCACGAGGTCGAACCCGTTTTCGGCGAATTGCTTGGCCAGCTCGAAACCGATTCCGCTGGAGGCACCGGTGACGACGGCCAGAGGTCTGGTCTCGTTCATGCGGGGCGGGTACCCCTCCGCGGATCACCGTATCGATATGCCTCTTCTGCCTTACGCGAGACCGGCACGGCGTGCGTCGCGCACACGCCGGCGGCTGACGCGGGTGGCGTGACCGCGAGCGTGCCCGGGCCCGCCCGGTGCCAGTACCAATGCCAGTACCAGGCCGGTGGCGGCGGCCAGGACACGGCACCCAGGAGTGACCACGCGGGTCCGGAACACGTCGTTGCCGGAACCGGGACTCCTTGACATTCTGGTCGGCGCGTTCTCTTCGGATTCTTGAAGAGTTTTCCTCCATATCCGCAGGTCAGAGCGGTTGTTAGATGAGCGCAGCGGCAGGGCGGAAGGCATCCGGCGGTCAGCGCGACCACTGCGCGGCGCTCGGCGTGGAGCCGGCCGCTTCGGCCGGGCAGCTCACTTCGGCCTACCGCCGGCCGGTACGCGCGCTGCTCCCCGACGCCAGCCCCGGCACTGCTCCCGGCCCCGGCGAGCCGGCGGTGGGCGGCCGGCTCGCCGATGCCGTGGCCGGCCGGCCGTGGTGGCAGTGGACGATCCGGCCCGGCGGCCCGGCTCTCTCCGTTCGGATCACCCGGTTTACCGCTGACCGGTACCCGCCTGCGTGGAGCCGACCCGGAGGTCACGGTGCACGGCGTACTCGTCAAGACGTGTGAGGGCGTCTGAGAGCGGAGCGGCTCTGCCCCCGGGCGAGCCGCTCCGCCGCCGGTCCTCAGGCGCCGGGCCCGGCGGCCCGGCAGAAGCGCGCGTGGAGCTGCCGGGTGTGGTCCACGTACCGGGGGGCGCCGGTGAGCAGGACCGTCGTGGTGAGGCGGGGGTCGGTGCTGGACGCGGCGAGGCGCAGTTCCAGCTCTCCCGGCTCGACGACGCGTCGTCCGTCGCGGCCGGTGAACGAGGCGACGTCGGCCGGGACCGTCACCGTCAGCCGGCACGACTCGCCCGGCCCCAGCCGCACCCGTGTGTAGCCGATGAGGCGCTGCACCGGCTGCACGACCGAGGCCACCGGGTCGTGCAGGTACAGCTGCACGACTTCGGTGCCTTCCCGGTCACCGGTGTTGCGTACCGAGAGGGCGAGGGCGAAGGAGCCGTCCGTACCGCTCTCCCCGTTCTCGACGGTGAGAGCGCTCCAGGTGAAGGCGGTGTACGACAGGCCGTGTCCGAAGGCGAAGGCAGCGGTCGGGTCGATGCTGGAGACCTCGGTGGCCTGGCCCAGCCGGGGCGCCAGATAGGTGGAGGGCTGTGCGCCGGGGCCGCGTGGCACGCTGACGGGCAGCCGGCCGGACGGGTTCGTCCGCCCGCTGAGCACCTGCGCCATGGCCGTGGCGCCCTCCGCACCGGGGAAGAAGGACTGCACGATCGCGGCCGCCTCGTCCACGGCGCGGCCGAGCGTGTACGGCCGCCCGGCGAACAGGGTGGTCACGACCGGTGTGCCGGTGTCGAGCAACGCGTCGAGCAGCGCCTGCTGCACGCCGGGCAGCGCGAGGGAGTCGGCGTCGCACCCTTCGCCGCTGGTGCCGCGGCCGAAGAGCCCGGCCCGGTCCCCCAGCGCCGCGACGACGACGTCGGCGCCCCGTGCGAGCCGGACGGCCTCGGCGAAGCCGGACGTGTCGTCGCCGTCGACCTCCGCGCCGCGCGAGGTGACGATCTCCGTACCGGGAAACTCCAGCCGCAGGGTCTCGCGCAGGGTCGGCAGGCTGATCCCGGCCGGGATCTCCGGGTGGAGGACGCCGACGTGGACCGGGAAGGAGTAGCAGCCGAGGACGGCCGTCGGTTCGTCGGCGTTGGGGCCCACGAGCGCGATCCTGCGCGGCCGTTCGAGGGGCAGCGTGCCGTCGTTGCTGAGCAGCACCATCGCCTGCTGGGCGACCTCCCGCGCCAGTTCCCTGTTCGCGTACGAGTCCAGGTCGACCGTGCCGCGCAGCGCCGCCGTGTCGTCGAGGCCGGCCCCGGCCAGCGCCGGGGGCACGGGGCTCCACCCGGCGTCGAGCAGCCCGAGCTGGGCCTTCTGGGCGAGCACCCGGTACAGGGCCCGGTCGACGAGGGCTTCGGGGACCCGTCCGGTGGAGACGGCCTCCAGCAGCGGTTCCCCGAACGTCTTCACGGTGGGCAGTTCGACGTCGACGCCGGCGCGCAGTGCGGCGCCCGCGGCCTCGGCCCAGTCGCCCGTGACCCCGTGCAGCGTCGTGAGGAAGGCGATGCCGAAGTAGTCGGCGACGACCGTGCCCGTGAAGCCCCAGGTGTCGCGGAGCAGTCCGGTCAGCAGGTGTTCGTCGGCCGTGGCGGGGACGCCGTCGGCGTCGGTGTAGGCGGCCATGACCGATCGGGCCCCGCTCTCGCGCACCGCCATCTCGAACGGCGCGAGCAGGACGTCGGCGCGCTCCCGGGTCCCCAGGGAGACGGGGGCGAGATTGCGTCCGGCGCGGGAGGCGGAGTAGCCCACGAAGTGCTTGAGGGTCGCGACGATCCCGGCGGACTCCAGGCCCTGGATGTACGCGGTGGCCACGGTGCCGACGAGGTAGGGGTCCTCGCCGATGGTCTCCTCTACGCGGCCCCAGCGGGCGTCCCGCACCACGTCCAGGACGGGGGCGAGGCCCTGGTGCACGCCGACGGACCGCATGTCCGCACCGATGGCCGCGGCCATGCGGCGTATCAGGGAGGGATTGAAGGTGGCTCCCCAGGACAGCGGTACGGGGTACGCGGTCGCTTTCCAGGCGGCGAAGCCGGCGAGGCACTCCTCGTGGGCCAGGGCGGGGAGGGAGAAGCGGTTCGCGGCGATGATCCGCGCCTGCGTACGCAGGAGGGAGAGGGCGCCCAGGGCGGGGTCGACGGGGGCGGTGCCGAACGGGCGCGTCAGCTGTCCGAGGCCGCTCGGCAGGAGGGCGTCGAGGTCGGCGGACTCCTCCATGTCGTGCTGGTAGGGAGCCACTTCGCCGCCCTCGTCCGACGCGCCGACCCAGACGCCGAAGAGCTGGGCGACCTTCTCTTCGAGGGTCATGGCGGCGATCAGGGCACGGACCCGTGTGTCGGTGTCGTGAGCGGGATCGTTCCAGATGGGAGTGACGGGGATTGTCTCAACTGCCACGTTGGCGGTCACTTTCCTCCGACGCCCATGAGGCCCTGGACCAGGGCACGACGGGCGAACAGGTAGACGAGCAGGACGGGAACCGTCGACAGCACCACGGCGGCCAGCAGCCCGGGGATGTTGATGCCGTACTCGGTTTGGAAGTTGTAGAGACCCAGCGTGATCAGCTTGGTGGATTCGGACTGGGTCAGGACGAGGGGGAACAGGAAGCCGTTCCACGCCTGGAGCGCGGAGAACACCACGATCGTCGACAGCCCGCCCTTCGAGAGCGGGAGGACGAGCCGGAAGAAGATCTGCCGCGGCGGGGCACCGTCGATGGCCATGGCCTCGTAGAGCTCGGGGGAGATGTCGCGCATGGCGCCGCTGAGGATCAGCGCGGAGATCGGCAGGCAGAAGGCGGCGGTGGGCAGGACGACGCCGATGAGGTTGTCGTACAGACCCGCCTTGCTGATGAGGTAGAACATCGGGACGATCACGGCCTGGGCCGGAATGGCCAGGCCCAGCAGGAAGAGCCGGAAGATTCCCGAGGTGATCCTGGAACGGCTGCGTACGATGGCGAACGCCAGTGGCGGCACCAGCAGCAGCACCAGCGCGATCACGCTCGCGGTGACGACGAACGTGTTGACCAGGTACTGCCCGAACCCGCTGGAGAAGGCCCCGGTGTAGTTGTCGAAGGTGAAGTCCCCGGGAAGGGCCAGCGGTCCGTTGCGGGCGTACTCGGGCCTGGTCTGCACGGTCGCGGCGAGCATCACGTACAGCGGCAGGCCGACGAGGAGGAGCCAGACGAGTGAGCCCGCGCCGGCCGGGTAATTGGGACGTCGCCTCATCACAGACCTTCCATGGCGCTGCGCATCTTGTCGTAGCCGGACACGCGCACCACGATCAGCGAGATGACCGTCGCGGCGACGACCAGGACGAGGGCGACGGCCGCGCCGGCTCCGAAGTCGAAGCTCTTGAACGCCTTTTGGTACATGTAGTACGCGCTGATCGTGGTGTCGGTCCCCGGGCCTCCCTGGGTCAGGATGAGGACCGTCTCGAAGGTGGTGAGCCCGCCGACGACCATCAGGATCATCGAGGTGATGACGGTGTTGCGCAGCTGCGGCAGGGTGATGTGGAAGAACTGGCGGTACCGGCCGGCGCCGTCGATCTCCGCGGCCTGGTAGAGCACCTGGGGAACGGCCCGCGCTGCTCCCTGGTAGAGCAGCGTGTGGAACGGCGTGAACTGCCAGGTGCTC
Organism: Streptomyces enissocaesilis; assembly: GCF_039533765.1. Taxonomy (NCBI): domain Bacteria; kingdom Bacillati; phylum Actinomycetota; class Actinomycetes; order Kitasatosporales; family Streptomycetaceae; genus Streptomyces; species Streptomyces enissocaesilis. The sequence goes on along the minus strand of NZ_BAAAUD010000034.1, from coordinate 87,091 downwards.
ACGAAGGCCAGCACGCCGATGGCGGTGGCCTGGCCGCCGAACAGGTTGCCGTCGCCGAACAGCCACGTGGCCTCGGACGGCACACCGAAGTTCGGGTCGAGCAGGGCCCGCCACAGTACGGACACCGCGGTGGAGGAGAGCAGGAGCGGGATGAAGTAAATGGCCGACAGCACCGCGCGGTTGCGCTGCTGCCCCGCCGCCCAGACGCCGAGCAGGATGCTCAGCGGCGTCTGGACCGCCACACCGAGCACGGTGATCAGGAGGCTCAGCCAGATGCTTTTGGCCATGACGGGGTCGTCGAGGATCCTGGTCCAGTTGTCCAGACCGACGAACTCGGGCGATCCGAGACCGCTCCAGCTCGTGAAGGACAGGACGGCGACCATGAGCAGCGGGACGATCGCGAAGAGCGCGAAGAACACCGTGGCGGGGATCGCCCAGGCGAATCCCGGGCGGCCCACCTGAGCGGCGGCGGCGCGCGCACTCCGCGACCGGGACCGGGACCGGGGCCCGCCGGTCGTGGTGGAGGGACGGAGGCTTGTCGTCTGTGTGGTCATGGCCGGGTCAGGCGGTGGGGAGGGCCTGCATGGCCTTGATGAAGCCGTCCGCGTCGGTCTGTCCGTCGAAGAACTGCTGGACGGCCTGGTGGATGGGGGTGATGGCGGCCGGCGGATAGGCCTGGTCCCACGACAACTGGAACGAGGGGGCCTTCTTGACCAGGGCGAACTGATAGCCGGAGTACGCGGGGTTCGCCGCGGTGTCGAGGAGCTTCTCGGTGTTCGTCGTGGTGGGCAGGTTTCCGATGGCCAGCTGCTTCTCGACGAACTCGTCGGAGTACATGAGCTTCAGGAACTCCGCGACGGCTTCCGGGTGCTTCGTCTTCTTCAGCACCGAGTAGAAGTTGTTGGTGTTGCCGACGAGGTTGGCCCGGTCGCCCTTGCCGCCCTCGACGCCCGGGAAGGCGGTGTAGCCGAGGTCCTTCGCGGCGAACTCCGGGTCGGCGTCCTGCTGCGTGGCGTAGGCCCACGAGCCCATCAGCTCGAAGCCCGCCCTGCCACCGGCCAGGAGCGCGGGAGAACCGCCGTCGGTGAACTTCACCGAGTCGAAGTTGGTGCCGAAGGCGCCGGCGTCGACGAGCTCCTCGATCATGCCGAGGGCCTTCCTGCTGTCCGCGCTCTCCCAGGCGCTCTTGTCGCCTTCGAGCGCCTTCCGGAAGAGCTCCGGCCCCGCGACGCGGTCGTAGAGGTACTCGAACCACATCAGCGTCGGCCACTTGTCGCCGCCGCCGAGGGCGATCGGCGTCCTGCCCCCGGCCTTGAGGGCCTTGACCGCGTCGAGCAGCTCCGTCCAGGTGGTGGGCGCGGCCACACCCGCGTCGGCCAGCACCTTCTTGTTGTGGAACAGCAGGATCGGCTGCGTGCCGCGCATCGGGACGCCGTAGGACTTGCCGTCGATGACGGCGGTGTCGAAGACCGACGGCAGGAAGTTGGACTTCAGGCCGGGGTCGTCCTTGATGAAGTCGTCCAGCGGCATCAGGAGGCCGGCCTCGACGTAGGGCTGGATGCTGCCGCCGCCCCAGTTGAAGAAGACGTCCGGGGCCTGCGGGGTGCTGATGATCGTCTGGAGCTTCTGCTGGTAGTCGGCGCCGGGAATGGTGTCCAGGACGGCTTTGACCTTCGACGTCTTGTTGAAGGTGGCGACGAGCTGCTTCTCGACCTTGTTGGTGGCGTCTCCGTAGACGAGGACGTGGAACTCGCCCTCGCCGGACGACGCCCCGTCCCCCTCGCCCCCGCAGGCGGACAGGCCCAGAGCCAGGGCCAGTGTCACGCCGCCGGCGAGCATGCGGGCATACCGCGCACGTATCTTCATCTCTGCCTCTCGAAAGTTTCGATAGCTCTGCCGAAAGTTCTCGCAGTCCCGGACAGTAGGGCGAGGTCTCGTGAGGGGTCAACGGGCGTGCGGCGGCGCGACCAAACCGTTACCGGAAAGCCGTGCCCTATCCTTCGGGCATGCGCGAAGACGACGACGTGGAGGGCCGGGTGACCCTGGCCGAGGTGGCGACGCAGGCCGGTGTCTCCCTCTCGACAGTTTCGAAAGTCCTCAACGGCCGTTCCGATGTCTCCCGCCCGACCCGCACCAAGGTCGAGCGGCTGCTGGAGACCCACGGCTACCGCCGCCGTGCGCACGGAACGCCCCAGGCACCCCTCATCGAGCTGGTCTTCCACGAGCTGGAGAGCGTCTGGGCGATGGAGCTCATCCGCGGCGTCGAGAACGTCGCGAAGGAGAACAACGCCAGCGTGGTGCTCACCGAGAGCGGCACCCGTCACGCACCCGGACCGGACTGGGTCGAGGGGGTCCTGCGGCGCCGCCCGCTCGGCGTGGTCCTCGTCTTCTCCACCCTGCCCGACCGGGTGAAGAGGCAACTCAGGTCCCGGGCCATCCCGTTCGTCATCATCGACCCGGCGGGCGATCCCGAGCCGGACGTGCCCTCCGTCGGCTCGGCCAACTGGTCCGGAGGCATGGCGGCCACCCGCCACCTCATCGACCGCGGGCACGAGCGCATCGCCATCATCACCGGGCCCGAGGACATGATGTGTTCCCTGGCGCGGCTCGACGGCTACCGCTCCGCCATGGCCATGGCGGGCCTCGAGCCCGATCCCCGTCTCGTACGGTACGGAGACTTCCACGTCCAGGGCGGCTTCTCGCACGCCATGGAGCTGCTCGAGGCACCGGACCGGCCCACCGCCGTCTTCGCCGGCAGCGACCTGCAGGCGCTCGGGGTCCTGGAGGCGGCGCGCCGCAAGGGGCTGAGCGTCCCGCGGGACCTGTCGGTGGTGGGGTACGACGACGTCCCGCTCGCCCAGTGGTCGAGCCCGGCCCTGACGACCGTCCACCAGCCACTGCGGCAGATGGCCCAGGAGGCGGCGCAGATGCTGCTGCGGCCGCACGACCCGGACACGGCGGCCCTGCGCATCGAGCTCGCCACCACGCTGGTGGTGCGGCAGAGCACCGCACCGCCGCCCGGCGACGCCTGACGGGCCGCGCCTCTCCCTCCCCTCGCACGCGGGTACCTTTTCCGAAACTTTCTGTGAGATTTCGAAAGACGTCTCGTCACGCCTGAAGCCGTCGATCCCGGCGTCAACCACCGCCGCAGAGACGGCCGTTGCCCCGGATCCCACGCTCCGGCGGAACGCTCGCCACAATGGCGTCCCGGTGCGCACGAGCCGTTCCGGACGGACCTCTGCGCAAGTGGTTGACCCCCCAGGGGACCAGCCGTAAGGTCTCCGCAGCCATTCGGAGAATTTTTCGAAACTTTCGAATGGCCTGCCGGCTCCACCTCGTCCCACGCGCTCGTGCGGCCCGACCGGCGGCGACAGCGTTCGCCAGGTACGTCCCGACCGTCTCGGTACCGCTCGACCGCCCGACCCCTCACCTGCCCGACACGCACCCGCCGTTCGACGGGGGCGTCGTGCCGCGATGCGGCGGACGCGCGCCTCCGTCCCGCCAGAAGAGGATGAAGATGGTCACGAGTACTTCCACCGAACGCGGGCGGACCCGTCCGCGCCGGCGTTCCCGCGCCCGACACACCCTCGCCCTCGCCGCGGCGTGCCTCCTCGCCGCGACGGGCACGACGGCCTTGTCCGGCACGGCCGAGGCCGCGGGCACCACCCTCGCCTCCGCGGCGGCCGGCAAGGGGCGCTACTTCGGCACCGCCGTCGCCGCCAGCCACCTGGGCGAATCCGCCTACGTCTCCACGCTGAACACGGAGTTCGACTCGGTGACGCCCGAGAACGAGATGAAGTGGGACGCCCTCGAAGGCACCAGGAACTCGTTCAGCTTCGGTTCCGCCGACCGGATCGTCAGCCACGCCCAGAGCAGGGGCATGAAGGTCCGCGGACACACCCTGGTGTGGCACTCCCAGCTGCCCGGCTGGGTCGGGGGCCTCGGCGCCGCCGACCTGAGGTCGGCGATGAACCACCACATCACCCAGGTCATGCAGCACTACAAGGGCAAGATCCACTCCTGGGACGTGGTCAACGAGGCCTTCCAGGACGGCGGCAGCGGCGCCCGGCGCAGCTCGCCCTTCCAGGACAAGCTCGGCAACGGCTTCATCGAGGAGGCGTTCCGTACCGCCCGCGCCGCCGACCCCGGCGCCAAGCTCTGCTACAACGACTACAACACCGACGGCGTCAACGCGAAGAGCAATGCCGTCTACGCCATGGTGAAGGACTTCAAGGCGCGCGGCGTGCCGATCGACTGCGTGGGTTTCCAGTCCCACTTCAACAGCGCGTCGCCGGTTCCCGGTGACTACCGGGCGAACCTGCAGCGCTTCGCCGATCTCGGCGTGGACGTCCAGATCACCGAGCTGGACATCGAAGGCTCCGGCAGCTCCCAGGCCACCAGCTACGGCACCGCGGTGAACGCCTGCCTGGCCGTCGCCCGCTGCACCGGCATCACGGTCTGGGGCGTCACCGACAAGTACTCCTGGCGCAGCGGCGGCACCCCCCTGCTGTTCGACGGCAACTACCACAAGAAGCCCGCCTACCATGCCGTACTGTCCGCACTCGGCGGCTCCGCCGGCGGGGGCGGCGGAAGCGCCGGCTGCACCGCGTCCTACAGCAAGGCCGAGGAGTGGGGCGACCGTTTCAACGGCAGGGTGACCGTGACCGCGGGCGCCTCCGCGATCAGCAACTGGACCGTGACCGTCACCGTGACACCTCCGCAGCGGATCTCCACGACCTGGAACGGCACACCCAGCTGGAACAGCGGCGGAAATGTCATGACCATGAAGCCCAACGGCAACGGAAACCTGGCGGCCGGGGCGTCGACGAGCTTCGGTTTCACCGTCATGACGAACGGCACCACTTCGGCCCCCGTCATCGGCTCCTGCACCGTCTCCTGACCACCGGCAGCGCCGCCCCCGGGCCACAGCGGCGGAAGCGGCCCGGGGCGTGGCACTCCGCACGGTGCGGCCGTGCTTTTTTCACGGCCATCGCGTGACAGCCGGTGGTGTTCCGCGCCGGGCAACTCTGCGATCGTCAAACGTAGACGTTGCTCCAGTGGTATCGGAGCGGACCTCTCATCGCTCCGGCTCCGTACGCGTGTCCGTACGCGCGGCATGCGCCGCCCCAGGAGCTGAACGGGACTCCGAACGGGAGGGACCCGGTGGACAAGCGCTACGAGGCCTACTGCCTCATGGACGCCCACTTCTACGACACGCCGGCTCGCGCCCGCGGTGGGAACACCGCGTTCGCCCGGGCCCGGCGCCCGACTCCCGCCTCCTGGACCCGCTCCGAGACGGACACCTGGGTCGTGCTCCGCCCCGACGGCGTCGCGCTTCCCCTCCAGGGCTGGAAGGCCCTCGACGAGCCGGTCCGAGGGCCCGTCCTTCCCGATGAGCCCGGGTGGCCGCAGGGCCAGCACCCTGCGGAGCCTCTCCAGTGTCGGCGCCCCCGCCACCAGCAGCGTCCGGCACTCGGGGAGACGCCTGCACAGCTCGCCCGCCGTGGCGAGCACCTCGTCCTGACGGGAGTCGACGTCGATGACGACCACATCGGGGCGGTACGACAGCGCTCGTGCGACGAACTGCCCGTCTTCCCCGGCATCCGCGACGACCTCCATGTCCTCCTCGCGCGTCAGGAGAGCGTCGAGCGCTCCGCGCAGGAGTCCGTTTTCCTCGACGAGAAGGACACGGATCACTGGCGCTCCCTGCTGTCGGACCTGCCTCACGGCGAATTGCCCCCGCTCGCGCCCTTAAATACCGTTCGTCGGGCTCCGGGGCCACGATCCCGCGTCCTGTGTCACCGCCACCTGCCCGCGTAGGACGCCCTCTTGGCCGTGCTCACCGCCTTCCGGCCGTCGGCCGCGCCGAGCAGTCCCGCGCCCACCCAGGTGTCCACCGTGGATTCCACGTGCCGCACCAGGGCCTGCTTGTTCCTGAAGGGGGCGGCGGCCCAGATCTCGTCGAGGAGCGTGGTGCCGTCGGGCCGGGCCGGGTTGGCGACGCCGGACTCCGTGGCGCCGAAGACGACCCGCGGCTCGGCGCGCCGGAAGTAGGCGTGGGTGGGGTCCTCGGTCCCCTCGAAGAAGGGCGCGAACTCGACGCCGTCGAGGGTGTAGTGCAGCGGTTCGCCGTCCACGGGGGTGAGGCTGGGCAGCAGATCGCCGGAGAGAGCGGCGTTGCGGTAGAGCCCGAGGCGGAGGTAGTCCGTGCGGGCGTCCCGGGCCACGAGGTTGACCGGGCCGTAGAACAGGGTCTGCACGGCCGGGTCGTCCAGGGCCTTCTCCACCCGCAGCCGGAAGGGAACACTCACGCGCACGGTGTCTCCGTCGCGCCAGGTGCGGGACACCGTGAAGTAGCTGCCGGGGAGCGGACTCCCCTTCACCGTTCTGCCGTTGACGGTCACCCGGAAACCGTCCCGCGCCCAGGCCGGCACCCTCAGCAGCAGGTCGAAGGCGGCGGGCCCGCGGCCCCGGACGGTGATCGTGGACCCCTGCTCCCTCGGGTAGTCGGTCGTCTGGGTGACGGTCACACCCTTCTCCGCCCAGGTGAGCGTGGTGGGGCTGTAGAGGTTGACGTAGAGGGCGGTGCCGTCGGGCCGCGCGAAGTACACCGAGTCCTGGTACTTGGTGTGGCTCTCCATGCCGGTGCCCTCGCAGCACGTCGTACCCGCCTTGGGCGTGTAGTCGCGCACGTGTCCGGGGCGCAGTCCGACGAAGTAGGTGACGAGCGGCTTCTCCGCGTCCGGCCGGTCCTGTCTGGAGCCGAGGACCTGGTTGAAGAGCGTCCGCTCGTAGTAGTCCATGTACGCCGGGTCCTGCTCGTGGAAGAACAGCGTCCGGCTCAGCTTGAGCAGGTTGTACGCGCAGCAGGTCTCGGCATTGGTGTCGCCGAGGGTCGCGGCGACGGCCCCGGGCGCCTTCCAGAACTCCGCGGTGCTGGTGCCGCCGATGCCGTACATCCGGGCCGGGACGACCATGCCCCAGAAGTTCTTCGCCGCGGTGAGGTACCGCTGCTCGCCGGTCTCGTCGTACAGCCGGACCAGCCCGGTGAAGACGGGGATGTGCTGGTTGGCGTGCATGCCGTCCAGGACGTCCTCGCCCGCGGCGCAGGCGTCGATGAGCCGGTCGAGGTCGAAGAGCCGGGCCAGCGCCAGGTGTTCGCGCTTCCCGGTGACCGCGTACAGATCGCAGATCGCTTCGACGATGCCGCCGAACTCGCCGCTGGAGAAGACCCCCCACATGCGCTGCAGGGTGGTGGCGGGCAGCCGGGACAGCCGGGAGTACATCCAGCCGCACATGCCCTCGGCGAGGTCGAGCGCCCGGGCGTCGCCGGTGGCCAGGTACGCGTCGAGGAGTCCGCGCAGGATCTTGTGGGCGGTGTAGTACGGCGCCCACACCACGGTGTAGTTGCCGGCCGTCATCGACTCCAGGGTGATGAACTGCGTCTCCGGGTACGCCGCGAGGAAACCGGGGTGGCTCGGCGCGTCCCAGGTGCGGCGCAGGGTGGCGTGGAGCCCGCGGCCGGAGGAGTCGGCGAAGGTGGAGCCGCTCGTCTCGTCGAAGCGGTACGAGGCCAGGTCGCCGGCGGCCGCGGCGGACCGGTCGGCGGGCGCTTCCTGGAGCCCGGCGATCTCGGCGCCGGTCAGTGCCCGTGACCAGATGTCGACCCGGTCGAAGGCACCGGCGAAGACGGGGTCGGCGGGGAAGTGCGACCGGCCGAGCCAGTGGTGGGCGAGGGACCCGAGCGCGGCCGGGCCGAGGGTCGTGGCGTTCCGGCCGACGGCGGCGCCGTTGACGTAGAGCGTGGCGGTGGTGCCGGTGAGCGTCACCGCGAGGTGGCTCCACCGGTTCAGCGGCAGCGGGGCGGTGCCGTCGACGCCCTGCTCGCCGCCGGGGCCGCTGGTGGTGAGGGCGAAGCGGGGGTGGCCGTTCGCGTTGCGGGCGGCCAGGTAGAGGTAGCGGGTGGTGTCGTCGCCGAAGTCGAGGACGCGGGCCCAGTCGGCGTCGTGCGTGGGCTTCACCCAGGCGGAGAGGGTGAGGGAGGACGAGTCGCCGAGGACTCCGGCGGGCAGGTCGACGTACTGGTGGGAGCCTCGCACGTTCTCGGCGGCCGTGCCGGACCTCCCGGGGACACTGAGCACGGCCGGATCGCGGCGCAGTGCCTCGCGGACCTCGGTCAGGGCTCCGACCATGTAGCGGATCCTGTCGGAGTGGGCCGTCTCCCCGGTGCTCCCGTAGGCCTGGGAGAGCATGGTGAGGAAGTGGCCCGTGTAATGGCCGCGGAGGTTTCCGTTCGCCTCGCCGTCGAGACCCTCCCAGCCGCCGGGGGCGACCGCGCCGCGGGTGGAGAGCCCGGCGTTGGCGCGGAAGACCTGCAACAGCCGGTCCACGTCGTAGCCACGGCCGTGATCCAGCATCAGGTCGCGCTTGGCGGCGAAGACTCCGTTGCCGCCGAGAGTCACGTCCTCGAGCGGGAAGGGCCGGACCGTCCAGGCGGACGGAGCCGGCAGAGCGGCGCGGGCCGCACCGGCGCCGCTGCCGGGTGCGGCGCGGGGCGGGGTCCGGGGCGCCGCGGTGGCCGGGGTCCCGGGCAGGAACGACACCAGGGGCACCGCCGCGACGAGCGTCGCACCGCGGAGAAAGCGTCGTCTGTCCAGGGACGGCATGAACTCCTCATTTCGTTCGAGATATCGAACGCGGTCTGACCTGTCGATCGGACGGTAGGTCCATGACGAAGACACGTCAACACCTCCGCAGCGACAGAAGGCGACAGGAAGCACCGGGGAGCAGGGTCGCCGCCGCGCCGGACCCGCCGCCGCGAAAGCGCGTCAGCGCGGTCCGGCCGGACCGGTCGAACCGGCCACCGCCCGGGCCAGGGCCACCAGCTGACGGACGGCCGGATGCGGGGACGCGCTGCGCCAGGCCAGGAAGACGGGGGCGCTCGGGGCGTCGGACAACGGCCGGTACGTGACACCGCGGTGCGCGTGCATCTGGGCGGTGGAGGCCACCGACGCCCCCGCGCCGCGGCCCGCGGCGATCGCGGTGAGCCAGTCGTCCGTGTTGGCCACCGTGACCGTCGCCGTGGGCCGGATCTCCTCGGGCCACAGGTCCGGTGTCGTCAGGCCCGAGACCGTGTTCAGGACGACCGGGCCGGCCCCGAGGTCCGCCAGCGTCAGCGAGGCCCGCGCCGCGAGCGGGTCGTCCGACGGTACGGCCGCGACCCTGGGCTCCGTGAACAGCAACTCGGTGACCAGGCCGGGCGTGTCCACCGGGCCGCGCAGTACGGCGGCGTCGACCTCGCCGCGGGCGAGCCCTGCCGTACGGTCGTCGATCCTCAGCAGTTCGAGCGGGGTGTCCGGGTGTTCGCGCTGCCAGCGGCGCAGCAGCGGGGTGGTGTACGGGCCGAGGGCCGACCAGGCGTGCCCGAGCCGCAGGGGCCGGCGCCGCAGCCGCCCGGTGTCGAGCGCCTCGTCGAAGGCGGCGACGGCGGCGGCGGCCTTGTCACGGAAGGCCCGGCCCTCCGCCGTGAGGGCGAGGTGGTGTGTGGAGCGGTCCACCAGCCGCACGCCCATGCGCTTCTCGAGCGAGGCGAGCGTGCGGGAGACACTGGGCTGGGTGAGGCCCAGCCGGGCCGCGGCCCTGGTCACGTTGGACTCCTCCGCGATGGCGAGGAAGCAGCGGAGATGGCGCAGCTCGATGCTCATGCGTGTGGAGCATAACCGCAGCGAGAACGGCATTTCACGCGCGACGCCCGGGTCCGTAGCGTGGGGAGGACGGGACGAAGCAACCGGGGAGGCTGGTGTGAAGGACGCGCGGTCCGCGAACGCGGGCAGCGGCGCGCAGGCGGGCGCGGCGGGCGTACGGACGGAGGCGGCGGTCGCCGCGGCGGCGGTGCCCGAGGGCGCGGCCGCGCCGCCCTCCGGCGCCCGGCGTTCCCTGGGGCCGGTGGCACTCGTCGTCGCGGGCGGTCTTTCGGTGCAGTTCGGGGCGGCCGTCGCCGTGCTGCTGATGCCGCGGGCCGGCGCGCTCGGCGTCGTCACGCTGCGGCTGGTGCTCGCCGCCCTGGTGCTGCTCGCCGTCTGCCGGCCCCGGCTGCGCGGGCACTCCCGCGCCGACTGGGCCACCGTCCTCGCCTTCGGCGCCGCCATGGGCGGGATGAACATGCTCTTCTACCAGGCCGTGGACCGTATTCCGCTGGGCGCGGCGGTCACCCTGGAGGTACTGGGTCCGCTCGCCCTGTCGGTGTTCGCCTCGCGGAGGCTGGTGAACCTGCTGTGGGCGGGGCTCGCCCTCGGCGGTGTGGTGCTGCTCGGCGGAGGGGGCTTCGACCGGCTCGATCCGGCCGGTGCGGCGTTCGCCCTGGCGGCGGGCGGCATGTGGGCGGCGTACATCGTCTTCAGCGCCCGTACCGGGCGGCGCTTCCCGCAGGCGGACGGGCTGGCGCTGGCGATGGGGGTCGGCGCGCTGCTGAGCCTGCCGTTCGGGCTCATGGAGGCGGGGACGCGGCTGTTCGTTCCCTCGACGCTGGGGCTGGGACTCGCGGTGGCGCTGATGTCGTCGGTCCTGCCGTACACGCTGGAGCTGCTGGCACTGCGCAGGCTGCCCGCGGCGACGTTCGCGGTGCTGATGAGCCTGGAGCCGGCGATCGCCGCCACGGCCGGTTTCCTCGTACTGCGTCAGGCCCTTTCGCCCGCGGAGGGGCTGGCGATCGTGCTGGTCGTCGCGGCGAGCATGGGGGCGGTGCGGACGCAGGCGGCCGGAAGGGTCCCGACGGGGGCGTAGGCACAACGGAGAACGCCCCCGCGCTGTCGCGACAGCGCGCAACAGTGTCGCGCCGTCGGATCACCCTCGGTGCCGTCGAGGTCCCGCACCAGGGCAGTCGCCCGGTCACGCTTCGGATACGCGGGCCGTTGCGGCCCCGCAGGACAGAGCTCTCGCCGCCCTTCACGCGGCCGGCCGCCGACGCGCCCGGGTCCCCGCCGGCCTGACGGTGCGACAGCGCGCGCCATCCGGTTCACGCGAGGACGAAACAGCCCTGCCGTTCCAGCTCCGCCAGCAGCGGCAAGGAGGGATCGACCCCGTTCCATCGCAGATCCAGCTTCTCCAACGACGGCATCCGGGCGAGCCAGTCCGGCAGCCGGCCGACGCGGTTGCTCCGCAGGTCGATCCGGCGCAGTCGCGGGAGGCCGGCCAGCGACTCCGGCAGCTCGGTCACCGCGTTCTCCCGAAGGTCCAGGTGACGCAGCTGGTGCAATCCGGCGACCGATGACGGCAGCTGTTCGATCCTGTTCCCGCGCAACCGGAGGTCACGAAGGCTGTGGAGCCGGCCGATCGAGTCGGGCAGCGTGGTCAGCCGGTTGTGCTGTGCTCCGAGTTCGACGAGACCGGTCATGTCGCCGATGGACTCGGGCAGGACGCCGAGGAGGTTCTCGCCGACGTTGAGGTAGCGCAGTCGCGTCAGGTTCCCCAGGGAGTCCGGAAGGTGCGACAGGTGATTGTCGTGCAGGTAGAGACAGTCGCCGAGTCCGGCCAGTTCGCCCAGCTCGTCGGGCACCGACGTGAGCGCGTTGTGGCCCAGGTCCAGGGTGTTCAGCCGGCGCAGCCGGCCGATCTCCGGCGGGAGGGCCGTGAGGCCGTTGTCCGCGAGGATCAGCACGCGGAGACCGGTCTGCCGCCAGACCGACGGGGGCACCTCTCCGAGGTCCTGGCGCCACAGGTTCAGTACGTGCTCCACGGCCTCGCCCCTTCCGTCACAGCCGGCCCCGGAGGGCGGGGTCTCCCCCGCCCGGTCGCCACCCGGTCCACCCTCCCCTGATCCGCCCTCCCCTGAACGGACAGGGTGGCAGCCGGACGGACCTGGTGGCGGCGACCGAGCGGTTTGCCCAGTTTCATCAAGGGTATTCGGATGCGGCCCCTTGGGCGCCGATGGAGTCGCTGTCAGGAGGAAGCGCACGATGAGTCAGAGCGAACGCGCGGCAACCGGAACCATCACCACCAAAATCCCGGCCAGACTCGACCGCCTCCCGTGGTCGAGGTGGCACTGGATGATCGTGATCGGGCTCGGCACCGTGTGGATCCTCGACGGTCTCGAAGTGACCGTCGTCGGCACTGTCGCGAGCCGCCTCTCGGAGGAGGGCAGCGGACTGCCCATCACCGACGCGCAAGTCACCGGGGTCGCCGCCGCCCTCTATGTGGCCGGCGCCTGTTCCGGGGCCCTGTTCTTCGGCTGGCTCACCGACCGGTACGGCCGCAAGAAACTGTTCCTCATCACCCTGGCGGTCTACCTGGCGGCGACCGCGATGACCGCCCTGTCCTACTCCTCGTGGTGGTTCTTCCTCTTCCGCTTCCTCACCGGCTTCGGCATCGGCGGCGAGTACGCGGCCATCAACTCGGCCATCGACGAGCTGATCCCCAGCAAGTACCGGGGACGCGTGGACCTCATCATCAACGGCAGCTACTGGCTCGGTGCGATGGGCGGCGCCCTGCTGTCGGTCCTGGCCCTCAACACCGACATCTTCCCCAAGGACATCGGCTGGCGGCTCACCTTCGCCCTCGGTGTCGTCCTCGGCCTGGTCATCCTGCTGGTCCGCCGCCACGTGCCGGAGAGTCCGCGCTGGATGTTCATCCACGGGCGCTCGGAAGGCGCGGACGAACTCGTCACCAGGGTGGAACGCGAGATCGAGGAAGAGACCGGGAAGCGCCTGCCCGAACCCGCTACGGCCATCACCATCGAGCAGCGGCGCGGTATCGGATTCGTCGAGATCGCCCGGACCCTGTTCCGCTCCTACCCCAAGCGCGCGATCCTCGGCTTCGCGCTCTTCATCGGGCAGGCGTTCCTGTACAACGCCATCACCTTCGGATTCGGCTCGATCCTGGTGAAGTTCTTCGACGTGCCCAGCGGGTCGACGGGGTACTTCTTCGCGGCCATCGCCTTCGGCAACTTCCTCGGGCCGCTGCTGCTGGGGCGGCTGTTCGACACGGTGGGCCGCAAGCCGATGATCGCCGGCACCTACATCCTCTCGGGACTGCTGCTCTTCGTCACCGCGTGGTTCTTCAACAGCGGCTGGCTCGACGCGACGACCATGACCCTGTGCTGGGCCGTCGTCCTCTTCTTCGCCTCGGCGGGCGCGAGTTCCGCCTATCTCACGGTCAGTGAGATCTTCCCGATGGAGACCCGCGCGATGGCGATCGCCTTCTTCTACGCCATCGGCACAGCGGCCGGCGGTATCTCCGGGCCGCTGCTGTTCGCGGAGCTCACTCAGAGCGGAGTGGTGGGGGACGCCGTACTCGCGTTCTGCGTCGGCGCGTCGCTGATGGTGGCCGCAGGTGTGGTGGCGGTGTTCTTCGCCGTCGCGGCGGAGGGCAAGTCCCTCGAGGACATCGCGACTCCGCTGTCCGTCAGCACACCGGCGGGTGGCGGAGTGCCGGACGGACGGACGAGCGGGAACGGGAACGGGAACCGGGACGGGGACGAGGACAGCAGGGAAAGTCCTTCCGGCACCTTCACCGGTTGACCCTCCCTTCCCCGCCATGGGCGGCTGTCCGGCCGCCGGATCCGCGGGGAACGCCCTCACGGCCTCGCGGTCGCCGACGCGCCCCGCGGGGCCACCGGCCGGGTACGGTCGCCTCGTGAAGCTCGACACGTTCATCGATCTGCTCAACTACCCGATGTACGTCGTGACGGCCGCGGCCGCAGGAGAGCGGTCGGGATGCCTGGTGGGGTTCGCCTCCCAGTGCTCGATCCATCCGCCCCGGTTCATGGTGCGGCTGTCCACCGCCCATCACACCTGCCGCGTGGCGCGTCGGGCGTCGCATCTGGGCGTGCACCTGCTGCGTCGTGAGGACAGAGCACTGGCCGAACTGTTCGGCGGCGAGACCGGTGACCGTGTCGACACGTTCGAGCGCGTCGCATGGCAGTCGCAGGACGGCGGCACGCCGGTGCTGACCGATGCGTGTGCCTGGTTCGTCGGACGTGTTCTGGATCTCTTCGCCGGGGGGGGGACCACGTGGGTTTCCTGCTGGCACCGGTGGCCGAGTCCCCATGCCCGCCCGGCCGCGCCCAGCTGCTCGGCTTCACCGACGTCGCCGACCTGTCGCCGGGCCACCCCGCCTGATCCGAAGCGGGGCGCCGCTCGTCCACGGCGGGTCGGCACCGAGGACGGCGCACACCGGGTCAGGGCGTACTCGGATCTCCGGCGAGGTGATCCGGGCCGCAGCGGGTAGGCGTTCTGCGTCGTTGCTGGACGAGAACTCCGGAGAGAATGCCATGGCCGTCAAAGCGACCGGGTGGGCCCGCACGTTCCCCGCGGGCAAGGGCGTACGCGATGGGCGGGAGTGGACGCGCCATCAGCTGGAGGCCCTCCCCTGGGCCGCCGATGCGCCCGATACCGTGGACGAGATCGTACTGGCGGTCTCCGAACTCCTCACCAACGCACACCTGCACGCCCACAGCGACGCCCAACTGGTGCTGACCTGGGACAGCACCTGCCTGCACGTGAGCGTCCACGACGAGGCCGCCGCCGTGCCCAAGCCCAGGGACCCGGGCCCGGAGGCCGTTTCGGGAAGGGGCGTCAGCATCGTGCAGGCCCTCGCCGACAGCTGGCAGACCCATGCGCAGCAGCACGGCAAGACGGTCACCGCCTGCTTCAAGCCCCCTCACCCCGAGCCGTCGTCCGCGACGCCGCGGTCAACAGCGCCCCGGCGCTCCTGACCCGGCCGGGCAGGAGCCGGGGGACGGTGCCGGGCGGGTACGGTGCCGGGTGGCGCGACCGTCGCGGCCTCACCGGGCCTGTGCCGGACTCCCGTGAACCCGCGCTCACCGGCACGGCGGCCCCCGACGGGTGAAGGACCTGACCGGATCGGGTGACGTGCCCGGGGAAATCAAGCGGTCCGGGGCCGGGTACGCGCAAGCACACCCGGCGCACGGTGAAGATGAGACGAATCCTCGTACGCGCCGAAGGGACAGAACCATGCGCCGTCGTTTCACCCTCGCCCTCACCGCTTCCCTCGCAGCCGTCCTGCTTGCCTCCGGGACCGCCGCCGCGGTGCCCGTCGACGACACCCCCACCACCCTGACCCCGCGCGAACAGGCAGGTCTGGACTTCACCGGGCAGGTGCTCGGCTCGCTCTTCGGCGGCGCCTCCCGGTAGGCGGGCCGGCGTCCCGGCCGGGGGCTTCGCGTCCGGCCGGGACGCCCTTCTCCTCGACTCCCCTCGGCTCTCCTCGACGAAGAAGCCGTCGGTGGGATTCGGGGGTGGAGGGCCGCAACCATCGGGTGCATCCGGATGTCTCAGTAAGCAAGACCGGATAATGCGCATAAAAACGGAAGTCGAGGACATCTGATGCCCCGTACCGCTTCGCGTGCCACCACTGTCGTCACCGCGTGCGCCGCCGCGGCCGGCCTCACCCTGACCATCGCCGCCACCTCTCCGGCCGCCGTCCAGCCGGACCGGACCGCCGCGACCGCCCACCACACCCCGGCCGTGCGGACCACTCCGACGGCCGAGCCCGCCCCGGACAAGCGCTGGACCGCCGCGGAGATCCACCGCTTCCTGGCCGGTTTCTACGGCAAGCACGGCCCGTCCCCCTGGGAGCGCGAGCACCAGGTGGCGCCCGGCCTGAAGGAACGGGCGGCCGGCATCCCCGACTACGACCTGCTGCTGTGCGCCCAGAACGAGCCGCGGAACATCTCGATCGGCAAGGTGACCACCGCGCAGTCGGCGCGGGTCGGCTGGGCGACGGTCACCACCCACTGGGGCGCGAACGACAAGCAGCGCTTCACCGCGTACGTCGACCTGGACGCGGAGAAGCCCATCAAGCTGCTGGACGTCGCCTGCCGGCTGTGAGCCCGCGCGGCGGGCCGCCCGGAGCGCGGCCGGCCGAGCCCTCGGGGCGCGGAGGGAGCGGGGGCGGCTGGTGGCCGCCCCCGCAGCCGGCCCGCGAGGTCAGTTGTTGCCGAGCAGCTCGTTCATGCGGGTGATCTCGGCGCTCTGCGAGGTGACGATGGCGTCGGCCATGTCCTTGGCGGGCTGGTAGGCACCGTCGGCCTGCTCGGTCCTGGCCATCTCGACCGCACCTTCGTGGTGCTTGATCATCATCTGCATGAAGGCGGTGTCGAACGCCGTGCCGGAAGCCTTCTCCAGCTCGTCCATCTCCTCGGGCGTCATCATCCCGGACATGGAGTGCTCGCCGTGCCCGGCGCTCCGGCCCTCCTCGGGGACCTCCTCGCCCCAGGAAGCGAGCCACCCGGACAGGGTCCTGATCTCCGGGTCCTGCGCCTTCTCGATCTCCGCGGCCAGTTTCCTGACCTCGGCGGACCGCGCCCGGCTCTGCGCCAGATCGGCCATCTCGACCGCCTGACGGTGGTGCGGGATCATTCCTTTCGCGAAGGCGACGTCGGCTCCGTTGTGCTCACCCTGCCCGGCAGAGGCCGACGTGCTGGGCGAGGAGGTCCTGCCGTGGCCGTCGTGGCCGGCGGAGCCGTCATTTCCTCCGCCGCAGGCGGCGAGTGCCACGGCGGCGGTGGCCGCGGTCGCCACGGCGGCGGCACGGCGGATCAGGGAACGGTGTGCGGTCATGGTGGTGCGACTCCTGCGTGTGTGCTCGATGGGCATGGCTCTTGACGGCGGCACCGCCCGAAGGGGCGGGCGCGGCGGGCCGGCCTATATGCGCAGGAGTTGCAGTTCGCTCAACGAGGGCGGGGCCCGTCCACCCGGCGTCGCCGCAGAGGCGGGGGCGGGGACGTCCGCAGTCGGACACCCCGCAGCGGCCCCGGCCGGAGCAGGCGTCGGCAGTACGGGCGCTCCACCCGTACCACTGGCAGCGCACAGGTCGTCGGCGTGCTCAACATGTCCGCCGGCACCACCGTCGTCATGCCCGGCGTGGACGCAGTCCTCGCACCCGGCCGCGCCGGAGTGCGACCAGGCCGCGGCCACGACCGCGTGGCGGACCTCCGGCACGGCGGAGGACGAGGCCGGAGGGACAGCAGGCCCCAGGCCGTGCATGGCCACCACACCCGCCAACACGGCCAGCACCAGCAGCACGTACACCCGCGGCCCACCGGGCCGGGCCTCGCGCCACACCTGCCGTCTCATACCCGCATCATAATCGGCGGCCCGAATCCCGCCGGTTGAAGCCCCTCTGTGCCACCGGCAAGGCATTCCCCGCCCCGGTCGGGCCACGGACCCGAGCACGGCATCCCGCCCAGGCGGCCCCACCTGGATGATCAAAACACCGGTGGGGTTAGCATATGAGCGCCGCCTAGCTCGAAAGATAAACCTGTGACTGTCAATGACGACTCGTTCACCAACTGGAAGAACCGCGAGGAGATCGCGGAGTCGATGATCCCCATCATCGGGAAGCTACACCGGGAGCGTGATGTCACGATCCTGCTCCACAGCCGCTCCTTGGTGAACAAGTCAGTGGTGAGCATCCTCAAGACCCACCGTTTCGCCCGGCAGATCGCCGGCGGGGAACTCTCGGTCACCGAGACGCTGCCGTTCCTGCAGGCTCTCACCACGCTCGATCTCGGCCCTTCCCAGATCGACATCGGCATGCTCGCCGCGACGTACAAGGCCGACGACCGCGGTCTCCCGGTCGAGGAGTTCACCGCCGAGGCCGTCGCCGGCGCCACGGGTGCCAACAAGATCGAGCGCAGCGAGGGACGCGACGTCGTCCTCTACGGCTTCGGCCGCATCGGGCGCCTCGTCGCCCGCCTGCTCATCGAGAAGGCCGGCTCCGGCAACGGCCTGCGACTGCGCGCCATCGTCGTCCGCCCGAGCGGCGGCCGGGCCGCCGAGGATCTCGTCAAGCGCGCCTCGCTGCTGCGCCGCGACTCCATCCACGGCCAGTTCCAGGGCACGATCACCGTCGACGAGGCGAACAGCACGATCGTCGCCAACGGCAACGAGATCAAGGTGATCTACGCCGGCGACCCGTCGGAGGTCGACTACACGGCGTACGGCATCAAGGACGCCATCCTCATCGACAACACCGGCAAGTGGCGCGACCGCGAGGGCCTGTCGACCCACCTGCGCCCCGGCATCGACAAGGTCGTCCTGACCGCGCCGGGCAAGGGCGACGTCCCCAACATCGTGCACGGCGTCAACCACGACACGATCAAGCCCGACGACCAGATCCTGTCCTGCGCCTCCTGCACCACCAACGCGATCGTCCCGCCGCTGAAGGCGATGGCCGACGAGTACGGCGTCCTGCGCGGCCACGTGGAGACCGTCCACTCGTTCACCAACGACCAGAACCTGCTGGACAACTACCACAAGGCCGACCGCCGCGGCCGCTCGGCGCCGCTCAACATGGTGATCACCGAGACCGGTGCCGCCTCCGCCGTCGCCAAGGCGCTGCCCGACCTCAAGGCGCCGATCACCGGCAGCTCGATCCGCGTACCGGTGCCCGACGTCTCGATCGCGATCCTCAGCCTGCGGCTCGAACGCGAGACCACCCGCGAGGAGGTCCTCGACTACCTCCGCAACGTGTCGCTGACCTCGCCGCTCAAGCGCCAGATCGACTTCACCACCGCTCCCGACGCGGTGTCGAGCGACTTCATCGGCTCGCGCCACGCCTCGATCGTCGACGCCGGCGCCACCAAGGTCGACGGCGACAACGCGATCCTCTACCTGTGGTACGACAACGAGTTCGGCTACTCCTGCCAGGTCATCCGGGTCGTCCAGCACGTGTCCGGCGTCGAGTACCCGACCTACCCGGCCCCGGCGGTCTGACCTCGGCGTGTAGGTTCCGCGGTTCCGTGGCACTTCCGCGTGATCATGAGCACCGTTCGAGCATTTCCACGTGATCATGGACAGCGGCAACGTTCAGCAGCGGTCGGTTATCGACTGTTAATGACCTTCCGGTTTGGGTGGTGTGCCCGCTTCGCGCCATTCCAGTATGGCCGAACAGCTCCCACGGAAGAGCCGTAGCCGACCCGACTCCCCTGCCGCGTCGATTCGGTACGTCGACGGGTCGACCCGTGAAGTCCCTTTCAACCCCTTGCGGTTGGGGGACTTCGACGGGTCAAACCCGTGGCGCCGGGTTCGTTCCGTGCACGGGATGGCGCACTACTCGGACTGCGCCGCTCGTCCTCGGCTTCATCGTCCGTTCAGGCTCGGGACTGGGCAAGGACCCTGCCTGTGGGTTGGTTCCCGGATGTCAGGTAGCGAGAGTACTGGGCGCATTCTTCAGGGCTGATGGCGGCGCGGTTGCCGGTGGAGTCGAAACGGATGACGCGCGATCGCACCGTGGCGTGGGTGCCGTGTTCGGAGGTGACAGCGGTGAGGAGCGTCAGGCTGGCCCGGCCGACCTTCTCGGCTTGCAGAGACAGCTCGACTTCGGCTGTCGTCCAGGGCAGCGGCATGGTGAAACTGGCCTGGATCTCCGCGACACCCCAGTAGCTCTCGACGCCGTGCTTTTGCTGAAGCATCTGTGCCAGTTCGACGGCGGTGTCCTCGGCGTACCGGATCATCGACAGGTTGTGCACATTGCCGTAGATGTCGGCGTCGCTCATCCTGATGTGCCGACGGGTGGTGAAAGATTCCATTGGTGTCCTGCTCCGGGAAGGTCTTGCAGAGGGATCGAGACGGTTGTGAACGTGCCGTCGGCCGGAGATGAGGGCGTGGTGGCCTTGGGCTGCCGGACGGGGTCGAGGTGCAGATGCGGCGGCCGGATCAGCGTGTGGTCATGGGCGTGTCCGCCAGTGCCTTCTCCACGATGTCGGCCGCGGCTGCGGCTCCACCGGCTGCGCTGATGTCCTGGCGGAGCCTGGTCACCGCGGTGGCGATGTGCGGGTCGTCCATGACCGTCTGGACCGCGTCGCGCAGGGCTTCGGCGGTGGCCTGGTCCCGCGGGAGGTGACGTCCGACGCCGAGTTCTTCGACCTGGCCGGCGTTGACCTTCTGCTCGGCCATCTGCGGCACCACTACGACGGGCACCCCCAGAGAGAAGGCTTCCATCAGGCTGCCCATACCTCCATGCGTGACGAAGGCCGAGGCTGAGGCCAGAACATCGAGCTGAGGCACGCTCGCGTGCACCTCGAACCCGTCTCCTGCCTTGCCGAGTCCGGCTGCCGCCACCTCGGCGCCCACGCTCATCACCACCTGCCAGCCCAGGCCGTCGAACGCCTCGATGCAGGCCCGGTAGAACTCCGGGCGCCGGTTGAACTGGGAGCCCAACGACACGTACACCACCGGCTTGTCGCTCTGCGGCCTGTGCCAGCGGCCCTGGAAGGAACGCTCGGAGAGGGCCGGACCCACCCAGTGCGCCTCGCCCGCCCGCACCGTCTCCGGCCGCCGCTGGAAGGAGCGGGGGAAGAAGGCGACGGTGCGCGGCGGGGCCAGAGTCAGGGAGTGGACGCCGCCAGGGACCCCGAAATGCGCCAACGCGCCTGAGAGTTCGGAGAAGCCGGGGATCTGCGCGATGTCCCCGAGGCCGAAGAACTCCTGGACCACTCCCTCGTAGGGGATGTGTGTCGGTGCCAGCTGGATGGCCGGCACCTTCCAGCGCGCCGCCAGCAGCGGCCCCGCCCACGCGTACACGTCGGCTAGCACCACATCGGGCACGTCATCGGCGAACGCCTCCTCCAGTTGCGGCAGCGCCATCACATTGACGCCCACAGCCAGGGTGACCCCCTTGGCCATGTCCTCGGGGGCCTCTTCCGCCGGGGGCACGTCATAGAGCACGGGCGTCGCGCCCGCCGCGCGGACGCCGTCGGCGAACTCGGCGGTCACCGCGTAGCTCACCCGGTGACCGCGATCGACCAGTTCCCGTACGACGGCGAGGGTGGGGATCACATGACCGTGCATCGGCACGTTGAAAACCGCCACGTGCCGTGCGAGCCCTTTGCCGCCGACCACAACGTCCTGCATGAGCATGACTCCAGACTCCGCGGCACCGTGCCGCGGGAAAATCGATGTGTCGTCCTCCCAACGTCGTAGCCGTACCGGCGGACACGGCGGTCGCAGTCCCTTTTTGTCTCTGCGCGGCCAAGGGCCGCTGCCCCTGTCACCCGGTGCGGGTGTGGACACTCAGGCGGGTGTCCGCCGCCGAGAACGTCATCGAGGCGCCCAGGGGACTGACACCGGTGTAGCGGTGGTCGCCGCCGTCGATGACGAGGGCGAGACGGTGCCCCTGCACCACGTCCCAGGCGGAGGCGGGCATCCGCAGGTCGACATCGATCGCGGTTCCCGGGCGCGTGCCGGTGAACGTGTAGGGGGCGTGGCTCACCAACCGGGCCACACCCAGGGCGTCCACGTCATACAGATAGGCCACGAAGGTGCCTCGGGACGCGGTGGAGGTCACGCGGGTCCGTACCCGGGGTGATCCGCGCAGTGACCACTGGGAAGCGAGGGGGTCGCTGTGCCAGATGGCCGCCAGGGGCGGGGTGAGCAGGGGCAGGGCGGTGGTGGGAGGCAGGCCGAGGGAGTCGGCCAGGCCCGCGACCGGAAACGGGCCGGAATCCGCGGCCGAGTCCAGGCCGGCGAGCAGGCGCGGGTCCCGCCCTTCTCGAAGCGTCCGCACCCGTACGGCCGCGGGCGTGCCCTCCATCGCCTTCCAGCTCGGGTATGTCTCCAGCGCGGTGGAGTTGCGCGATCGCAGCAGGAGCGGTGCGAGACGGTCCGCGCCGTTGGGGCGGCCGAGAAGGAAGTGGTCGAGCCACCGTGTGGCATGTGCGCGGACGGTGGTCTCCGGATGCAGTAGGGATGCCTCGCGGGAGCTCGAATCGCCGTGGCCGCCGGGGTTCATCCAGAGTTGCCGGGGGCCGCTGAGCTCATCCAGCAGCCTGCCTGTCTGCCCGGCTGGCACCAGCGGATCGTTCCATTCCCCCGCCATGAACACCGGCGTGCGGCGGGTGTTGAGCGCGGCCGTGAAGGTGTGGGCGGAGCGTGCGCGCGCCCAGGCCCGCACCTCGGCCAGGTCCCTCCCGCTGGCGATGTTCTCGAAGGCTCGGCGCGTCTCAGGGCTCATCCGCCC
Organism: Streptomyces enissocaesilis; assembly: GCF_039533765.1. Lineage (NCBI taxonomy): Bacteria > Bacillati > Actinomycetota > Actinomycetes > Kitasatosporales > Streptomycetaceae > Streptomyces > Streptomyces enissocaesilis. The sequence goes on along the minus strand of NZ_BAAAUD010000034.1, from coordinate 65,113 downwards.
GTCGAGCATGCCGACGGCCTGCTGGTAAGCGGTGATCGGCGCGGCGCGGGTGCCGCCGGGCACGAACGCGTCGAAGAGGTCGGTCCACGGGCACAGGGCAGCTACCGCCGTGACCCGGGCGTCGTGTGCGGCCGCGTTCAGGCTCACGGCCGCGCCGTAGGAGGAGGCGTACAGCCCGACCCTGCGCCCGTCTGCCGGCGTGTGCGCCAGTGCCCACGAGATGACGTCGGAGACGTCCGCCACGTCCCGGGGCCCTGCCATGTCGACCGCACCACCAGAGCGGCGGAACCCGCGAGGGTCGTAGGCAACGACCACATAGCCGGCTTCCGCCAACTGCTTCTTGCCGTCGAGCAGCACATCCTGCGGCATGCTCACCCACGCGCCCGGCATGACAATCAGCGGATGAGGTCCCGCCTCGGCCGGAACGTGGACAGTAGCGGCGATACGCGTGCCGTCACGCATGACGACCGTCGTGCCCGACGCCGAGGGCGTGCCGCCGTCCTGCGAGACGTTGCCCACTGCTTGCCCGCCACCGGATTCCGCAGCCGAGACCACGGTTCCCTGGCCAGCCACAACCGAAGCGAACAACGCCACGGAGACCGCGCCTCGCCGCGCAGCCGATTTCTGCCTACCGCTCATGGAGTTACCACGGCGTACCGTCCTTCTGTCCGTCGGAGGAGACGGCGTACTACGAAGGACCGCGCACGCAGCACCTCTCCCAGGACCTCAACGACGCTTGGCCCGATCTGTCACGCCTTGTGCCCGCCAGACAGCGGGTGCAAGGACCACTGCGCTACGGCGCCGGCCGGACAGACGTCGGGATGCTCGCCTCCCTGGACGCCCTGGAGGAAATGATCGCCGGCAACCTCGCCTGGTCCTACCTGACTCCCCGTTACAACGGTCACGGCCGCGTCCGGAACGGCCTCGCAGACGCCCTAGTCGTTCTCGCCCCGGAACGCACCCTCTACCTCCCGCCTCCGCCTGCCTGACCGGGTCCGTCCCAAGCCCGCACTCCTCCGGATCCGGCAGCGCCAGTTCCGGCCGGCTGCCGGTCGCTCCCCCGCAGCCCACCGCCCGCCCGTACACGTCCACTTGTCCGCCGCGACGCCCACCCCCATCGGGACAAGGGTTCCGAGCGCGGGGCGGACGAGAAGGTTCCGGTCGCGGGACGGGGAGGCGTTGTGCTGCTGCTGGATCTCGGCACCGTGGCGCCTGGCGAGCGGGCGGAGGCGTTCCCTCACGCGATGGCCGGCCGGGGTGTCGCCGTCCGCGCGTACCGCTGCCCTCCCGTCGTCACGGCCCGCCGGTGACCGCGGGCGTAGGCCTCAGGCCGGGAGCGTCATGAGGGCCAACGGAGTGGTGGTGGGCCGGGGCGAACCGCCGGCGGGCTCCACCGTGACGCCCATGCCGGTCGCCTTTCCGATGTCTCCCTCCACCACGACACCGCCGTCGCGCCGGATGAGGCCGGCCGGCCTCATCCGGCCGTCGTCGTCGAACCAGAGCTGATACGTCCTGTCCTCGGGCAGCCGTGCCAGGCCGGAGGCGAGGAAGGCCGCGCGGCCTCGGCCACGGGAGACGATCACCGTGGCCCGTCCGCCGCCCTTGACGGTGGCGACGACCGTACGGGCGTCCGGAGCGGCCAGCACCCGTGCCAGATCGCCGCTCTGCGCCCTGACCCGCTGTGCGTGCTGCCCGGCCTGCCGTGCCTCCTCGAACTGCCAGACCGCTGCCCCTGGGAACGCGGTGGCCGCGGCCACACAGGCCGCCAGGAGCAGCCGGGACATCCGGCGTGCGCGGACCGGACGGCGTACGACCTCAGCGGCCGTCACCTGCGGGGGCATCTGGCGTACGGCCTGGATCGAGGTGATGACCTGGTGCTTCATCCGAGGTGGCGGCGCGGCGGCGACGGCCGTTCCCAGACGGGCCGCGGTCGCGGTCAGCTCCCTTACTTCCTGGGTGCACTCCGGGCAGTCCCGCACGTGCCGCTCGACCATCTCGCGCTCGCCGTCCGCCACCGCGTTCAGGGCGTAGGCGCCGGTGAGGGCGTGCATGCGTTCCTCGCTCACGCGTTCACCCCCCTGCGGTCCGGAAGCCGGATCAGACCGTCGCGCAGACGTGTCCCGACCGTCCCCAGGGGCGCCGTCGGTGCGGCGGCGACCTCCCGGTGCGGGCAGCCCTGGTAGGAGGCGAGCGTGACGGCCCGACGCTGGAGCTCGGTCAGGATCCTCCGGCAGCGTCGTACGTGTTCGCCCTGCGGCCGGACCCTCGCCTCTTCACCGACCTGCTCGGAGCGGGCACGGTCCACCGCACGACGGTGAGCCGTCGTCATCATCCCTGTCATGACGCTGCCCCGGCCGGAACGGAGGCGGGCCGCGGTACGCCACACCTCGACCAGGGCCTCCCGCGCCCCCTCCTCGGACCGGGACGGATCCCGCGGCGCCTTGAGCACCGGCCCGTGGACGGGAAGGGAGATCTCGTCGCAGCGGGCGGCGAAGGCGTCCTGGTCGCCGCCGGCGACGCGAGCGACGACATCGGCCGGCTCGGGTCCACGCTGCGCGGTGCGTCCGATGCGCGCGATCTCCCTCACCGCACATCTCCCGTGGGAACCGGGCCGATTCGGCGGAGTGCGGGGTCATGGTCGCCCATGCGGGACCTTTCCAATCCAAGCGATGCGGGTGAGAAAGGCCCGGCCCTCAGCGGTTTCCGGGCGGTTCTCGCTCTTTCGCCTGATTCGTAGCCGCCGCTCTCGCGGATGGGTTCGCCGGCCGACTTTGTGTACCCGCCGGAACTCGTTCGCCCCGCCACCAATCCGCAGCGGCCCCGGCACCGAATAGACGACGTGAGGGAAGCGGTGCGGCCCCGAAGCAGCAAGAAGCGGACTGCGGGGCCGTACCCACTTGGCACCCCTCATCCCTGAGCACCGCCCGCCGGTGCGCCGACCGCCTCAAGGAGACCTGTTCATGTTCAGCACCCGCTCGCGTCGCACCGTTGCCGTCCTCGCCGCCACGGCCGCCCTTCCGCTCGTTCTCACGGCGTGCGGCATGGACGACGAAGGCGGCAGGAGCGACAAGTCCTCGGACTCCTCGGCCGCGAAGGAGAAGGACAGCGCGGGCCAGGACGACACCGGGCGGGCCGCGCAGGCGTCGGGCCCGTTCGGTCCGGGGTGTGCTTCGGTCCCGAAGGACGGCGCGGGCAGCTTCGACGGCATGGCCAAGGACCCGGTGGCGACCGCCGCGTCGAACAACCCGGCACTGTCGACACTGGTGACCGCGGTCAAGAAGGCCGGTCTGGTCGACACGCTCAACAACGCCGAGAACATCACGGTGTTCGCGCCGACCAACGACGCCTTCGCGAAGATCCCGAAGGCCGACCTCGACAAGGTCCTCAACGACAAGGCCACCCTCACCAAGATCCTGACCTACCACGTCGTGGGCGAGAAGCTCACCCCCCAGCAGCTCGAGAACGGCTCCTACGACACGCTCCAGAAGAGCAAGCTGACGACTTCCGGCTCCGGCGAGTCCTACAAGGTCAACGACACCGCGAACGTCGTCTGCGGCAACGTCCCCACCGCCAACGCCACCGTCCACATCATCGACACCGTCCTGATGCCCAAGTAACCCGAACCCCGCACGCACACCGCCGCGAGGCCGCTGCGCCACCCCACCCGGGGCGACCGCAGCGGCCTCGCCGTGCGGAAGCCGGGGCCCAGCAGGACGGCGACGCCACGGCGGGACCCATCCGGGAACCCCGCGGCGACGAATAAGGGGCATGAGAGTCGTCGTGCCCGTCGTGTCCCCCTCCCGGCCCGGCCGTGACCCGGTCGCGGCAGCGGCGGGCGCCGCTGCCGGGGCCAGAGCGGTGATCAGGCACTGTCTGGCGCGCTGGAAGCTGGAGGCCCTCACCGACGACGCCCTGCTCGTAGTGACGGAGCTGCTGACCAACGCCGTCCGCTACGGCACGCCGCCGTGGGATGTGCGCATGTGGCTGGTGTGCGAGGACAGCGGACGGCGGTACGTACGCCTGGAAGTCCACGACGCCGGGGCCGGTATCGACATCGACCGGCTGCGCGCACGCTGGCGCCACCCCTCCGGCTCCTTGATGAACGGTGGACGCGGCCTGTTCATCGTCGACACTCTCGCCTCCTCCTGGGGCGACGCCCCCTCCGGCCACGGGCACACCGTGTGGGCGGAACTGGAGGGCAGGCCCCGTCGCGCCTCCGGCTGCCGGCGCCCCGGCGGCTGAGCCCATCCCGCGGCCGGCCCGTCCGGTCGGCTCCGCGCTTCGAACAGCTGCCGACCGGTTCGCGTGACAGGTACGCGACGCGGCTCCTGGAGAATCACATGGCGGACGTCCGGGGTACGCCATGCACACGGCACGCACAAGCGGCTTCTCTCCCCCGGCCGCCCCGGCACGCCACCGGACACGAACAGTGAGGCACATGATGACCGACCCCAGGGCGCACCAGGACGAGCGGGACCGTACCGGCCATCGTTCGCTTCGGCTGCGGACCCACCCGCCCGCGCCCGCGGGAGCGGTCCTCCTCCTGCACGGCGGCCGCTCGGAGGCCCTGACGCCACCGCCACTGCTCAATCTGCCGGGCGCGCGCATGCGGCCGTTCGGCAGCGCGATCCTGAAGGCCGCGCGGAAACACCATGTGCTGCTGGCGTCGGCGCGCTATCGCCACCGCGGATGGAACGGATCGCGCAGCGACCCCGTACACGACGCGCGAGAGGCGCTCGGTGAACTGAAGCCGCTCGTCCCGCTCGGATCCGTCGTCCTCGTCGGACACTCCATGGGGGCGCGGGCAGCACTGCGCGTGGCCGGACACCCGCACGTGAGCGGGGTCGTCGCCCTCGCCCCGTGGTGTCCGCCGGGCGAACCGGTGGCGCACCTCAGGGACAAGCAGGTGATCGTCCTCCACGACGAACAGGACCGCGTCACGCATGCCCATGACTCCTGGGACCTCGTACGGAGGGCTGGGCACGCCGGGGCGCGGGCCTGCGGCATCGTGATGCCCCGGGGCGGGCACGCGATGCTGCGCGACGCCGGTGTCTGGCACCGGCTCACGGCTTTCCTGACCGCGGGCGTCCTCGGCGAAGAGCCGATACCTGCCGTCGTACGGGCGGCGCAGGCCGGCGACGGCGAGCGCGTGGTCAGCGCTCACCACGTGCTCCGGGAGCTCCCCCGCAGAGGCCGCCGGCCGGCGTGACGGACGGCGTCCGCCGGGGCGGTGCGGTGCGGTGCGATGAGGCGTCGCCGGGCACGGCACGGCCCGCCCGCGTACGCGTACACCACGGGGGCCGACGCCAGTGGACCGGCCACGATCGCCGCGTACCCGGCACGATCGGCGCGGGCCGTCCCGGACGAGGGCGAACGACGCGAAGACCAGCAGGACGCCCGGGCGCTGCGGGCGTTCGCGGGCGAACCCGCCGGCACCCGTCCGGGCCCTGGGGGTGGGGAACGTGCGGGACCCGGCCGGGGGGGCGGCCCGGCTCAGCCCGTCAGGTGTGCCAGCACCGAGCGCATCGCGCGGTGCACGGCCTCGCGCGACTCGTCGGTCGGGTCCAGCGCCTCGAAGTTGTGGTGGCCGTTCGGCACGTCGATCACCTCGACGCCGGCTCCGCAGTCCTCGGCCGCGGCCAGGAACTCCGCGACGGTGGCGGCGATCTCGGGCACCTCGCGCCCCACCCGGGTCAGTACGAGAGGCAGGCCGCCCGCGTCCGCCACCGCGGCCGCCGGGCGGAACCGCCCCTCGGCCGCCCCCCAGTTGGGCAGCGGCGCCAGGATCGGGTAGCTGGCCGCCAGGCAGCGCAGCCACGCAGGGGGCGCCCCCAGCCAGTCCGCCGCCATCGGACCGCCGCCCGAGAAGAACCACAGTGCCACCCGGTCCGGGTCGACCCGGGGGTCGGCCCGGACCAGCTCCACCGCGGCGGCCACGTCCGCGGCGGCGCGTTCGTAGTCGGTGACGTCGTGGAGGCGGTGGTCGAAGGTCACGCCCACCGCGCCCTGCCCGGCCGCGTACCGGGCGTACCCCGTCATGGCCGGCCACTCCCGCGGGGTCGGGCGCGCCTCGGCGGGCACCGGGCCGCCGTGCACGAACACCACCGCCGGCCGCGGGCCCTCGGCCGCGGGCAGGTACAGGTCGACGTTCCCGGTCCGCTCGCGGGCGGGTTCGGGCAGATCCAGCAGGAACGGCCGCAGGTGGGGCGGCGGTCCGGTGGTCCCGGCCGGCTTCAGCCGGTGGCCCTCCCCTGCCGCGGCGCGCAGCAGGACCTCCGCCAGCTCCGCGGGACAGGACAGCATCGGCCAGTGTCCGGTGGGGATTTCGAAGAACGTCACGCGGGGGTCGGTCAGGGCTTCGAAGGCGGGGTCGCCGAAGCCCACCCGCATCTGGAGCATCTCGATGCCCGCGCCGTTTCCGGTGCACAGCACCCCGGTGGCGGGCACCGCGGCCACCGCGCCGGTCAGTCGGAGAGGCTGGAGCAGAGTGCCCAGCGGCTGCGGCGCGGCGCGGGCGGCGAGGCGGTCCAGCGCCTCCTCCGGGACGCCGGCGGTGCTGCCCCAGCGCTGCCACCCGTCGCGGGCCGGGGGCGGCAGCTCGCCGACCGCCGCGCCCCGTGCCGCGCGCTCGGCCAGCTGCTCGCGCAGGGCCTGGTCGGGCACCGCCGCCAGGGCCGGGACTCCGTCCTGGGGCATACCCGCGTCCAGGTGGACGATCCGGGAGACGCGCTCCGCGCGCCGGTCGGCGGCGCCCAGTACCGGGTGGATGCCGTAGTCGTGGCCGACCAGTACGATCTCCCGCCCGGCCGCGGCGTCGACGGAGTCGATCGCCGCCAGCACGTCCGCGATGTGCGTCTCCAGGTCCGTGCCGGGACGCGCGGGGCCACGCCCCGCGCCGAGTCCGGTGAGGTCCGGCGTGTGCACCTCGGCCCCCGCCGCGGCCAGTCGCGCGGCCGTGTCCTCCCACACGTGTGCGCCGGTGAACACGCCCGGCACCAGGATGAATGCGGTCATGACCCTCTCCTCAGTACGCCGTCCGCGGTCCGGCCCGATCGCCGTCCGCGCTCGCCGGTACGGTAGGAACTCCCCCTGAGGGAGGTTCAAGTGTTCACGTCGCGCGACGGTCTGTGCAGCATCGGCGAACTCGCCGGGCACGCGGGCGTCACCGTCAAGACCGTCCGGTTCTACTCCGACCGCGGTCTGCTGCCGGAGGCTTCCCGCAGCGCGGGGGGACACCGCCGCTACGGCCCGGAGGCGCTCGACCGGCTGCGCCTGATCCGTTCGCTGCGCACCCTCGACCTGCCGGTTCCCGAGGTGCGCCGGATCCTCGACGAGGAGGACGCGGCGGGCCGGGTCCTGGAGGACGCCGTCGCCGGGCAGTTGCGCGCGCTCGGCTCCGAGCTCAGGGCCCTGCGGTGGCGGGAGGCGGGGCTGCGGCTGGTGCAGGAGTGCCCGCCCGGGGAGCGGGCCGACCGGCTGCGGCTGATCGGCGCCGTGACCAGCCCGCCGAACACCGAGGCGCCGGCCCGGTTCTGGCGCGCCTGGCTGCCGCCGCGGATGCCGGCCCGGGCCACCGCCGCGTTCCTGGAGGTGGCGGTGGTGCAGCCGCCCGAGGACCCGTCCCCGGCGCAGGTGCTGGCCTTCGCCCGGCTGCACGCGCTGACGTCGCGCCCGTGCGGGAGCCCGGAGCACTGCCGGCCGGAGGCGCACAGGGCCGCGGGGGGCCGCGGGGCGGCCGTGCTGTACGCGGGCCTGGCCGAGGCGTACGAGCTCGCGGGCGGGCAGCTGCGGTGGAACCGGCCCCCGGCCCCGGGCGAGGCGCTGGACTGCTTCGTCGCCGTGTACGCGCGTGTCCACGGCACCCGGGACACCGCGGAGTTCCGCCGCCTGCTGGCCGGACAGCTCGCCTCCGACCCCCGGATCGACCGGTACTGGGAGCTGGCTGCCGAGGTCGCCACCCCGCCGGGCGGGCGGCCGGAGCCGACCCCCGGGGTCGCGCACGACTGGCTGCTCGCGGCCCTGGACGCGCAGACGGCCCGGACGGAACAGCCGACGCGGGTGGCGCGGACGGCCACGTAACAAGCCCACCGCGGTCCGCACCGCCCGGAAAGCTCTCTCCGCCCCGGACGGCCGGACGGAGGGCCCTGGCAGGTCTCCCCGTCAGGGCCGAACGGAGGCATGCCCGCTCCCCGGCGAGCGGAGTCCGCGGGGGGCGGCTACATTCCTGAATTGTCTTACTTTGACTGCCTCATACAAATATCGGAGTGCCATGGGTGTATTGCGCGCTCATCCGGAACTCGCCCTCTTCCTCTGCCTCGCGGCCGGATACCTCGTCGGCAGACTGCGCGTCGGCCCGATCACGCTGGGCGGCATCGCCGGGACGCTGATCGTGGCGCTCCTGGTGGGCGCCTGGTCCGAGGTGAGGGTGGCCGACGACGTGAAGACGGTGTTCTTCGCGCTGTTCATCTTCTCCCTCGGCTACATGGGCGGGCCCCAGTTCTTCGCCAACCTCAATCGCAAGGGGCTCAGGTTCGGCGTGCTGTGCCTGATCGAGCTGGTGTGCGTGGTCTCGATCGCGCTCTTCCTCGCGGAGGCGTTCGACCTGGACGTCGGTACGGCGTCCGGCATCCTCGCCGGCGCCGCCACCGAGTCCGCCGTGGTCGGTACGGCGACCGAGGCCATCGGCAAGCTGGCGGGCCTGACCCCGGCCCAGGTCACCGAGTACCAGGGCAACGTGGCCACCGCGTACACCGTCTGCTACCTCTTCGGTCTGATCACGATCGTGCTGTACTCCAGCCAGATCATGCCGATGATGCTGCGGATCGACCTGCGCGAGGCGTCCCGTGAGCTGTGGGAGAAGATGCGGGGCGGCGAGGGCTCGCTGGAGGAGGACGAGCGGGAAGCGCTGCCGGGCATGGTCGGCCGTACGTACGTGGTGACGGCCGGCGACGGCATGACGGTCGGGGAGCTGCAGTCCGCCCGGGACGGCCTGGTCACCGTCGAGGCGGTCAAACGCGGCAGCAGGGCGCTCACCCCCGAGCCCGGCCTCGAACTCTCCCTGTCCGACCTGGTCCTGCTCGTCGGCCGCCGGCGCGAGGTCATCGCGGCGGGCCGGCAGCTGGGCCCGGAGACCCCCGGCATCCCCGGCCTGGACGCCCCGCTCGCCACCCGGCAGGTGGCCGTCACCGAGAAGGCGACGGACGGCCTCACCATCGACGCGGCGCGCCGCCGGCATCCCGAGTTCGGGCAGTCCGGTGTGTACGTCACCGAGGTGCTGCGCAACGACCAGCACCTGCCGGCGTCCGGGGACACCGTGCTGCGCCGCGGCGACGTACTCAGCCTGGTGGGCGCCCGCTCCGGACTGGACCGGCTGGTGAAGAAGATCGGGGCGGTCGTCAACAACGACGCCACCGACTTCGTCTACCTCGGCCTGGGCATCGTCGCCGGCTCCCTCCTCGGCCAGATCGTCGTCCATCTCGGCGACATCCCGCTCTCCCTCGGCACCGGCGGCGGCTGCCTCATCTCCGGACTGGTCTTCGGCTGGTTCCGCTCCCGCCGGCAGACCTTCGGCGCCTTCCCGCCCCAGGCGGCGACCACCCTCAAGGACATGGGACTGGCCGTCTTCATCGCCTGCACGGGGCTCGCCTCCGGCCCCCAGGCCGCTCCGCTGCTGAAGGAGTACGGGGCCCTGCTCCCGTTCGCGGGCGTGGCGATGGTCCTGATCCCCGCCACCCTCTCGCTGGTCGTCGGCCTGAAGCTGCTGAAGATCGAGAAACCGCTGCTCATCGGGGCCATCGCGGGCCAGCAGTGCTCGACCCCGGCCATCACCGCGATCAGCCAGACGGCCCAGAGCACGGTGCCGCTCCTCGGCTACACGATCACCTACACCCTCTCCAACTTCCTGCTGCCGCTGACCGGTCCCGTCCTGGTCGGCATTCTCGGCGCCTAGGAAGGGCCTCGACGTGACCGAATTCCTCGACCGGAACATCTTCCAGCCCCACCCCGAACTGCTGGCCTTCATCACCGTCGCCTTCGGCTTCCTCCTCGGGAAGATCCGCTACAAGGCCGTCGCGCTGGGCACGGTCACCGGCTGCCTGGTCGCGGGCCTGGTGCTCGGCGCCCGGTTCAAGGTCGAGATCGACGACACGGTGAAGAGCCTCTTCTTCATCATGTTCCTGTTCGCCCTCGGCTACCGGGTCGGCCCGCAGTTCTTCCGCGGCCTGAAGAAGGACGGCCTGCCCCAGGTGATCAACGCGATCGTGGTCTGCGTGACGGGTCTGCTCGTCTGCTGGGGCTTCGCGGTGATGCTCGGCTACGGGCCCGGGCTCTCCGCCGGCCTGCTCGGCGGCGCGCTCACCCAGTCCGCCGTCATCGGTGTCGCCCAGGACGCCATCGGCTCCCTGCCCGGCTTCACCCCGGACCGGCTGAAGACCGAGGAGAACCTGGTCCCGGTCGGCTACGCGGTGACGTATCCGCTCGGCACCGTCCTGTGCGCCGTTCTGCTCGCCGATGTCCTGCCCCGCCTCTACCGCCGGGATCTCGCCGCCGAGTCCGCCGCGCTCGCCGAGGAGCTCGACTCCCCCGACGAGAACCCCGACCTCGGCGAGGGGTACTACGAAGTGGTGCTGCGCGCCCACACCGTCCAGCGCCCGGACCTGGCGGGGCGCACCATCGAAGACTTCGAGGACCAGCAGCGGGAACTCGACCGCCGGATCTACCTCACACGGGTCAGGCGGGACGGCGCGATCATCGACCACACCCAGCAGACCACCCTGCGCGAGGGCGACGTGGTCGCCGTGTCGGCCCTGCGCCACGATCTCGTGGAGTTCGGCCCCCGTACGCACATCGGCGAAGAGACCGACGACGTGGAACTTCTCGGCTACCGGACCGAATCCCTGCATGTCGTCGTGTCCGAGAAGGCGCACCTCGGCAGGACGATCGCCGCGCTGCGCCGCGAGCCGTTCATGGCCGGTGTCTTCGTCGACCGGCTCTACCGGTCCGGCTCCGAGTTCCCCCACCGCCCGTCCACCGCGCTGGAGCGTGGCGACACGGTCGTCCTCACCGGCCCGAAGCGCCTCGTCGACCCCGCCGCGAAGGAGATCGGCAAGCCGGTTCCGACCAGCTTCGCGACCGACATGACCTGGGTCGGTCTCGGCATCTTCCTCGGCGGCTGCGTCGGCATCCCCGCCCTGACCGTCTCCGGGGTCCCGATCAGCCTCTCCACCTCCGGCGGCGCGCTCATCATGGGCCTGGTCTTCGGCTGGATCCGGGGCAAGTACCCGACGTACGGCAATGTTCCGCCGGGCGCCCAGTGGTTCATGGACACCTTCGGTCTCTGCCTGTTCGTCGCCGTGGTCGGTGTCAACGCCGGGCCCGGCTTCACCTCGGGTCTGGCGGAGGCCGGCTGGGGACTGCTGCTCTTCGGCGCCGTCGCGACCGTCGTCCCGCTGCTCGTCGGCTTCCTGGTGGGGCACCACATCCAGAAGATCCGCTTCCCGGTCCTGATGGGCGTCCTGGCCGGCGGCCAGACCACCACGGCCGCGATCGGCGCCGTCAACGAGGCGTCCCGGTCCCAGATCCCGACGCTCGGCTACACCGTCCCGTACGCCGTCGGCAACGTCCTGCTGACCATCTGGGGCGCCGTCATCGTCCTTCTCCGGCACTGACCCTGTCCCCCCCTGTCCCGACCGACCCGTGTCCCGCGTACGAGCCACAGAGGAAAGCCCATGCCCAAGACCAGCTTCTCGCGCGAGGAGATCCAGTCCCTCGCGCGGCTCTCGCCCTTCGAGCTGAAGGACAGGTTCATCCAGCTCGCCCAGGTCACCCAGGAGGACAAGCCCGGGCAGAAGGACAAGTCCGGCGTCCAGCTGCTCAACGCCGGCCGCGGCAACCCCAACTGGGTGGCGACCGGACCGCGCGAGGCGTTCTACGCGCTCGGTTACTTCGCCCTGTCGGAGTCGCGCAGGGTCTGGACGGCGGACAACCTGGGCGGCATGCCGGAGAGGCGGGGAGCGGGCGCCCGCTTCGACGCCTTCGTACGGCAGCACCCGGGCCTGCCCGGCGTCGAGCTGCTGGACAAGTGCGTGCGGTACGGGATCGAACGGTTCGGCTTCGACCGGGACGCCTTCGTCCACGAGCTCACGGACTCCGTCACCGCGGACAACTACCCGGTACCGGACCGGATGCTGACGCACGCCGAGGAGGTCGTCCGGGCGTACATCGCCGACGAGCTGTTCGACGGGCGGCCGCCCGGGAACAACCGGCTGAGCCTGTTCGCGACCGAGGGCGGCACGGCGGCGATGTGCTACGTCTTCGACTCGCTGACGAAGAACGGGCTGCTGGAGAAGGGCGACCGGATCGCGCTGATGGTCCCCGTGTTCACGCCGTACATCGAGATCCCCGAGCTCGACACGTACGAGTTCGACGTCGTGCAGATCAAAGCCGACCTGTTCACCGAAGCAGGCGTGCGCGAGTGGCGCTACCCCGCCGAGGAGGTCGCCAAGCTCGAAGACCCCTCGGTCAAACTCGTCTGCCTGGTCAACCCCTCCAATCCGCCGTCGCTGGCGCTCAGTGACCGGGTCGCGGGCCAGATGAGGGACATCGTCGCGACGAAGAACCCGAACCTGATGATCGTCACCGACGACGTGTACGGCACCTTCGTCGAGGGCTTCCGCTCCCTCGCCGCGGACCTGCCCCGCAACACCCTGCTCGTCTACTCGTACTCCAAGCACTACGGCGCGACCGGCTGGCGGCTCGGTGTCATCGGCCTGCACGACGACAACGTCGTCGACGAGATGATCGCCCGGCTCCCGCAGGAGACGAAGGACCGCCTCGACAAGCGGTACGGCACCCTCAGCCTGGAGCCCGGGAAGATCAGGTTCATCGACCGCCTGGTCGCGGACTCCCGTCAGGTCGCCCTGAACCACACGGCGGGGCTCTCCCTGCCCCAACAGGTGATGATGGTCGTGTTCTCCCTCTTCGCCATGGTGGACGAGGGCCGGGCTTACAAGCACAAGGTCCGTGCCATCGTGCGGCAGCGGCTCGACCTGCTGCTCGAAGGCGCCCGGATGCGGATCGCGGACGACCCCGGGCGCGCGGCCTACTACGTCGAACTCGACCTGCTGGCCGAGGCCGAGCGGGTGCACGGCAAGGACTTCGCGGCCTTCCTGAAGAAGGAGTACGAACCCGTCGACGCTCTCTTCCGCCTGGCCGAACAGACCCATGTGGTCCTCCTCAACGGTGGCGGGTTCGACGGCCCCGAGTGGTCGGTCCGCGTCTCGCTCGCCAACCTGGACGACCTCGACTACCTGAAGATCGGCCACCATCTGCGAGCGATCTTCAACGACTACGCGGCCGAATGGCAGGCGTCCACGGCGTAATCCGCCGGCCTGTGCTGTGCGTCGTGGTCGCGGAGCAGCCGGCTGCTGCGCGAAGAGAACCCCCCTGAAGCCGCCTGCCTCCGCCCGCCGCGGCAGGCGGCACCGGGAGTTCCGTTGCGGGCGCTTTCACTTTCGCTTTCGCCGAAGGTTCCGTCGGCTGCTCCGTCATCAGGCCGGCCGGTTGCCCGGCGGCAGGCCTGCGCCGAACGGGTCATCCGCGTTGCGCCGTACGGAGCAGGAGCTGCCCGGGGCGGGAGCCCGGCAGGGGATGCCGGGTAGGGGACCGGACATGAGCGAACAGGATCCGGAGAAGGACGTCGAGGAGTGGGTGACCGGTGACGAGCCGGCCACCGGTGCGCAGCTGAGCTACCTGCGCACCCTGGCCCGCGAGGCGCACGAGGACGTTCCGCAGAACCTCACGAAGGCCGAGGCGTCGCGGATGATCGAGCGCTTGCAGCGCGCGTCGCCGCGAACGGCCGGACCGGGCGGGAACAAGGACGACGGCGTGTGAACGAGGAAGCCCGAGGCGGTCACTGACGGCACGGCGGCAACCCCACTCACCGGTGTCCGGCTCGACGCGGATCTGCGCGAGGGCGGTGTGACGGCCGTACACGACCCGGGCGACGGGCCAGTACGTGCCGTCGCCGCCCATCATGCGGTGCACCTCGGGGCCGACGGTGTGCTCGGGCGTGCCGGGCAGCAGCAACAGCTCGGGCAGGCCGGCCATGCGTACGCCGCCGGTCTCCCGCAGTACGGCGCGGATGCCGGCGGGGACGGACACCGGCCAGGCGTCCATCTCCGGGTCGGTGCAGCCGTCGTGGAGGGTGACGAGCCCGGGGAGTTCGGCGGCCGGCGCGCGCAGCTCGGCCACGGCGCGTCCGGCGGCGTCGTCGGGCTCCCGGTGCCGCCGGACTCCTTCGCGCAGGAAGTCGCCGCTGGCCACGGAGCGGATGAGTAGCGCTCTGCCGTCTCCGGCCAGCCGGAACTCGACTTCGCTACTGCCGGTGTCGGCGGTGTTGCGGTCGGCCGAGTGGTACGGCTGCCAACCGGCGCCGCACGGGTGGGCGGGAAGCGAGCCCAGGCCGACCACGTCGGTGAGCGAATCACCCCGGCCGACCAGTGCCGCCGGCTCGGCGTCCGTCTCCTCGCTCTCGGCGGTCTCGACCGACGGACGGACTCGACGAAGACCGTGGGCAGGGGCCGTTCCTCCACCGTGCCAGCGTCGGCGAGCCGTTCGGCGAGGGCGAGGAGCCGGCCGGTGAACGTCGCGGCCTCGACGGTGGCTTCCGGTTCGTCGTACGCCCGGACGGCCGCGACCGGGACCAGTCCGCCCGCCACCCGCCACCCGGACCGACGGTGAGCGAGCCCTGGCCCCAGTGCGGTTCACCCAGCGTCCAGTGGCCGTCCGCGAAGGGCCGGCGGCCGTGGGGGGTGCCGCGCGGGCCGAATGCGTACGGGATGCCGTCGGCCTCCAGGCCGCCGGTCTCGCGCAGGACGACGCGTACCGCTTCGGGTACCGGAGCCGGCCACGTGTCGAGTGCGGCGTCCGGGAAGCCGTCGAGCAGTGTGACGGCGTCGGGCCGCTGCTGCGCCAGCGCCTTCAGCGTTCCGACCACCGCCCGCGCCCGTGCCTGCTCCCCGCCCTCGCCGGTCGTGTCGTCCCTGCCCCACGTGCGGGCGCTGTCCCACGCCTGTTGTGCCGCGCCTGTTGTGCCGCTCGACGATCCATGGCGCCCGCGCCCGGTGTCCAACGCGGTGGTGCGCCGAGTCGCGGATGTTCGGCGCAGGCGGCGCAGAAGTCGGCTCGAGGACTCCTGCTGTTCGGGCAACTCCCGTATCTTGCCGCGCAGTTGCCCCACCGACTTCCACGAAGGCAGGACACATGAAAGCGATATGGCGTCGATCGGCGACGGCTCTGGCCATGGCACTCCTCGGCGTGGGCGCGACCCCGGCCGACGCCGTGGCGGCCGGTCCTCAGCCGGCCTACTCCGCCACCACGGGCGTCGGCGTGCACAACGCGTACGAGAAGAACGCCTTCCCGTACTTCGCCGACGCACTGGACTCCGGCGCCGCCATGCTGGAGCTGGACGTGTGGACCAACGCCTTCGGCAGCTCCTGGCGGGTCTCGCACAGCAACCCCGTCGGCAACGACAACAACTGCGTGAACGCGGCGAACGCGAACGAGCTGCGTGCCAAGCCCCGCAATCAGAATCTGGGCGGCTGCCTCGCGGACATCAGAGCGTGGCACGACGCGCACCCGGGCCACCGGCCGGTCGTGCTGAAGGTCGAGCTCAAGGACGGCTTCCTGGGCAGGAACGGGCGCGGTCCCGCCCAGTTCGACGCCCTGCTCACCGAGAAGCTCGGCGACGCGCTCTACCGGCCGGCGGACCTGGCCGGCGGGCACGGCACGCTCGACGCCGCCGTACGCGCCGACGGCTGGCCCGCGCGCTCCGCGCTCGCGGGCCGGTTCGTCGTGGAGCTCATCCCGGGAACGGTCGAGGAAGACAACCCCGCCGACACCCTGTGGACCGACCGCGAGTACGCCGGCCACCTTCGCGACCTGGCGGCGGCCGGCCGGCTCCGGGAGGCGTCCGCCTTCCCCGCCGTGCACGGAGCCGAGGGCGGCGACCCGCGAACGCGCTACGCGGACGCGACCGTCCGTCCCTGGTTCGTGGTCTTCGACGGCGACGCCGCCATGTACGCCGGCGGTGGCACGGACACGGGCTGGTACGCCCGCAACCGGTACCTCCTGGTCATGACGGACGCCCACAGGGTGCCCCCGGCGATCGACGGTACGAACCCGACCGAGGCCGAGGCGCTCGCGCGTCTTTCCCTGCTGGCCGGACGGCACGCGAGTGTCGTCTCCGCCGACTGGCGGGCCCTGCCCCGGGTCCTGTCGGCCGTCGTGGCGCGGGCGTCCGGCTGACGGGCGGCGCTCCGGCCGGTGGTCCGGCCCGGTCCGGTTTCCCGCCCACCGCCATGGGCCGGGAGGCCGGCCGGGCGGCTCGCAGGCGGGTCACCTCACCGTGTGCCTCGCACAGGAGGCGCGCCAGGTACGCGAGATACGCGAGGTACGGGCCATCAGTCCGGCCCTCCCGGCCCCGGGGCCGACGTACGCCGTACTCGCCACTCGTGGACCAGCCGCCCGACCATCGCCCCGCCGTACACGACGAATCCCACCCCCACCAGCCAGGACTGCAGGACCAGCACGGTCCCGATCGGGCCGTACGTCACCGCGTTCGACGCGATCAGCGGTGAGAAGACGAACTGGCTGAAGATCCGCAGCCCCAGCAGCCCCACTGCCGTCGTCACGGCCCCCGGCGCGAGCGCGCGCCAGCGGATCCGGCCGCAGAGCAGGAATCGCTGCGACCACCAGAAGAAGACGAACAAGCCGATGAGGTCACCGCCGGCGACCAGTACCGTCGCGACGGCGGGCGACTCGTCGGGGGCGGGCGCCTTGACGAAGAGCAGCAGGGCGGCCACCAGCACGGCCAGCCAGACGACATGGCGCCACATCGTGTGCCATCGCGCCGTCGGCAGATCCCACACGCGCTCGTACCCGGTCTGCACAGCGGATCCGAACGTCACCCCGAAAGCGGCCAGTGCGGCGAGACCGAGCGCCGTTGTCTGCTGCAGCGCCTGGCCCGGCCGGCCGAACAGTTGCGTGACCTCTTCCTGGGACCTCTCGGACACGCCGAGCCCCGCCACGAGCCACCGGGCGAAGCCGCGACCGCTCGCGAGGTCGGCCGCGGCGACGACGATCAGCAGCGGCACCAGAGTGAGGAAACTCAGCGCCGCGAAACCCATGGCACGGTGCATGAGCTCCACCTCGCGCCCACGGTCCCAGGTGAGCGCGAGGGCCGAGGCCCGCAGCCGCTGTTGGAGTCGCGGGAGCCAGTGGCCGTGCTGCGCGGGGCGGCCGTCGTGCGGCGCACCGGGTTTCGGGGGCATGCCCGGTCGAGTACCCGTAAGTGCCCGCGCCGCCTCCGGCATGCCCCCGAACGGGTGTCACCCGCGCGTCCGCCCGGGTGGCCGAAGAACATCGGTGCTGGGAGGAGGCTGGGCGGGTAGGTTCCGCTCATGACCGATGTCGTGGACGCGGATGAAATCCTGCGCCGTGTGCGCAGGGCTCGTGACTGGGCCGGGCAGCAGGAGCAGCACTGGCGGGCCCGGTCGGACGCCGGCGGGAAGAGCGGCCCCCGGGATGCTCCGGCGGCAGAGGTCTTCGCCGCCGCGTACGAGGCGGTGCGGAAGGTGCTGGACGAGGTGATCGATCCGGGAGCGAACGACCTCGACGGCTAGCGGAGCGGCCGGCCCCAGCCGTCGGCGGGGCCGGGCCAGGAGAAGCAGGAGTGGTGCCGGGGCACCTTTGGGGTGATCTGCCGCAACCGGCGTGCGTACCCGGCGTTGATCAGCCCGCGTGATCGACGTACGCCCGCCCCCGGGTCTCCCCCGCGACTGTCAGGAACCAGCCATGCTGTACGGAAAAGCCTTGCGCGACCGGATCGCCTCCGCCGGGACCACTCCCCTCATCGGTGTGCACGACATGTACTCCGCGTCCCTGGCGGCCCGGCACTACGACGGTCTCTTCGTGTCCGGTTTCGGCTTCGCCGCCTCGCACTACGGGCTTCCCGACATCGGGTTCATCGCCTGGCCGGACATGGTGGCGTTCGCGGAACGCCTGCGCGGCGCGTTCCCGCGGCACCACCTGCTCGTGGACATCGACGACGGTTACGGTGACCCCGAACTGGCCTGCCACGTGGTGCGGCGCCTGGAGCGGGCGGGCCTCTCGGGGGTGGTGCTGGAGGACCAGAAGCGCCCGCGCCGCTGCGGCCACGCCGACGGAAAGCAGGTACTGCCGCTCGACGAGTACCTCGAGAAGCTCGACCAGGTACTGGCGAGCCGGACCGACCTGCTGGTCGTGGCGCGGACCGATGCCACCGACGAGGGGGACATCCTGATCCGCGCCAAAGCCCTGGCGGCGACCGACGCGGACGTGGTGCTGGTCGACGGGGTGCGCAGCGTCGAGGCGATCCGCCGGATCCGTGGCGTCGTCGGCGGCAAACCGCTGCTCTTCAACCAGATCGCGGGCGGCAAGTCACCGCGCCTGTCCCTCACCGAACTGGCCGCGCTCGGGGTCGACGTGGCGGTCTACAGCACGCCGTGCCTGTTCGCCGCGCACCGCGCGATGGAAGAGGCGATGACCGGACTGAAATCCGCCGACGGGCGTCTGCCCGCCGCGGAGGACGGTGGCAGCATCGGTGTCGGCGATGCCACGATGATGCTGACCGAGAACCTCCACCGCCACAGCATGCGTTGAAGGCTCCGCGCCGGATGAGCATGCCCCCCGATTCGTCTCACGGGCCCGGGAAAACGAGTTCTCACGTCCGCATCCGCATGCGTGGGAGCAGGTGACGGGTGGCGGTGCACTCCATGGCCGGGGGTTCCGGCGTAAGCCCGTCACGGCATCGAAGCCTCACCATGGCTGCTCCCCCGTCCAAGGCTGGGCAGGGCAGCGCGGAGAGAACCCTCTGCAAACCGGGGTCCGGCGGGAAACGTGCGCGGAAACGTCGCGCTTCCGCGATGGGCTCTACGGTTGTCCGACAGCCCGGCGCGATGAGTGGTCCGAGTTCGCCCGACCGACCTGCTCACCAGCACTGCGGCCCGAGTCGTCGCCGGTTCAGACGTGGGGTCGAACGACGAGCTGAAAAACTCCCCCGGCGTTGCGCCGGCGCGCCGGCGCGCAGGGAACCCACCGGCGCACCGGCCGCGTCAGGATTCCTGCCGTACCGGATGACGACTACTCACTTGCCGCTGTCCTCCGCGGGGGTGTGCGCGACAAGCGCGTCGGCATGGCCGTGTCCCAGCCCGTGCTCGGACTTGAGCCAGGCCACCAGTTCCATGTGCTTGGTCAGCGGCGACGCGCGAATGAGGTCCTTCCACGCTGCGATCGGACGACCGTACTTCTGCTCGACCGATGGAAGGTAACTGGCGGGGCCCTTCACGGAATCGCTCATACGCACAGTTCGACACCGGCGTACAAAGACGAGGCCGCTTCCCCGCAGGACCACGCTCGTGCCGAGCAGTTGGCTCTCCCCCTTCCCCGCGCACGGGGACGGCCCGGGCGTCCACCGGCCGCGTTCAGCTCGGCGAGCAGGGTCCGGTGCAGCTGGTCGAAGACCCCGGCCCGCCGGCTCCACGAACCGGCCAGGTGATCACCTGTCGGCCACACGCTGGGACACACCGTCGAGCGGCCGGAGAAAGCGGCGTTCGTACCGCTTGATGCAGCGCGTGCGACGAGCCAGTTCGAACGCCTCCTGGCACTCCGGATCAGACATGCTGTCCGTCCGGTACTGCTCGTACGCAGCGAGACCGGAAAAGGAGAAGAGGGCGTAGGCGATGTCGCTGTCGCCCTCACTCGGCAGGAAGTAGCCGTGGTGCGTCCCGCCGAAACGGTTGACGAGCCCGACCCAGCGGCGGCCGTACTCCTCGAAGTCCTCCAGCTTGTCGGCGTCGATCTCATACGTCAGATGAACAGTGATCATGCCTACATGATGCGGCGAGAAGGTTCGATCACGAAGGCGCCTGCGTGCCGGTGGCGCGCACCTGGAAGAAGACGGGAGACGGATCAACCTCGCGCAGCGATGAACGGTTGCCTGGTGGACACCTCTGGACAGCCCTCACGACCTGTGCCATGTCGCGCCCGGAGGACTCCCCCAGGCTTCCGCTGCCGGACACAGACCCTCCGACGCGCGCCTCGGACGCCTGAGAGGCCGCGGAAGAGGCACCCGCATGCCCGCCGGCGCCGGGCCGTTCGCGAGCGGTTGGCCGACACCCGTTCGGGGGCTCTGTGGTGCAATGGCTTCTGCCCGGCACCGGGCTTGACGCCGGTCCCTCGTACACCTGGGACGGAGCCCTGAGCACCAGCGAGCGAGGAGTCACCGTGACCGTATGCGGGCCTGACGGGGAGGGTGAGCCGACCACTCGTGCTCCCGGGAACGGGGGCGGCCGGGGCAGGGCGATGACCTTGGCGGGGGCACTCGCGGCAGCCGAGACCGCGGCGCCCGTGGAGTCGCTCGACGTTGTCGCATGCATGCTCAAGGAGCGTCTCGGGGCCGCGTCGGTGTCGTTCCTCATCACTGACTTCACCGGCGGCTCGGTCGTACGGCTGGGGGCGGCGGGCAGCGTCGATACCGATGAACCCGCCCGGCGCATCACGCTGCGGGGCACCCTGTACGACGACGTGATCCGCACCCAGCGGCCGAAGGTGGAGGACAAGGGCGAGGGCGCCCTGGTGAGGATCGTCGCCCCGGTGACCAACCGCGGGGACGCCATCGGGCTCCTGGAACTGTTTCTGCCCGCGGTGCCGGATGCGGAGGTGATGAGGGAGATCGGGGAGACCGCGCACGCCCTGGCGTACATCGTCATCGCGAACCGGTCCTTCACCGACGTCTACCAGTGGAGCCGCCGGACCAAACCGCTGAGCCTGGCCGCGGAGATCCAGCACCGGTTGCTTCCGGCGTCGCTGGCGTGCGAGGCCGCCCAGTTCGCGGTGGCCGGGGCGCTGGAGCCGGCCGACCACGTCGGGGGCGACACCTTCGACTACGTCATCGACCGGGACACCGTGCAGCTCTCCGTCACCGACGCCGTGGGCCACGATGTCGACGCCGCGCTGCTGGCCACCCTCCTGGTGGGCGCCCTGCGCCGGGCACGGCGAGCCGGTGCGGGCCTCGCCGAACAGGCCCGCCAGGCCGACCAGGCCATGCAGGATCACGGCCGCCAGGGCTACGTCACCGGCCAGCTCCTGCGCATCAGTCTGATCGACGGCACGGCCGAGTTCGTCAACGCCGGACACCCCTGGCCACTGCGCATGCGGGACGGACAGGTGCAGGAGATCGTTCCAGAAATCGATCTGCCGTTCGGCTTCCAGATCCCCCACACCTACCGGGTCCAGTCGCTGGGCCTGCAGCCGGGTGACCGGCTGGTGATGCTCACCGACGGCATGCTCGAGCGCAACGCCAACAGCCTCGACCTGTCGGACCTGATCGTCCGCACCCGCGAGCTGCATCCCCGCGAGGCCGCCCGCACCCTCATCGCGGCAATCGTCGATGCCAACGACGGCCACCTGCAGGACGACGCGACCGTCATGTGCCTGGACTGGCACGGCATCGGCCACTCCCGCCGGGACGCCGACACCGGCGCCGCTCTCGCCGACGCCTCCGCACCGTCACGGACGGGGCGGACCACTCCTGAACACTGACCTGAGCGCTGCTGCGGTAGCCGGCTTCGGCCGGCCCCTGGCCACCGCCGTGCCCACCCCGAAGCCAGGTGACACGGGGGCACAGCCGGCACGGAGCTGCGGCCCACAGGACCCGGAAGGCGAGGCCGGCCGACGCACCCGCCCACACGGTCCACAGCAGCACGGACCACTGGTCCGGCGGGAGGAGGAGCACGGCCGGGGAGGCGCAGGCGCCGCGGTGGTGGGTGGCGCTCCTTGCGAACACCAGCCAGGCGGTGGCCGGACACACGGCTCAGGTCAGGACCGCCCGCGGAGTACGGGCCGAACAGATGGGCACGACGGCTGCGAGCAGAGCGACAGGGGCCATTCCGGCCCGAAGCCGGCCACGCGGCCTGGGCCTGATCGGTCCGGCCAGGCCGGCCGCCCGCTCCACCAGGGCGGCAACCGGGTGGGCCTTCGCCCCCGCGTCGCCACTCCGTGATCCGCAGGGCAGCCCGTCTTCACGGCGTTCTCCCCGCGCTGGGGCGATATGACCACATCCGGCTTCAGCGACGTCGCGGGACACCGCTTCCCGCCCCCCTCGGACTTCAGCGACGTCGCGGGCAACCAGGCGGTCCTGCCAGGGGACGTCACCCGGGCAGCACGACCGGAGGCCGGACCCGAACCCCCGGGCCCACGTCTCCGGGCATGGGCTGGTTCACCACCGCGTGAACTCCAGCTCCGTTGGCACCGGCGCCGATTGGGCCTGCCGAAGCCGAGTAGATCGGCTGGTCATGGGAACGATCAGGGCTTCCGAACGGGCATCTCCGCTCGCCTACGCACAAGGATCACCGATGCTTCCTGAGGTCCACCCCCACGTATCCGCCCGCCTCGCAGACCAGCTGGAACACCAATTTGGCCTGGCTTCGCGTCTCGAAGCCGGCCCTCTCGATGTGGAGCGCGTCGCCGGCATCGCAGTCGTCGCAGCTGCCCACTCCGACGGCTATGCGGCTACCGGCCATCTCCTCGGGCTGCTGGCCGCGCTGCCCGCGCCCACCACGTCAGGTGAACGCTTCTGGTCGGACCTGTGGAGGTCTTCGGGCACCGCGTACCTGCTGCCCGTCAACATCAAGGCTCTGGTGCTGCGTTCCCTGGCAGGAGAAGGAACTCCCCTGGCCCGGCAGATCCTCTCGGCCGTCGATGAGATGACCCCGCCCCAGCGCGTGGCGGCCGGGGAGGTGATCGGTCAAGCCCTCGCCGAGTCCGACCATTTTCCCGACCTCAAGACACAGGTCATCGGAGAACTGTGGCTCCGGGATTTCGAGCTCACCGCGTGGCGCGTCCTGCACGCAGACCGCAGGTCGGACGATCCGGCTGGACGGAAAGCCTTCCTCGACGCCTGGACGAGCGCCTGAACGTCTGCTTCTCCAGGCAGCCGCGCAGGGCATGCGGCGACCGACCCGGCCCATCGGCAGTTTGTACGGTGCGGCGACCGAGCGAGCCCCGGCCCCCGGACAGCGCTTGGGAGCGACCGGGTTCAGGAAGGTTCCGGCCGAGGTCGCGCCCGTCTCGGTTCCACCTCAACAGATCGGGTCCGCGCAGCCATGGCTGCGCGGACCCGATCCTGTGCACAGCGGGTTCCCGCCGGTGTCCGGCACGAGCCTGAGCGATGAAGCCGAAGTCCTTCTCCGCGTGGAACCACTTCACAGTTCCCGTAGCCCCAGTCCTGCCTTCCAGTCGATGAACGCCTCCCACTCCGTGGAGAAAGCAGAGGCGATCGCCCTGGTTCCTCCGGCACAGCCCAGCGAAACGCCCAGCGCACCGGAACCGCGCGGGCGGCGCCCGCCGATGCCGGCGGGCACGCTCATCTCATGCCGCGGCCGGGGGAAGGGGTGATCCGGCGGCGCGGCGGTGTTCGGCGTTGAGGCGCTGGGCTTCTTCGAGCTGGTCTTCGAGGATGACGATGCGGCAGGCGGCCTCGATGGGGGTGCCTCGGTCGACGAGCTCCCGGGCACGGGCCGCGATGCGCAGCTGGTAGCGGGAGTAGCGGCGGTGGCCGCCCTCCGAGCGGAGCGGTGTGATCAGCCGGGCCTCGCCGATGGCACGGAGGAAGTGGGGGGTGGCGCCGAGCATCTCGGCAGCCCGGCCCATGGTGTAGGCGGGGTAGTCGTCGTCGTCGAGACGGCCGAAGGAATCGTCTGCTGTCATCTCACCTCTCTGTGGAACGCGTGGAGGGGCCCTGGTGCCGTACCGGCACCAGGGCCCCGAAGGAACTGCTGCACCATCTGCCGGCCCCAGTGCTGCGCCGGCCTGTTGGTTCCGCAGGCCCACCCGGGAGAGGGCGGGGGATGCGGGGATCGCGGATGCGTGACCGGAGACCACCTAGCTGTCGATGTCCTGCGGTACCCGGGCCGAAGCCTGCCGCCCGGGCGATCCTGATGGCGCTGAAGCCCTCCGTTCTTCCCTCTGAACCCATCACGTGCCGAACGGGTACTGCGTGTTGCTCGTACTGCTGTTACCGCGAACTGCTGGTGGCCTCGCACAGCGCCACTCTCCGGCAGCCGGCCCCGTCGCCCGTCCTGCGTCTGCTCCGGCCTGGGACCCCGCTGCCGGACTTCCCGGTACGCGCGCCCGCAGCCGGCGCCTTTACCGGGGAACCACTGATCACCGCGCTGCTGGTACCGACAACCGCAGCTGCCGAACTGCCACGGTGTCAGCTGCGGTCCTGCTCACGGCGGCCCCTGATCACTGCGGGCCACCCGGTCCAGTCGTCAGTCCCGTCACCGTCCTGCGACAACCCTGGCTTCGGAACTCCACCACCGCACCGCCTTGCGCACTACGGGTACTGCTGCCCGGCAATTCGTCTCTGCCGGGCCTTGCTCGACCTCGACTACGAGAGAAACCATAACCACACCACTACTCAATGTCTACCCTGGCGGGCACAGATTTCTGCCTGCTCGAAGAGGAGGTAATCCACCTCGACTGGCTCCGTGGGCGGTCGGAGCGGCCCCGAAGCTCCGATCCGGCGCTCGGAGTGGCCCACAGCCGCGCAGCCCGCCGGGTACGGCGGCACCGGGGGTTTCGGCCACCCGTGGTCGACCGCCTCGCCCGCGCCACCGCTCGAGCAGCCGGGCGGCCGGTGAATACAATCTTCCTCATGTCGAAACCTGACGAGCTGCTCGTCGACGTCGCCGCCCTGGTGGAATCCGGGCAGAGCAATCAGATGTCCCTGACCGTGGTCACCGGTGGTGCTGTCGTCACCGGTCGGCTGGCCCCCGAAGCAGTGTGGAGACAAAGGGTGTCGGACGTACTGACGGATTCGGACCTCCTGGGAGGGTTCTCCGCCGTCTTCGACACCCCCGCGGAGAAGGACGGGCCGCCCACGCATCTTCACTTCCATGTCGCCCGGATCCTTCAGGGCACGGTGGGGATTCCGGAGACGGGCGGGATGTACCGCGTGGCGATCGAGGACGTCAGCGCCTGGACCGTGGGCGACTTCAGCTACTCCGACCGCTGAGCCACCACCGCGGCCGGCACTTGAACAGCGGTGTGGGCCCGACCGGCACGCCGGTCGGGCCCACACCGCTGTTCAAGTGCCGCCTCGTGTGTGTTCCCCCGGTCAGACGGACACGGGGGTGCCGAGCATCGCGGAAGCTCGCTGGAGCGAGCCGAGGATGCGTACGGGTGCGGCCGTGGGGAGGGTGCGGCAGGTGAAGCCGAGCTGAGTCATGGCCCGGAGGACTTCGGCGGCGCTGAAATCACGTCGGTCCTGGCGGGTGATGACCTGGCCGACCTGCTTGAGGGGGTAGTGGCGCCGGCCGATGATCACGGATTCGCCGACGCCCGGTTCGGGCTTGACGCCCTTCATCGATTCCAGCACGCCGCTCTTGGTGAGCTCGAAGGGGAAGCGGGCAATGACGCAGCGCATACGGCCTCACAGGGAGAAGGGGAGAACGGTCCGAGCAGGGGTGAGGCGGTTCAGCGGGAGAGCACGAGGACGCCCGGGGCGCAGCCCTGCTCGTCGACCCCCGGGCCGACGTTGACGACCAGGTCGAGGTTGTCGACGTGGATGCCGCGCGCCGCGACATTGGTCGCCGCCAGCCTGCTGACGTGCCCCGTCTTGAACTGCGCCAGCGTCCGGGTGCGCTGCGGCTGCGACTTGCCACCGTGCGGCGCGGCGGCCCGCACCCCGTTGTTGAACAGGTCCTGGGTCAGCCGGTCGACGGCGTGCCTGGTGTCCAGGAACATGATCACGCGGCCGTCACGGGCGGCGATCTCGGTCGTGGCGGCGTGCTTGTCGGCGCCCTGGACGTGCAGGACATGGTGCTCCATCGTCGTGACCGCACCGGCCGACGGGTCGACCGAATGCACGACGGGGTCGGTCAGACAGCGGCGCACCAGCAGGTCGACGTTACGGTCCAAGGTGGCGGAGAACAGCATCCGCCGCCCCTCCGGACGCACCTGGTCGAGCAGCGCGGTGACCTGCGGCATGAACCCCATGTCAGCCATCTGGTCGGCCTCGTCCGGCACCGTGATGCCCACCCGGTTCAGCCGGCAGTCGCCACGGTCGATGAGGTCCTCGAGCCGGCCCGGGGTCGCGACGACGACCTCGGCCCCGTCTCGCAGCGCGCCGGCCTGCCTGCCGATCGACATCCCGCCCACCACCGTGGCCAGCCGCAGCCCGACGGAGCGGGCGTACGGAGTGAGCGCTTCGGTCACCTGCCGCGCCGGCTCACGTGTCGGTACGAGGATCAGCCCCAGTGGCCGGCGGGGCTCAGCACGCTGTCCAGCGGTGCGGGCCAGCAGGGCGAGACCGAAGGCGAGGGTCTTGCCGGAACCGGTGCGTCCGCGGCTCAGGACGTCACGGCCCGCCAGGGAGTTCGGCAGCGTCGCGCCCTGGATCGGGAACGGTGCGGTCACCCCCTGCCTGCCGAGTTCGGCCAGTAGCTGCTCGGGCATGTCGAGAGCGGCGAAGCCCTCGACGGCGGGCAGCGCGGGGGGGAGCGTCCTGGGGAGCGCGAACTCACCCTGGACGGCGGCGGACCGACGGCCGTAACCGCCGGAACGGCGCGGCGCCGGAGAGCCGAAGCGGCTGCCGCCCTTTCCGGCGTCGGCACCGCCATTACGGGTGCGGACGGAGCGGTCGTTCGTGCGGGTGCGGTTCACGGGGAACCTTTCCTCGATGTGGCACATGTCAAGGAATTCCCGCAGTGATGAGCGGCATGAAGAATTACAAGTATGGACCGATGGCAAGAGAAAGCACATCCGGCCGGCGGAAATCCACTCGGGCGCAGGTGCTGAGACAAAGACGCGGTGGGGGCGTGGAATCCGGGCGTCGACTGCGGTGCAGCTCTTCAGGATCGGCTGCCTCCCCGAATGGGGAACCGCGTGTGGTGGGGCTGCGGATTCCTCCGCGTCGTCCCGCGGGCTGAAACGCAGCGGGAAATGCACGCAGCTGGGGCCCGCACCCCGAAGGATGCGGGCCCCAGCTACGGAGTCAGCGTCAGGCCGGAACGATGTTCTCGGCCGTCGGGCCCTTCTGGCCCTGCGCGATGTCGAAGGTCACCTTCTGGCCTTCGAGCAGCTCACGGAAGCCCTGGGCGGCGATGTTCGAGTAGTGGGCGAACACGTCGGCGCCGCCACCGTCCTGCTCGATGAAGCCGAAGCCCTTTTCCGCGTTGAACCACTTCACGGTACCAGCAGCCATGTCATATCTCCTTTGGGGCAGTACATCGGAATCCGCACTGCGCGAACACCGTGTCGCCGCGATGATTACCCCGCCCGGAAAAAGACCGGAAATACAAAAGCGCTCCCACCGGCCGGAACCGCATGGGGGCACTTGAAGTTTTGGGAACCACAACTGCAACTGAGATCGACAGTAGCACGCTGGAACGTCCTGCGCACACCACATAATTCCCTTTTGCCCGTCGCGGCAAAAACTCTCACTACTTGGCCCGTCAAACTCTCACCTCGCGGGCACACATATTGATTCACCCGGGGTGCAACCTCTCGGGAAGGGTGGTGTCGCCACCTGCGACCAGGGCTGCCAGGGCGCGACGACGTACGCGGCCGCACGCTCTTCGAGGACCCGCTCACCGGGATCGTGCGTGGCCGGCGGCGATGTCTTGGGGCAGTGGTCAACGAGCGTCTGCCGGGCGTCAAAGAGCCGCGGAGACAGCCCGTCACTGGCTGGCTGCGGGGATGAACGGAAAGGGCCTTCGCATGGGCATGGGGACCAGCCCTGGAGGTGCGGGGCCGACCGGCTTCCCGTACGTCCGCTGCCGCTCCTTGTCCTCCCTTCACCCCGGACCACGGGCGGGGGCGGAGGTCCGGCATCGTCCTGCCGCAGGTCCCGCCCTACCCGCCGGGCTCCGGCAGCCACCGGATACGGGTGAAGTGGTCGACGCAGAGGGCGAACAGCTTCTCGTCGTCCTCCGGGCGGACCACGCCGGAGCCGGCCAGGGCGGCGTCGGTGGCGGAGCCGTCGAAGGAGAGGCGGCCTTCGGAACCGCCGCCGGTGAGCTCCGCGGTCAGCGTGCCGAGGAGCGGGAACGCCGCGTTGTCCGGGTCCTCGCCGATCCGGCGCAACCACTCGTCCGGGTCGACGCCCGGCAGCCGGTGGCCCAGGGCGCGCAGCCGGTCCAGCGCGGTGTCCAGCCTCGACAGCCGTCCGGCGGCCAGGTGGAAGGTCCGGCCCGCGGCCTCGGACCGCAGGGACAGCTCGACGACGGCTTCGGCGACGTAGTCCACGGGCACCAGGTCGAAGGCGGTGTCCACGCGGGCGGGGGCGGCCTGGGCCTGGACGCAGCCCTTGAGGATCAGCCACAGGTAGTCACCGGTCTGGCAGGCGCCCGTGCGGCTGTGGCCGGCGATCCGGGTCGGCCGGTGGAGGGTGACCGGCAGGGACCGGGCCCGGGCGGCCGCGACGAGCTGTTCGGCGACCCACTTGCTCCGGGTGTAGCCGTGCTCCAGGGCGCCGGGCGGACCGGTCGGGTGCCCGGGGCCGACCGGCAGGCCGGCCCGGCCCGTGAACACCCCCACGGTGGACACGTGGTGCACCGGCACACTGCGGTGCCGGGCCGCCAGCCGCAGGATCCACGCCGTGCCGTCCACCGTGGCCGCCTTGAGCCGCTCGTACGGGGATACGAGGTTCACCGCCGCCCCGACGTGGTACACGGAGTCCACCCTGCGGGCCAGTTCGTCGAAGGCGGCGCCGGACAGGCCCAGGCGGGTCTCCGCCAGATCACCGGGGATGACGGAAATCCTCCGTTCGCAGGACTCGTCCCAGATGCCGTAGCCCGCCATGGCGGAACGCAGCCGGGCGACCGCCCGTTCCCGGTCCGCGCCGCGCACCAGGCAGTGCACCCGGGCCCGGGTGCGGTCGAGCAGGGCGCGGACGGTGAACGCGCCGAGGAAGCCGGTGGCTCCGGTCACCAGCACCTCCTGGGGATCCGCCGCCACCCGGATCGTTTCGGCGGCCGGAACGATGTCGGCGGGCAGCTCGGTGTCGGCGCCCGGATCGAAGGCCGCGCCCCGGATGTCGCGCTCGGTGGAGCCGGCGAACTCCGCGAGCCCCGCCACGGTCGGGGTCAGGGCCAGCGCTCCGAGCGGGATCTCCACGCCCATCTCCTGACGGAGCCTCAGCACCAGGCGGGTGGCGAGCAAGGAGTGCCCGCCCAGGGCGAAGAAGTCGTCGTGCACCCCCACCCGGACGCCCCCGAGCAGTTCCTGCCACACTTCCGCGATCCGCCGCTCCGAGGGGGTCCTCGGTGCCCGGAACCTGCCGTCCGGCTCCGCCCCCGGGGCATCGGGCGGCGGCAGCGCGGCCCGGTCCAGCTTGCCGCTTGCCGTGAGCGGAAACCGCTCCAGCGGCACGCACACGGCGGGCACCATGGGGTCCGGGAGCCGCCGCGCCACCGCGCGGCGCAGCAGCTCCGGTTCCGGGGCGGCCCCGTCGCCCGGCAGGTAGTAGGCGACCAGGCGGGTCCCGCCCGGAGGGCCGGCGGTCCGGGCCACCACCACGGCGTCGGCCACTCCGGGTACGGCCCGGACCGCAGCGGCCACCTCCCCGGTCTCCACCCGGTGTCCGCGGATCTTGACCTGTTCGTCGCGCCGGCCCAGGAACTGGATCCGCCCGTCCGGCAGATACCGGGCCAGGTCGCCGGTGCGGTAGAGGACCGCGGACGGGTGGAAGGGGTCCGGCACGAACTTCCGCGCGGTCAGTTCCGGGTCCCCCACGTACCCGGCGGCCACGGCCCGGCCCCCGACGCAGATCTCCCCGGCCGTGCCCACGGGACAGAGCCGCTGCCGGTCGTCCAGCAGCAGGACCCGGGTCCCGGGCACGGGACGGCCGATGGGAGGCAGTCCGGGCCAGGCGGCCGGGTCGGGGCCCAGGCGTTCCGCGGTGACCACGTGGGTCTCGGACGGCCCGTACTGGTTCTCCAGCACTGCGTGGGGAGCCGGCGAACGGAAGAACTCCCGGAGGGCGGGTGTGGCGTGCAGCTGCTCGCCCGCGGTGATGACCTCCCGGAGGGTCGCGGCCGAACGCCCGGTGGCGCAGGCGTAGTCGGCGAGCTGCTGGAGCGCCACGAACGGCAGGAACACCCGCTCGATCCGCTCGGCCGCCAGCAGGTCGAGGAGACGGGCCGGGTCGCGACGGGCCTCGTCGTCGGTCATGACGAGGGTGCCGCCGGAGGCCCAGGTGCTGAACAGCTCCTGGAAGGCGACGTCGAAGCCGGGCGACGCGAACTGGAGCGTCCGGGTGCCCGGACCCGCCGGGGAGCGTTCTCGTTGCCAGGCCAGCAGGTTGGCCAGGGACCGGTGCGGCATGACCACCCCCTTGGGGCGGCCGGTCGAGCCGGAGGTGTAGATCAGGTAGGCCGGGTCCTCGGGCGCCACGACGGGCAGAGGGGCCGTCGGCGCCGCCGGGGGCGCGTCCGGGGACACCGGCACCGTCTCCACTCCCGGCGGCAGGAGCCGGGCCAGGTCCGGCTGGACCAGCGCGACCCGGATGCCGCTGTCGGCCGCCATGCCGGCGATCCGGTCGGCGGGGAGGGCGGGGTCGAGGGGCAGACAAGCGCTGCCCGCCTTGAGCACGCCCAGCATCGCGACCGCCAGCTCCGGGCAGCGCGGGAGGCAGACGCCCACCGGAGCCCCGGGCGTG
Organism: Streptomyces enissocaesilis; assembly: GCF_039533765.1. NCBI lineage: Bacteria > Bacillati > Actinomycetota > Actinomycetes > Kitasatosporales > Streptomycetaceae > Streptomyces > Streptomyces enissocaesilis. Next base: position 34,353 of record NZ_BAAAUD010000034.1, on the reverse strand, counting down.
CCCCGCGCCACCAGGTGCCCCGCCACCGTCTCCGCCGCCCGGTCCAACTCGGCGTAGGTGAGGACCCGGTCCCCGTGCACCACCGCCCGCGCGCCGGGCGTGCGGGCGGCCTGCGCGGCGAAGGACTCGTGCGCGAACGGCCGCGGCCCGGTCGGGGACGGCCCCCGCGACCAGGTGCCGAGGAGCAGCCGGCGCTCGTCGGCGGGCAGTACGTCCAGCTCCTGGACCGGCTGGTCGGGGCGGGCCAGGGCATCGGACAGCAGGGTCCGCAGCCGCTCCGCCAGGCGCCGGGCGGTGGCGCGGTCGAACAGGTCGGTGGAGAACTCCAGGAATCCGCGGAACCCGCCCCGCTCGGACACCAGGTGCAGGAAGACGTCGTACTTGGCGGTGCCCGGGTGGAGGTACAGCCGCTCGGCGGTGATCCCGGGGAGGTCCAGCGCGGGCTCCGGGGCGTCGTCGAGCCCGAAGACCACCTGGAAGAGCGGAAAGCGGCTCGGCGTGCGCTCCGTACCCAGCTCGCGGACCAGATGGGAGTAGGGGGTGCCGCGGTGCCGCACCGCGCCCCACACCTGGTCCATGGCCCGGGTGACCAGCCCGGCGAAGGAGAGGCCGGCCGGTACCCGCAGACGCAGCGGCAGGACGTCGGTCAGACAGGCGATCATCGGTTCGAGCGCCTTCTCGTCCCGGCGGGAGACGGGGGTGCCGAGCACCACGTCGTCCTGCCCGGAGAGCCGGGAGACCAGCGCGGTCAGTGCCGCGGCCAGGACCGTGAACGAAGTGCTCCGCGTCCTGCGGGCGAGGTCGCGGACCCCGGCCCCGATCGCGGCGTCCAGCGTGAACTCGATCCGGTCACCGGCCGTGCCGAGCACCGGGGGCCGGGGCCGGTCCGCGGGGAGGGAGGACTCCGGCGGGGCGCCGCGCAGGGCCTCCCGCCAGTACGCCAGGCAGTCCGCGCGGGTCTCGCCGTACGTCCGGCGCTGCTCCAGGGCGTACGGGCCGAACTGCAGCGGAAGGTCCGGCAGGCCGGGATCCGTCCCGTCCAGCGCGGCACGGTAGTGGGCGCTGAACTCGGTGTCCAGCAGGCTGAAGCACCAGCCGTCGATCACCGCGTGGTGGAGCGCCACCACGAGGACGGCGTCGTCCTCGGCGAGTCGCAGCAGGGTGGCCCGCGGCAGCGGGCCGTGGTCCGGGGGCGCCGGCCGGGCCGCCGCCACCGCGGCGGCGTCCAGCTCCGGCGGGTCCACCCAGCGGATGTCCAGGTCCACCCGGGCCGGCGGCGGCAGCACCGTCTGGCGCGGCTCGCCGCCGACGAGGGCCAGGCGGCTGCGCAGGGCCTCGTGCCGGGTCACGATCCCGGTGAGGGCCCGCTGGACGGCAGCGGGGTCGACGCGGGCACCGCGCAACCGGTAGGCCCAGGATTCGACGTATCGGGACGGACCGTCCTGGAACTGGTCGTTGAGCCAGATCGACTCCTGCTCGAACGACATCGGGTAGTCGGGGGCCGGCACGCCGGCCGGATCCGGGGCGGGTGTCAACGGGAGGGGGCCTTCCGGATAGGCGGCGGGACGGGGCCCAGGGAGGCGAGCAGGCTGCCGCGGTCGAGCTTGCCGGTGGCCGTGATCGGCAGGACCGCACGCCGGTGGACGCTGTGCGGCACGAGGTAGCGGGGCAGCCGGTCGGCAAGGGCGCGGCGTACCGACGGAGGAGCGGGGGCGGTGGGGGCGTCCGCGGTGTAGAACATGGCGAGCCGGTCGTGTCCGCCGCCCGGAGCGGGAACGGCCACCACGGCGGCTTCCCGGACACCGGGGAGACGGCGGGCGGCGCTCTCGATCTCGCCCGGTTCGACGCGGTGTCCGGAGATCTTGACCTGGAGGTCGGTGCGGCCGCGGAAGTGCAGGACGCCACCGGGGTCCAGCAGGCCCAGGTCTCCCGTCCGGTACACGCGCACCGGTGCCCCGTCGAGGACGATGGTGGGGAAGGCGGCCGCCGTGGCGTCGGCGTCACCGAGGTAGCCGGCTGCCAGCCCCTCACCGGCCAGGCATATCTCGCCCACGGTGCCCGGGGGGAGGGCCTGGTCGCCGGCCAGGACGTGCACCGAGGTGCCGGGGACCGGGAGGCCTATGGGGATGCCTCCCGGGGCGGCGCAGTCCGCCGGGGTGACCCGGTGCGTGGTGGCGAACACGCAGTTCTCCACCGGCCCGTACCCGTTGATCAGGGTGATCTCCGGATACCGGGCCAGGAAACGGGCCACGTGGTCGGGCGAGAGCCGTTCACCGCCGGTCAGGACCTGGCGCAGACCGGTGAAGCAGGGTCTGCGCGGATCCTCCTCGTCGACGAGGAGGTTGAACAGCGAGGAGGTCAGCCAGACCGTGTCCACCCCGGCGGCGGCGACGAGTTCGGCGAGGGTGTCGGGGAGGAGGTAGTCCGTGTCGGCGATGACCGTGGTGCCGCCTGTGGTCAGCGGGCCCCAGAGCTCCAGGCTGAAGGCGTCCCAGGAGACGGGCGCGGCCTGGAGCACCACCCGGCCGGGCCCGAAGTCCGCCCATCCGGCTCCCCGGAAGAGGCGAGTGGTCGCACGGTGCGGGGAGAGGACCTTCTTGGGGTCGCCGGAACTGCCGGACGTGAAGAAGACGGTGGCGGCCCGGGAGGATCCGGCCGGCAGGGGCGGGCCGGCCGATGGCGTGGTCCCGCGGCGCCGCCCGGTCGGCGCGGGCGACTCCTCGGGAACGGTCCAGCCGGGCAGGTTCCCCGGTGCTCCCGTCTCGGCCGCCATGACCGGGGACCGCAGCACGGCGGTGATGCGGTTGATGCGTTCCGGCGGCCACCGGTGGTCCAGGGCGGCGTACGCGGCACCGCACTTGAGCACGGCGAGCAGGACGGCCACCAGCCGGGCGGAGCGAGGGAGCAGGACGGGCACAGTGGCGCCGGGTCCCACACCCGCCGCACGCAGGGAACGGGCGTAGAGCTCCGCGGTGGCGTCGAGCGCGGCGTAGTCGAGGCGCTCGCCCCGGTGGACGACCGCGACGGCGGACGGGTGCAACCGCGCCCGTCCGGCGACCGCTTCGTGAATGAGCCGCGGATCGGCGGTGACGGGGCGGCGCACGGTCAGGCCCCGCCCGCGGACAGGGCCTCGGCCAGGGTGTCGCTCTCGAACAGGCGCTCCGGGGCGATCCGGACACCCAGTTCCGTCCCGATCCGGGCGCAGATCCGCATGGCCTGCAGCGAGGTGCCGCCGAGGTCGTGGAAGCTGTCCGCCATCGTGACGTGCGGCGCCTTCAACACGTCGGCGACGATACGGAGGAGGTGTTGCTCGTTCACGGTCTGCGCTCCTGGTCCGAAAGCCTCGCGCGATGCCGTGCCACTGTCGCACCGGCTGGGCGTGAGGGGCCGAATCCGGCCGCCGAGCGCGTTCGAATGACTGAATCTTGCTTGTTGATGGCCGATTTGACGGTGTGTATTCGACCAGGGGCGGTGATCGGCCCCGAGCGGAATCCGAACGTCCACCACAAAGAGGGCCCGAGGGACCGGGGTTGGCGGATTTGACGAAGCTGCGAGCCGGTCCGTCAAGGGGTTGCGCAATATCCGGGTGCTGTGAAAATCTGACACGGCTTGCGCCGCAGACCGCCGCTTGGATTCAAGTTCAGAACCGTTCGTCGTCGTCCCGGAGAACCCGTAAACGCCGACTCAAGGTTGAGAGGAAAGTCTGCTCGTGGGACGTAACGTGGTACGCCTCAAGGCGGCAGGAGATCCTCTTCTCACTTTGGTCTGTTTCCCATGGGCCGGCGCCGGCGCGGTTCCGTTCCGCGCCTGGTCCCGAACGGCGCCGGGCGGCCTGGCGCTCGAAGCGGTGCGGCTCGCGGGCCGTGAGGACCGGATGCGGGAACCTCCGCCGGAAGAGCTGGACCCACTGGTCGAGGACATCGCCGCCGAGCTGGACACCGGTCGGCCCCATGTCTTCTTCGGCCATTGCTTCGGGGCGCTGCTCGCTCTCGAAGTGGCCCACCGGCTCCGGCGGGACGGCCGGGAAGGCCCCGTCGGGCTGCTGGTGGCCGGCGAGCCGCCCGGCTACGGCGACCAGGGCCCGGCCGTCACCGATGTGCGCGCCGAGATGCGGCGGACCGGTGTCATGCCGGACGACGTACTGGACGATCCGGTCGTCTTCCCCATGCTCGAACCGGCCATCGCGGCCGATCTGCGGCTGGCGGACACCGCTGCCCGCCTTCCGCGGCGCGAGCCCCTGCCCCTGCGGGTCGACGCGTTCTTCGCCACCGCGGATCCGGTACTCGACCGGGCAGCGGCCGAGGCATGGTCCGCCGTCACGACAGGGCCGGTGCGCGTCCATTCCGTCGAGGGGTCGCAATTGCTTCCCGGCCCTGCCTGGGGGCCGTTCGCACATTCCGTGTTCGAAGCGGCCCATTCGGACAGATCCGATTCCGGAGTGCATTGAAGGGATGACATGAGCTCCGATCGCGATGATCTCGAAAGAGCCGTCCGCCAGGAATGGTGCACAGTGCTCGACATTCACCGGTCCGAACCGGAAGACGATTTCTTCGAGCTCGGGGGGAATTCCATGCAGGCGGCCCGGCTGGTCAAACGTCTGGAAAATCGGCTGGGCATTGAATTCCCGCTTGAGGCCCTGTTCATCGAAGGGACCCTGCAGGCCGTGGTCACCGCCTGCGGCACATCGGCCCCGGCCGCCCGTCCGGAGTCCGGGGCGGCGCGGTGACCGCGCCGGCGGGCGACGCCTCTCTGCCGCTGGTGGGGGTGGTGCACCGGCCGTACGGAGCCGCGGGTCTCCGGGAGATCTACCGGGCGGCCCAGGGCGTCTGCCGCCCGGTCCTGCTGTTTCGCCGCCCGGTCGCCGAGGAGCACCCGGAACTCGTGCGCCTGGCCGGGGTGATGTTCCCGGTGCACATCCTCCCCGAGGGTGGTCCGGTCGCGCCGGTCACGGGCCTCGGGCTGGGCGGACTGACCACCTTCCACGACGACGAGCTCGATTTCACGGACCACCTGCTCACCGCGCTGGACCTGCCGGGTGCGCCGGCCACCGACCGGCCCTGGGACAAACTCGGCCAACGGCACGCCTTCGAGCGGGCCGGGCTCTCCTCGCTGCGGTTCGCGCCGGTCGACTCCAGGGACGGATTCCGCCGGGCGCTGCGGGAGGTCCGCCTGCCCGCCGTGCTCAAACCCCGGCGGGCGGTCGGCGGACAGGGCGTGACCTTCGTCCGCGACCCGGGCGATGTGCACCACGTGCTCGCGCACCGGACCTCCTGGGAGGGACTGCTGCTGGAGGGCCTGATCCCACCGTCCGTGCATCCCTCCGGTGTCCCCTGGCTGGCCGACTTCGTCTCCGTCGAGACCATCAGCACGTCGACCCGCAGGCTGCACTGCGCGGTCTTCGACAAGGCACCGGTGAACATCCGGAGCCGGGCCGGGGCCGAGGGGTCGGACACCGTGCGGGTCACCGGCGACATCGTGCCCAGCAGACTGCCCGCGGAGGTCCGCGGCCTGGTCCTCAAGCGGACCGGTGAGGCGCTCGACGCCCTCGGCACCCGGTACCGCGTCACCCACACCGAACTCCGGGTCACGCCCGCGGACGTCGAGGTGATCGAGGTCAACGGCCGGGTGGGAGGGCATCTGACCCGCCTGCTCCGCCCCTTGGGCGGTCCGGACCTGGTGCGTGCCGCCCTGGCCCTGGCCCTCGGGGAGGGGCCCGCCGACCGGCTGGTGGAACAGCACACGGAGCTCGGCCGGGACGGGTTCATGATGGGGCTGTTCGTCCCGTTCCCGCACCAGGGGGGCACCGTCGCCTCTCGCGTGACCCGCGCCGACCTGCGCGCGCTGCCGGGAGTCGTCGGCGTGGACGAGGTGGCCGAATTCGGCGCGGCCCGCGGCGACACGGGATTCCGCGCGGCCAACGTCACCGTGCGCTCCGGGACGGCGGAGGAGATGGACGCGACGGTCGCGCAGGTCGTGCGGGGCATTGCCGGGCTGTTCGCCGCCGACGGCCTGGAGAGCGATCCCTGGCTCCAGCGCTTCGCGCCGAGCCGGCGGTGCCAATGAAAGCCGTCGGGGGGCAGGGAAACATGACAGCAGCCGACGGGACAGACGACCTCGCGGGGCTCTTCACCGAGTCCGCCGGGCAGTACCCGGACCGGGTGGCCATCGAGCAGGGCCGGATGTCGCTGACGTACCGGGAACTCGCGGCACGGGCCGATGCGGTCGCCTCCGAACTTCTCCGGCGCGGTGTCCGGCCGGGGCAGCGCGTGGCCCTGTACGCGGTCCGGCACCTTCAGACCTACGCCGCCTACCTCGGCATCCTGCGGGCCGGCTGCGTCGTCGTCCCCATCGGCCCGGCGACCCCGGCGTTCCGCGCGGCCGCCATCATGGCCTCGGCCTCGGTCCCCCTGGCACTCGCCGTCTCACCGCCGCCGGAGTGGGCCGGGCACGGCACCCCCTGCGCCGACCTGCTGGACCTGCCCGAGCCGGTGGAACCGGTGCGGCCCCTGCCGGGCGCGGCGGGCCCGGACAGGGATGCCTACCTGCTCTTCACCTCGGGCTCGACCGGACAGCCCAAGGGTGTCCCGATCACGCACCGCAGTGCCCTCGCCTATGTACGCCACGCCGTCGCGCGCCACCGGGTGACAGCGGACAGCCGGCTCTCCCACACCTTCGAGCTCACCTTCGACCCGTCGGTCTTCGACCTCTTCTGCGCCTGGGGCGCGGGCGCCGCGCTGGTGGTGCCCGAAGGGCGCGAACTGCTCCTGCCGGCCCGCTACGTCGACCGGCACCGCATCACCCACTGGTTCTCGGTGCCCTCCGTGGTCTCCCTCGCCCAGCGCATCGGGGCGATGCCGGCGGGTTCGATGCCCGGCCTGCGGCACAGCCAGTTCATCGGGGAACAGTTCACCCTCGAACAGGCACGCGCCTGGCGGGAGGCGGCGCCGTACAGCGTCATCGACAACGTGTACGGCCCGACGGAGGTCACCGTCGCCTGCGCCGAGTACCGGCTCCCCGAGGACGAGCGGGAGTGGCCGGAGCCGAGCAACGGCACCGTGCCCATCGGAGAGGTCTACCCCGCGCTGGAGCACCTCGTCCTCGACGAGGACGGACACCCGGCCGAGGACGGCGAGCTCTGCCTCCGCGGCGTACAGCGCTTCGGCGGTTATCTGGACCCCGCGGACAACAGCGGCCGCTTCCTGGACTTCACCACAGGGGCCGCCACCCCCTTCACGGGGAGAGTGCCCGCCGCCGAGCACTGGTACCGGACGGGCGACCGGGTACGGCTGGAGCACGGCCGCCTGGTCCACCTCGGCCGGCTCGACCGGCAGATCAAGCTGAGCGGCTACCGGATCGAACTGGGCGAGATCGAGGCGGCCCTGCGCCGGCACCCGGCCGTGCTCGAAGCCGTGGCCGTGGTGGTGGACCGCGACGGCTCACCCTGTCTGGCCGCCGTAGTGACCGGTACCGAGCAGCCGGAGCCGGTGATCGTGGAGCACCTCAGGACCCTCCTGCCGGAGTACATGGTGCCGACAGCCTGCCTCTGGCTCGCCGCGCTGCCCCTCGGGGGCAACGGAAAGCTCGACCACGCCGGAATCCGGAGGGCGGCCGCGGCAGCCGTCGTCGCGGGGCGGGCCGCGGCGCCGGCCCGCTGACCTCCCGTCCGACCGCACCGGCCGCGCGGTCCGCGCGTCGTGCCGGAACACCCGCTCACACCAGGAAGGCGGTCACCGCATGCCCGCGTCACCCCACGGCTACCCGGCCGCGTCCCCGGCCTCCACCGCCGGCACCTGGCTGCGGACCACCGTTTCGGCCCACCCGGTGCCCGAGCTCCACGTGGTGTGCTTCCCCCCGGCCGGCGGTGCCTCCGGCTCCTTCTCCGCCCTGCGCCGGGCCGTCGGCCCGGCGACCCTCTGCACCTGCGTCCTGCTGCCCGGCCGGGAGTCCCGTATCGCCGAACAGGAGCCGTGGGACCCGGACCGGATCGCCGACCACATCGCCGAGGCCCTCCCGGTCCGCCTGCGGGAAACCCGGGCCCCCTACGTCATGCTCGGCCACAGCATGGGAGGGCTGTTCGCCTACGAGGTGACGGCCCGCCTCGTCGCGGCTGGGGAACCGCGCCCGATGCGGCTCGTGGTGGCCGGGAGCGAGGCCCCGTCCGGCGCCGCCGGCCACCGCCTGGACACCGCGGACCCCGTCGGCGTACTGCGCGAGCTGCGAGGGGCAGACCAAGAGGTCTTCGACCACCCGGAGTTGCTGCGCATCGCGGCCACCACACTGCAGGCCGATCTGCGGATGATCCGGCGCTACCGGTTCGCCGGCGCGAAGATCGACGTCCCCCTCACCGTGCTGCTGGGGCGGGAGGACCCGCTCGTCGGCGCTCCGGCCGCGGCCGGCTGGACGGAACTCGGCACCAGCGGAACCTCGGTCCGGGTGCTCCCAGGCGGCCATTTCTTCCTCGATCCGCACTATCCGGAACTCCTTGCCGAATGGCGTCGCGAGGCGCAGGCCACCGGACACCGCCCTGACCGCGCCCGGCCCGTATGAAAGGACGATCCATGCCCGAGGCCGACGCGGCCCGCATCCCGCTCACCCTGCCCGAGTTCGGCATCTGGCTCATCAGCAAGAAGGAGTCCGAGGCCTTCAACCTCCACCGGCTGTGGGAGCTGCACGGGGAGCTCGACGTGCGCTCTCTGCGCCGTGCCGTGGAGGACGTGGTACGCCGCCATCCGGTCTTCGCCCGCCGCCTGACGGAAGGTGACATACCGTCATGGAACGTCGGCGAGGCCGTCCCCGCCTGGAGCTTCGACGAGGAGACCGGGGACGCGGAGGACGCCGGCACGGCCGGGTGGCAGCGGCGGGCCGGCGCCCACCGGTTCGATCTGTCCCGCGACTGTCCGGTCCGCGTGAGCCTGCTGCGCCGCGGCCCCCGGCACCACCTGCTCTCCCTGCTCGTGCACCATGTGGCGTGCGACGGCGTGGCCCTGGAAACCCTGATCCGCGAAATCAGCGCCCGTTACGCCCACGTGGCGGAAGGCGGCGCCATGCCGTCCGCGGCCCCCGGCCCGGCGGTCCCGGAACCGCTGCCGGTCGCGGCGGAGGCCGCCCCTTCGACCGGTTACTGGCCGGAACAACTGGCCGACGCGCGCTGGCCCGACGCCCTGCCGCCCGGAGCCGGACCGCGAACCTGCCGGGCCCACACCCTCCGCCTGCCGCTCGGCCCGGACGAGACCGCACTGATCCGCGGCGCGGCGCGCAGGCTGCGGGCCACCCCGCACCTGATCGGTCTGGCCGCGCTCTACGCGACGCTCGCCGTCCACGGCAGCCCCTGCGATGCCATGGTCGCCACCCCGTTCGCCGCCAGAACCCCCGCGAACATGGACCTGGTCGCCTGCCTGGCCCGGATGGTGCCACTGCGCCAGCGCTGGGCCCCCGGGTCCTCGGGCGGCGAACTGGTCGAGGCCGTCCGCCGGACGGTGTCGGAGGCGCTGGCCCACTCGGCGGAGCCGATCCGGGAGGTTTCCGGGCTCTTCGACCCCGCGACCTCCGGAACCACCGTCTGCTTCCAGGCCCACGGCCGCCTGCCGGACCCCGAACTGCCCGGCGTCGACGTCCTCGCCCTGGACGACGACGACAGCCGGCTCGCCCGGTTCGACCTGGAATTCGATCTGCATCTGCGGCCGGACGCGGGTGCCGTCGTCCTCACCCGCCGCACCTCCGGCAGCACCACGGGCGAGGGCGCCGCCCGGCTCCTGGACACGTACCGGCGGATCCTCCTGCGGATCGCCCGCGACCCCGAGCTCACTCTCGCCCCGGCCGACGCGGACACGGGCACGGCGAAGGACGGCGAGCCGGAGGTCTCCCTGCTGCTCGCGCCCCCGCGGAACGGCCCGGCCCGGCCTCTCATGGAACGGTTCGCGGACCTGGTCCGGACCTCACCCGACCGTCCGGCCGTCGCCCACCGGTCCACGACGGCCGGCTTCGGCGAACTCGGCAACGCCGTGGCCCGGCTGGCCGCCACCCTGCGCGACCACGGGGCAGCCCCCGGAACCCCCGTCGCCGTCCTGGCCGAGCGGGGCATCCCCCTGGTCGCCTCGGTACTGGCCGTCTGGCAACTCGGCGGCCACGTCGTCCTGCTGGACCCCCTGCACCCCGACTCCCGCCTGGCCCACGTGGTCGCCGACACCCGGACGCGCCTGCTGCTGCGCAGCCCCGCTCTGCGGCACCGGCTGCCCGGCCATCCCGAAGTGGTGGACCTGGCCCCCGATGCGGACACCCGGCCGCCGGCTCCCGGCGAGGAGCTGCCCACCGGTGCCGCGGTCCACCATCCCCGCGCCCTGGCCTACGTCATCCACACCTCCGGAACCACCGGGCGGCCCAAGGGGGTCATGGTCGACCAGGGTGTGCTCGCCACCATGTTCGAGGCCCAGCCGGCCGGTCTGCGGATCTCCCGGGCCGGCCTGACCTGCGCGGTCTCCTTCGACGTCTTCTTCCACCAACTGCTGTACCTGTTCCGCGGGAGCTGCCTGGTGGTGGCGGAGGACGCGGTCTACCGCGACCCGCAGGCCCTCGTGTCCTGGACCGAGCGCCACGGCGTGGAGTTCCTCAGCATCACCCCGTCGATGCTCGGCGCGATGCGGCAGTTCGGCTTCGAGCAGACCCTCGGCCGGGGCGGGGTCGAGATCGAACTGGCCGGCGAGGCGGTCGACCAGGCCACCTGGGGACTGCTGCGCGAACTCGGCGTGCGGACCACCAACTCCTACGGGCCGACCGAGACCATCGTCGTCACCGCCTGCGACTTCGAGGAGCAGGACAGCCCGAGCATCGGCCGTCCCGTCGAGGGGACCTCGGCCTATGTGCTGGGGCCCACCCTGCGTCCGGTCCCGCCCGGGGTCGCCGGCGAGCTCTACATCGGCGGGCCGCAGGTCAGCCGCGGCTACATCGGCAAGCCCGGCCTGACCGCGGACCGGTTCCTGCCCGATCCCTTCACCTCCGAGCCCGGCGGCCGCATGTACCGCACCGGTGACCGGGTGCGGCTCACCGCCGAGGGCCGGCTGGACTACCTTCAGCGCGTGGACCACCAGCTGAAGGTGCGCGGCCAGCGGGTGGACCCCTACGAGGTGGAGGAGGTCCTGAGGCGGGCCTCCGGGGTACGCGACGCCTACGTCGCGCGCGGTGCGGCCACGCACGCCTCCGGCCTGCGGGCGTACGTCGTCCCCGCGGACCCCCGGACCCCGCCCGCCCCCCGGCGGATCCGTGCCCTCGCGGCCGAGCACCTGCCGCCGGCGGCCGTACCCACGCACATCACCGTGGTCGCGGCGTTCCCGATGACCCCCAACGGCAAACTGGACGAACAGGCCCTGCCGCAGCCCGCCGCGGAGCGGCCGGCCGGGCCCGGGGCCGATCCGGTCACCCGGCTGTGGCAGGAGACGACCGGCCTCCCTCCGGAGTCCGAGGACGACAACTTCTTCGAATGCGGCGGGAGTTCCCTGGACGCGGCGCGTGCGGTCGCCGCCCTCAACCGCCTCTGCGCGGCGGAGATCGACCTCGCCTCCTTCCTCCGCGACCCCACCCCGTTCGGCCTGCGGCACCAGCTGCGCAACACGGCGGCGCGGGAAGCCGGACCGGAATCAGGCGCGGAAGCCGCCGCCCCGGCCCCCGCCGGCGAGGCCGGCCCGCCCCGGCTCTCCGACGCGCAGCGACGCCTGCTGCTGCTGCACCGGGCCGCTCCGTCGAGCAACGAGTTCACCGTCTTCTGGGCGCTCCGCCCGGCGGCCGAGCCGGCCGCGGAGGCCCTGGACCGGGCCTGGCTGGAGGTCGTGACGGCACACGACGAACTGCGCCTCCGCGTCACGGAAACCGGTGGGAACCCGGTACGCGCCGAGTGGCCCGCGGCGCGGTTCCCCGTACACCGGCGGGCCCTCGGGCCGGAGGAGCTGGCCGGCGTGCTCGGCGAGGCGGCCCACCGCGCCTTCGACCCCTTCGGGGAACCGCTGATCCGGCTGGAGGCACTGAGCCTGCCCGAGGGCGAACACGTACTGCTGTTCACCGCGCACCACCTCGTCCTCGACCGGCACTCCATCCAGCTGATCAACGAGCGGCTCGCCTCCCACCTCGCCGGACGCGCGCTCCCCGTGCCCGGTCACCGGTACACCGAGGTCCGCGAGCCGGCCGCCGCCGAGGCGGACCGGTCGCGGGAGTTCTGGGCCGCCGAACTCGCGCAGGTGTCGACGGCACCGCCGATCGACTTCGGCACCCCGGAACCGACGCTGCGCGACCGGCGGGGCGCCAGTGCGGGCCGCGCCCTGGACGGGGCCGCCTGGAAGCTCCTCCAGGAGACGGCCCGCGCCCGGCGGACCACTCCGCTGGTGCTGGCCATGGCCGCCTTCGCGCTGACCGCCGACCGTTACGGGGCCGCGGGGGACGTGCTCGTCGGGACCACCATGGACGTCCGGCCGCCCGGCTTCGACGACGTCGTGGGGCTGTTCGTCAACCCGGTGCCGGTACGGCTGCGCTTCGGCCCCTCCCTCACCGGCGACGCGTTGATCGCCGCCACCCACGAGGCGCTGCTGCGGGCCCACGAACACCGCCGGCTGCCGTTCAACGAACTGGTCCGGCACCTGAAGCTGCGCTCCGAACCCGGCGGCGCCCCCCTCTTCCAGGTCCTCGTCGACTACGAGCCGCTGCCCCCGGCCGGCGGCACCGCCACCCCCGGCCGCGGCTGGACGCCGGTGGACATCCCCGCAGCGGTGGCCAAGTACGACCTGGAGGTCATGCTGCGCCGGACCGCCGACGGCGCCCACCTCGGCATCAACTACCGGACCGACCGCTGGCAGCGGGGACAGGCGGCCCAGGTCGCCGACCAGGTGTACGAGGCACTGCTGCGGCTCGCCTCGGACTCGGCCCTGCCCGCCGCACCGCCCCTCGCGGCTGTCACCGGTCCCCGGGGCCCGCGGGAGGGGCACGGAACACGGCCGTCCGGACGGAGCAGGCTCGTCGGTGACCTGGTGGCCGAGGTCGCGCTCCGGGAACCGGAGCGGATCGCCGTCGTGTCCGGCGAGGACGCGCTCACCTACGGCGCGCTGCGGTCCGCCGCCCTCGCCGCGGCGGCGCGCCTCGCCGAGGAGGGAGTGCGACGCGGCGACCGGGTGGCGGTGCTGGCCCGGCGTTCCACGTCCATGGCGGTGGCCGTGCTCGGCGCGGTCTTCGCCGGAGCCGCCTACGTACCGCTCGACCCCGGACACCCGGACGCGCGGCTCGCGAAGGCGCTGCGGGACAGCGGGGCCACCGCCGTCCTCGCCACCGGTGACTGCGCGGCCCGGGCCCGCCGACTGGGGGCCGCGGTGGTCGACCCGGAACGGGCCGGCCACGGTGGCCGGCACGCCCCCGCGGCCCTGCGCGAACAGGACCAGGCCTATGTCATCTACACCTCCGGTTCGACCGGCGAACCCAAGGGCGTGGTGATCGAACACGGTTCCCTCGCCGCCTCGACCGCAGCCCGCCGCGAGGTCTATCCGGGCCGCCCCGTGTTCCTGCTGGTGTCGCCGCTCGCCTTCGACTCGTCGGCGGCGGGCCTGTGGGGAACCCTCACCGCCGGGGGCCGGCTGGTCGTGGCCGACGAGGACGAGGTACGCGACCCCGAGCGGCTGATCGGACTCGTCGAGCGGCACCGGGTGACCCACCTGCTGTGCGTCCCCTCCCTGCACAGCGTGCTGCTGCGTACGGCCGAACGCGTCGGCGCCGGGGCGCTCCGCACCCTCCGCGAGGTGGTCGTGGCGGGCGAGCCGCTGCCGGAGCAGCTCCCGCACCGGCATTTCGGCCTGCTCCCCCAGGTGCCGCTGGTCAACGAGTACGGGCCCACCGAGGCCTCGGTGTGGTCCAGTTTCCGCCGCTACCACGAGCCGGGGCCGATCGGCATCGGCGGTCCCGTCCCCGGCTACCGCCTCTACGTCCTCGACCACGCGCTGCGACCGGCCCCGCCGGGCGCCCAGGGCGAACTCCACGTCGGGGGGCCGGGCGTGGGCCGGGGCTATCTCGGCCGGCCCGCGGCCACGGCCGCGGTCTTCCTGCCCGACCCCTTCGCAGGGGAGCCGGGGGCGAGGATGTACCGCACCGGCGACCGCGTCCGGCGGGGCGAGGACGGCACGCTGGTCTTCCTCGGCCGGACGGACGACCAGATCAAGGTGCGCGGCCACCGGATCCAGCCCGGGGAGGTCGAGGAGGCGCTCCGCGCGGTCGACGGGGTCGAGGACGCGGCCGTCGTGGCGCGTGACGCGGCCACGCTGGTGGCCTTCCTGACCGGCCGTCCGGCGTCGCCCGGCCAGGTCCGCCGGACGGTCGCCGCGACCCTGCCGACCTTCATGGTCCCGGGTGTCGTCCACCTCGTGGACCGGCTGCCCCGCACCGCCAACGGGAAGATCGACCGCCGCGCCCTGGAAGAGCGGGCGGCCGCACCGGTGTCCGCTCCGGACCGGGCCGCTCCGGACCGGGCCGCTCCGGCGGCCGCCGGGAGCCGTCCCGGGCGGTCCCGGCACGCGGAGGTCGCCGCCGCCTGGAGCGAGGTGCTCGACGTCACCGACGTGCCGGAGGACGTGAACTTCTTCGACCTCGGCGGCCATTCGCTGCTGGTCCCCGCCCTCCAGGAGGCACTCCACCGGCGGACCGGCGTCCGGATCCCCCTCCTCGACCTGTTCCGCCACGGCACCGTCGCGGACACCGCCGCCCGGCTGGCAGACCGTACGGCCGGGGCCGGGGCAGAAGCCCGGGCCGAACCCGCGGCGGTGGCCGGGTCCGCACCGACCCTGGACGCCGCCGACCGCCGCGCGCACAGGGCCGCGGCCGCCCGCCGGCTCCGTGAGCGCCGTACCGAGGAGGCAGGCCGATGAGCCGTGACCGCTCGCTGGACATCGCCGTCACCGGCATGTCGGGCCGGTTCCCGGGAGCCGCGGACATCGCGGAGCTCTGGGAGGCCCTCACCGCCGACCGCGTCCTCACCCGCCGGTTCCGGCGGGAGGAACTCCTGGACGCGGGTGTCCCCGCGCACCGGGCCGACGACCCCCACTACGTGCCCGTGTACGGGCGGCTGCACGACTCCGACCGCTTCGACCACGCCTTCTTCGGAATCAGCCCCCGCGAGGCGCGACTGCTCGACCCGCAGCAGCGCCTGCTGCTGGAGTGCGCGTGGACGGCCCTGGAGGACGCCGGCCACCCCTTCGGCAAGGGCGACCCGCTGCGCACCGGCGTGTACGCCTCGGCCGGCCGCAGCGACCACCTGCGCGACCTGCTCGCGACGGAGCACCTGGAGCCCCCGGAGCTGGAGGAGGCCGTCCTCGCCAACGAGCGCGACTTCCTGGCCACCCGCGTCTCCTACCGGCTGGGCCTCACCGGACCCGCGCTGAGCGTGCTGACCGCGTGCTCCTCCTCCCTGGTGGCGGTCCACCTCGCCGCCCAGGCGCTCAACAACGGCGAGTGCGACCAGGCCCTGGTCCTGGCCGCGTCCGCGAACGGGCCGCAGACCGGCCATCTGCACCTGCCGGGGGGCGTGATGTCCGCCGCGGGCCGGTGCCGCCCCTTCGACTCGGCCGCCGACGGCACGCTGAGCGGTTCGGGGGCCGTCGCGGTCGTGCTGCGGCGCTACGAGGAAGCGGCGGACGGACACCTCCCCATGCACGGAGTGATCCTCGGCTCCGCGGTGAACAACGACGGGAACGCCAAGGCGGGGTTCCTCGCCCCCTCGGCCCGGGGCCAGGAGCAGGTGATCCGCTCGGCCGTGGCCTCGGCCGGCGTCGACGCGTCGTCCATCGGCTACCTGGAGGCCCACGGCACCGGGACCCTGATCGGCGACCCCATCGAATGGTCGGCCGCCTCGGCCGCCTACCGCTCCCTCGGCGCCGCCCCGGGGTCGATCGCGGTCGGCGCGCTCAAGGGCGCGACCGGCCACCTCGACACCGCCGCGGGCCTGGCGGGCCTGGTCAAGGCGCTGCTCGTGCTCCAGCACGGCCGGGTGCCCGCCGTTCCGGGCCTCGTCGAGCCCAACCCCCTGCTGGAGCAGGAGAGTTCCCCGCTTCGGCTGCCGCCGTCCGCCGAGCCGTGGCGGAGGCCGGAGCCCAGGCGGGCCGCCGTGAGCTCCTTCGGCGTCGGCGGCACCAACGCCCATGTCGTCGTCGAGCAGGCGCCGCGGCCCGCAGCGGCCGAACGGGCGGACCGGGCACCCGACGGCAACCGGCCGGGCCGGCATCTGGTGGCGCTGTCGGCCGCCGACGAGGACGCTCTCGTACGGATGCGGGCACGGCTCGCGGACCATCTGACGGCCGTCTCCCACGGCACCCCGGGCGCGGAGCCGGCCGCGCTCGCCGACATCAGCGGCACGCTGGCCGGCCGGGCGGCCCTCGCGCACCGCTTCACGGCGGTGGGCGCGACCCGGGCCGAGATCGCCGCCCGGCTGCGGGACCCCGCCGCACCGCACACCACAGCGGCCCCGAAGGCCACCCCGCTGGTCTTCCTCCTCCCCGGCCAGGGCACCCAGGTCCCCGGGATGGCCCTGCCCTTCGAGGCGGCGCTGCCCGGATTCGGCCAGGCCCTGGAGACCTGTCTGGACAGGTTCTCCGAGGACACGGCGAAGGAGGTGGAACGGGCGCTGCGCGATCCGGGGTTCCCCCGTGAGCGGCTGGCGGAGACCCGGCTGGCCCAGCCGGCGCTGTTCGCCGTCGAGTACGCCGCCGCGGCCGCGCTCCGGCAGACCGGACTCGCCCCGTCCGTCCTCCTGGGCCACAGCCTCGGCGAGCTCGGCGCCGCCTGTCTGGCGGGCACGCTGGCTCTCGACGCGGCGGCCCGGATCGTGGAGCGCCGGGGCGCCCTGATGCAGGAGTGCGGAGCGGGAGCCATGATCTCGCTGGCGTGCTCGGAGGCGGAAGCCGCGCGGCTGGTCTCCGCGCACTCCGCCGAGTTGAGCGTGGCGGCGGTCAACACCTGGAACGACACCGTCCTCGCGGGCCGGGCCGAGGCCGTGCACGCCTTCCACGAGCGGATCGCCGGCCAGGTGCCGGCCCGCGTGCTGCGCACCGACCGGGCGTTCCACAGCGCACTCGTGGAACCGGCCGTCACCGGTCTGCGCACCGCGCTCGCACAGGTGGCGACCGGCCCGGCGGACCTCGTGTGGGTCCGGGGCGCGGACGGGGCGCCGGTGCCCGCGGGTTCCTCGGTGGACGCGGGGTATTTCGCGGACTCCGCCCGTGGCCCCGTGCGTTTCGCCCAGGCCCTGGCGGCCGTACGGGCCGGATTCCCCGGCGCCCGGGCGGTGGAAGTGGGACCCGGCCGGGTGCTCAGCGCGTTCGCCGAAGCGGCCGGCATTCCCTCCGTGCCGCTCTGCCCGGCCGGCTCCGCCGATCCCGGCGGAGGCCCGGTGCTCGCCGCCCTCGGGGAGCTCTGGGGTGCGGGCCTGCCCGTGGACCTCGCCCGGGTCCTGCCGCGCGGCCGCCATGTCCGGCTGCCCGGCTACCCGTTCCGCGGCCCGCGGTGGCCGCGCCCGGCCGGCACGCACCCCGCGGCCCCGCAGGCCGCGGCCCCGCAGGCAGTGGCCCCGTATGTCACACCCGAACCCGGCGACCGGGCACCGGAGGAGCCGGCCGAGCCCGCCGATGTGGTCCGGGAACTCTGGTACGGACAGCTCGGCGAGGTGCCGCTGTCCGGCGATGCCGACTTCTTCGACCTCGGAGGGGACTCCCTCTCCACGGCCCGGCTCGCCCGAGCCATGGGCCGCGCCTTCGACATCGAGGTGTCCGTACGCGATCTGCTGACGGCACGGACCCTCGACTCCCACATCGCCCTGGCCGAACGCCTGCTGGTCGAGCAGATCCTCGGCGAGTCCCAGGAGAACCGATGACCGCCTCCCCTCTGGACCGGCTCACCCCGGCCCAACGCGCCGCGCTCGCGGCCCGCCTCGCCGGGCGGCGGGCCGGCCGGGCCCCGGAACCGCCCGCGGCCCCGGAACCGCCGCGGGCCGCCCCCTCCGGCAGCCATGCGCTGTCGCTGACCCAGTACCGCATGTGGCTGGCGGAACAGTCCGCACCGGCCGGTTCGCCGGCGTACACCGTGCCCCTCGCCCTGAGGTTCACCGGACCGCTGGACACCGAACGGCTGCGGGCCTGTCTGCGGCTGCTCGCCGAACGGCACCTGGCGCTGCGCGCCCGGATCGTCCAGGAGGGCGGAGCGCCGCGGCAGCGCTTCGACGGTCCCGCCCGCATCCCGCTGGAGATCCGGCCGTTGGCCGGTGGAGCCGCCGGGCTCGACGAGGCCCTCGCCCGGGAGGCCGGGCGGCCCTTCCCCTTCGAACACCCGCCTTACGTCCGGGCCCTGCTCCTCGTCGTCGCACCCGGGGAACACGTCCTCGTCCTCACGCTGCACCACGTGGTGTGCGACGGGTGGTCGCTCAACATCCTGATCGGTGAACTCCTGGACGCCTACCGGGCCGAGGGCGCACCGGCGCTCCCCGGGCCGGCGGCCCAGGTGCGGCACCTGGACTACGTCCACTGGGAGCAGAGCGCCGAAGGCGCGGCCGAACTCGCCCGGTACGCCGCCTACTGGGAACGTCGGCACGCCCACCTGACCGACCGGCCCGAGCTGCCCTTCGCCCGGTACACCGCCCCGGCGGCCGGGGAAGCCGCGCCCTGCGCGGAGCTGGACCTGCCGGAGGGGCTCCCGCGGGCCGTCCATGCCCTGGCCCGGCGCACGGGGAGCACTCCGCACGCCGTGTGGCTCGCCGCGTTCGCCGCGAGCTGGCACCTGCTCACCGGGGTCCGCGCCGTTCCGGTGGGCGTGCCCACCGCCAACCGGACGATCGAGCGTTTCGACCGCGCGTTCGGAGCCTTCGTCTCGACGATGCCGCTGGTGCTGCACGTCGGCCCGGGGCAGACCTTCGGCGAGTTGGCGGAGCGGACCACGGAGGCCCTGCTGGAGGGGTCCGCCCACCCCGTCCCCGCCCTGGCCCCCGGGTCGGGCGCGGACATGCCCGCCGTCACGTTCGTCTTCACCGGCGAGATCGACCCCCCGGGTGCGTGCGGGCCGCTCGCTGTGGCACAGGTGCCGGTCCGGGTCCAGGGCAGCCAGGGCGACCTGACGGTCCAGCTCGAAGTACGGGGCGGCCGGATGACGGGCCGGCTCACCGGATCGTCGGAACGGTACACCGGCGAGGGCCTCGCCCGCCTCGCCCGGGCCTACCGGCGGTGCCTGCGGGCCGTGCTCGCCGCCCCCGACGGCCCGCTGGCCGCCGTCGATCTGAGGGAGGACGCGGACCGCGCGTTCGCGGCCTCGGTCGTCCGGGCCACCGCCCCGGCCCCCGCCGCCCCGCTGCCGTACGCAGCCTTCGCCCGGTGGGCCGGAAGGAGTCCGGGCGCCGTCGCCGTCGTGGACGCGGCGGGGCGGGAGACCGGCTACCGGGAGCTGGCGGACCGCGCGGAGCGGCACGCCGCCGCCCTGTACGCGTCGGGGGTGCGCCCCGGGACCTCCGTGGCCCTCCGGACGCGGCCGGGCGCCGACTACCTGGCCCTGACCCTGGCTGTGTGGCGGCTCGGCGGCTGGACCCTGCCGGTGCGCGCCGAGGACCCTCCGGCGCGGCTGCTGGAGGCGCTGCTCGGCGCGGACGTCCGGTTCCTGGTGTACGAGGGCGCGGGCAGCGTGCCGGACCTGCCCGGCCTGACGGCGCTACCGCTGCGGGAGGTCACCGGGGCCGCCGCCGCGCCGGTGCCCCCTGCCCCGGCGGTCCGCGGGGGGGATCTCGCGTACGCGGTGTTCACCTCCGGTACGACGGGCGCGCCGAAGTGCGTGCAGGTGTCCCACGGGGCCCTGGCGAACGAGCTCGCCTGGCGGCGGGACACCTTCGGACTCGGGGCGCCCGACCGGGTGCTCCAGACCATTCCGCTCGCCTTCGACCCCTCCTTCTGGCAGTGCTTCGGCCCGCTCGCGGCGGGAGCCGCCGTGGTCTTCCCGGACATCGACCCGGGGGCCCGTCCGGGCGACCTCGTGGACGCGGCCCTGGCCCACTCCGCGACCGTGGTGGACCTGGTGCCCTCGCTGCTGGCCGCCCTGACCGACGACGACCTCCGCCGGCTTCCGGCGCGCGTGGTCTTCTGCGGCGGGGAGGCGCTGCCCACGGCGCAGGCGGAGCGCTACCTGCGGCTCGGGCAGGGCGAACTGCACAACCAGTACGGCCCGTCGGAGGCCTGCATCGACGCGGCCTCCCACGCCTGCCGCGCCGCGGGTGCCGGGCGCGGCACCGTTCCGCTGGGCCGTCCCCTCTCCGGCGTCCGGCTGCACGTTCTCGACGACGCCCTGCGCCCGGTGCCCACCGGGTCGCCGGGCGAGCTGTACGTCGGCGGCGCCGGAGTCGCCCGCGGGTACGCCGGACGCCCGGCGGAGACCGCGGACCGGTTCCTGCCCGAGCCGGACGGCCCGCCCGGGGCGCGGATGTACCGGACCGGTGACCGGGTGCGCTGGAACACCGGTGGCAGCCTGACCTTCCTCGGCCGGGTGGACCACCAGGTGAAGGTGCGCGGTCACCGGGTGGAGCTCGAAGAGGTCGACCGGTGGCTGCGCTCCGCCGACCGGGTGCGGGAGGCCGCCGCCGTCGTGGTCGGCGTACGCGTCAACCGGCTGGTCGGCTTCGTCACGAGCGGGGCCGGTCCCGGGCCCGAGCCGGAAGCGGTCCGGAACCACCTCGCGGAGCACCTGCCGGCGCACATGGTCCCCGCCGAGGTACGGGTCCTGCCGGCCCTGCCGCTCACGCCGAACGGCAAGGCGGACCGCCGGGCCCTGGCGGAACTCGCGCTGGAACGGCGGGCGGGTCCGCGGCCCGGCCCGGCGCCGGCGGACCCGGTGGTCACCGCCGTGCTGGAGGCCTTCGCCGCCGCGCTGGACCTGCCCGCCGCCGCGCCCGAGGACCACCTGTACGAACTGGGCGGAGCGTCCCTGGGAGGGGCCCGCATCGCGGCCGAACTGACCCGGCGGCTCCGGGTCGAGGTCCCGGTGCGCACCGTGCTCGGCAACCCCAGGGCCTCGGACCTCGCCGCGGCCGTGACCCGGCTGCTGCACCCGCCCGCACCGGCCGCCGCCCCCGGGGACCCGGGCCCCCGGCCCGAGGACGGGCTCGGCACCGAGCAGCTCCACGTGCTCCGGCAGGAGCGGGTGCTCGGCCGCCTCACCCCGCCGGTCTCCTCCCTGCTGGCGCTGCCCCGTCCGGTCGGCCCGGAGGAGGCCGAGAAGGCCGTACGGCTGCTGGTGGACCGGCACGAGGCGTTGGCCCCGCTCCCCGGGGCGCCGGTGGAGGAGGACTGGCAGCCCTGTGTCACGGAGCCCCTCCCGGACCCGCCGGAGCTCGTGCACTGGCAGCCCGGGGTGTCCGACCGGAGCGTGCCGAACGGCGTCCCGGCCCTGCAGGCAACCCTGCTGACGGGCGCGGACGGCACGGTCCGCCACCTGCTGCTGCGCCTGGCCCGCAACCGGGGGGACGGTGCCTCCGTCGGCATCCTCGGCGAGGAGTTCCTCGGCCTGCTGGCCGGCGAGCCCCTGCCGGAACCCGCCCCCCGGTACAGCGGCTACGTCGGATCCCGGCGGGAGCGCCGACGGGCCCGGAACGCCGAACTGGAACACTACTGGGCGGATGTCCTGGCCGGTGCGACGGCCGATCCGTTCGCCCGCCGCCGCCCCGCAGGGCGCGAGTTCCGCAACCACGGCGCCCAGCTGGAGGTCCCGGCGGCCTCCCGGACGAGGCTGGCGGAATTCTGCCGGGAGGCGGGGACGACCCCCACCGCCGTGTACCTGGCCGCCCTGGCCCGGCCCGTGGCCCGCGCCGCGGCCGAGCGGCGCACCGCCGTGATCGGCCTGCCGGTCTCCCACCGGTCGGTGCTCAGCGAAGCCCGCCTGGTCGGGCGCGCCGTGGACCTGCTCCCCGTGGTCGTACCGGTCGGCGACCCGGCCGGGGCGCACCGCGCGCTCCTGACCGCGCTGGACCACGCCGACCTGCCGCTGCTCCGGATCGCCGAACTCGCGGATCCCGTCGATGCCGCGGTGCGGCCCCCGGTCTGCTCCGCCGGCCTGATCGTCCACGAGGGCCCCGGGGACGCCCCGGTGGTCGACGACACCCCGCCCGGCGAGTCCGTTCCCGAGCACTGGTCGGATCTCGACCTCGTGCTCCATGTGCATCCGCGGCCCTCCGGGGGCTTCCGTCTGGTGCTGTCCGGCTGCGTGCGGATGTTCGACCTGGCTGATCTCCGTACCGAACTGTCCGCGCTCGCCGCGGAGATCGAGGACTGGACCGTTCCGGCTCAACCTTTCACCGAAGATTGAGGAATGACATGAACGAGGAAGAGAAGTACCTCTTCGACCTCCGCGGCTATCTGGTCCTGCCGGACGCGCTCGGCCAGGACGAGGTCGCGGACATCAACGCGGCCCTCGACAACCACGGTCTGTGGGAGGGCGAGAACAAGCTCGGCTACCAGCTGCTCAAGCGGTACAACCCGTTCATCGCCAACGCCGGCCCGCTGCACACCACCCCGCGGCCGGTACGGAACCTGATCAGCCACCCGGCGGTGCTGCCCTGCCTGGAGGAGCTCCTCGGCCCCGACCTCCGGTACGACGAGGGGCAGGTCCTCTACGCGCGCAAGGGCGCGGGCGCCTTGATCCTGCACAACGGCAACACCCCGTGGGAGTACCCGCCGCTGACCTACCAGGTACGGGACGGGCGCATCTACGGGGGCCACATGATCGCGGCCTTCTGTCTCACCGACGCCCTGGCCGACCAGGGCGGCTTCGCGGTGGTCCCCGGCAGCCACAAGTCCAGCTTCCCGCCGCCGGAGGACTTCCAGACCTGGGCGAAGACCGGGGACTG
This sequence comes from Streptomyces enissocaesilis, assembly GCF_039533765.1. Classification (NCBI taxonomy): domain Bacteria; kingdom Bacillati; phylum Actinomycetota; class Actinomycetes; order Kitasatosporales; family Streptomycetaceae; genus Streptomyces; species Streptomyces enissocaesilis. Next base: position 11,474 of record NZ_BAAAUD010000034.1, on the reverse strand, counting down.
GGTGAGCCGCGTGCCCGTCGAGGCCGGCACGGTCGTGCTCTTCGCCGACACCACGACCCATGGCAGCTGGCCCTGGGTGGCCGACTTCGAACGGCGGGTCGTCTTCTGCCGCTACACCGCGGGCATGGTGCAGCACAGCTCACCGGCCCCGGTACCGTCCGACCTGCCGGGCGAGGAGTGGACGCCCGTGGAGCAGCGGCTGCTCCGCCCGCCTTACGCCTGGCACTTCCAGCACGACGAGGTCGGCTACGCCGAGAAGTCCCGCACCTCGGTGCGCACCGAAGAGGGCTGGGTCATGGACGACCACTCCGGCCAGATCTTCGCCGTGAACGAGGACACCGGATCGGAGCGTGACTGAGATGGCGGCCATCACGCTCAGCTCCCTGGACACCGAGGGCTTCAACCACCAGATCAGGACCAGCCCCCTCGACATGATGACGCGGCTGCACGAGGAGGGAACCGTCTGCGTCATCCGGTCCGGGGAGAAGCACCGCCTCATCGTCACCTCCGAACCGGAACTCGCCGCGGCGGCCCTGGCCCACGGCTCCCGCAACCACCGCGAGCTGCTCCGGCAGCTGGTCGGCTCCGGCCTGTTCGTGGTCACCTCGGGCGAACAGTGGCGCCGCCGCCGGGGCCTGCTGCGCCCGATGTTCGCCGCCCGCGCGGTGGCCGAGCTGCACGGCCTGGTGATCGAGGCCACCGAGGACTTCGTACAGCGGCAGCTGCTGCCTTCCGCGGCGCAGTCCATCGATCTTGCCGAAACATTCCAGCAGCTGAGCATCGAGATCATCCTCCGGCTCGTCGAACCGGAACTCACGGGACCCGAACTGGCCGAGCTGACCTCCGCCCTGCACGCCGCGGTCGGCTATCTCGACACCCGGCTGTTCGCCCCGGAGAAGGTCGAGGAGACCGACCACGACAGGTTCGCCGCCGACCGCGCGGTCCTGGAGGACTTCATCGACGAGCGCGCCGCGCGCCACACCTGCCCGGTCACCGGCCGCGGGCTGCTCGCCGACCTCGTCGCCGCACTGCGCGAGGACGGACAGGAGGCGGACACCGGGCAGGCGCTGCGGGAGGAGCTGCTCTCCGTGTTCGTCGCCGGGGTGGAAACCATGGGCACCCTGCTGACCTGGATCTTCCACAACATGGCGGCGCATCCCGAGACCCGGGACCGCGCGCTCCGGGAAGTCCTCGCCGAGGACCTGCGGCAGCTGTCCGACCTGCCCTCCCTGCCGTCCGGGACCCTTCCGTACACCCGGGCCGTGGTCGAGGAGTCGCTGCGGCTCCACCCGCCGGCCTGGGCGCTCTTCCGCCGGATCGACGCGCCGCTCGAAGCGGCGGGCATCCGGCTGGAAGTCGACGACGTCGTCATGTCCAGCACATGGGCCATCCATCGTTCCCCCGAACTCTGGGACGCACCACAGGAGTTCCGTCCCGAGCGGTTCCTGGGCGAACGCCCGCCCGCCCAGCAGTACTTCCCCTTCGGGGCGGGCCCGCACCAGTGCCTGGGCCGCCAGTTCTCGCTGCTGGAAGCCCAGGTGGCCAGTGCGACCATTCTCAGCCACGGCACCCTTGACGTGGACGTCCCCCCGGAGGGCACCGGACTCCGCCCGACCATCGCACTGGCCCCCCACCCCCACCCCCGGGCCCGGTTCCTCCCGCACACCGCCGACACCGCCCGGGGAGGGGCCAGGTGAGCGACACCCGCGCCGCGGCGGAGGAGATCGTCGCCGGATCCTGGGAGCGTCACACCGGGATGCCGCCCGCGGCGGACTCCAACTTCTTCGCCGACGGCGGCACCTCCGTCGGCATGATCCGGCTGGTCCAGGACATCGGGGACGGCCTGGGCGTGGCCCTGGAGTTCGCAGACGTCTACGCCGTGGAGACCTACGCGGAGCTGTGCGGGCTGATCGGCGCCCAGCGCGCCGCGACCGACAGCCCCGGCCGGACCTCGCTCCGGGGCTCGGCATGACGGCCTCCCTGCCGTCCGGGGGCCGGGCACCGGCGGGTACGGACGGCCCGTGGGTGCGGGTGTCACCGCCCCAGCCCCGGAAGCGGGTGGACCGGGACCTCGCCCGGATCGACGACTGGCTGCGCAGCTACGTGGGCAGCGTCCATCCGGAGCTCGGGCGCCGCGGTCCGGTCTGCCCGTTCGTCCCTCCCGCCCTCAGCGACCACGCGGTGCAGTTCAGCCTCCGGTACGAGATCGACGGCCTCGACGGCGCACTGCTGCACCGGACTCTGGAGGCCGAGATACGGGACTTCGTCCGGGTGGCGAGGCCGGTCCCGCACTCCGGCACCTCGCTGGAGAGCCGGGTGGTGGCCCTCCCCGACACCGGGCCCGAGGGGTGGCGCACCCTGGACCAGGAGTACGAGGCCCTGAAGAACAAGGCGGTGGACAGCGGCCTGATGATCGGTCAGTTCCACCCCCACTGCGACGAACGGGCCGTGCGCAACCCGGCGTTCAGGGTCTCCGTGGCTCCGCTGGGAGTACTCGCGATACGCCGGATGGCACCGCACGACGTGCTCTTCCTGCACGATCGCCGGAACTGGTTCGGCATCTACGACCGGTTGTTCCGGTCCTACTACCAGCGTGGGCGGATCAGGGACCCGCTGCTGCGCCGGCTCCACCGCGCGGGGGTGGGCCGCCACGGGCTGCCCCCCGTCGTTGTCCAGGAACACGAGAAGGAGGAATGAGGAATGATGCACCAGGATCTCTTCCACGTGGTCGTCAACCACGAGGACCAGTACTCGGTCTGGCCCACCTATCACGACGTTCCCCAGGGCTGGCGGACCGTCGGGGAGCCCTCGCCGCGGGAGGACTGCCTGCGGAGGATCGAGGAGCTGTGGACGGACATGACGCCGAAGTCGCTGCGCGAAGCGGCCCCGGCCGGCTGACCGGCTGAGGCCGGGCCGCCGGAGCCGTCCACCGTCGCCGCGCCGTGATGCAACGGTTGCACATACCAGGAAATCGCAGAGGGAATGATGCTGGAACAAGTTCGACTGCCGCTACGCCACCGCGCGTTCCGGACGGTGTGGTGCGGTGAGACGCTGTCGATGCTGGGCGACTACAGCTTCGAAGTGGCATTCGTCTGGCTGGTGTTCCAGGAGACCGGATCGGCCGGGGCACTGGCGGCGGTGCTGCTGGTGCAGACGGTGCCGCGCGGGGTGCTGCTGCTGGTCGGGGGCGCGGTGACCGACCGGGTGTCGCCCCGTACGGTCATGCTCTGCTCCCACCTGGTCAGAGGCACCGCGGTGGGGATGCTCGGCCTGCTGGCCGTGATGGACGACGTACAGGTGTGGCACCTGTACGCCCTGGGGGCCGTCGCGGGTGTGGCGGAGGCCTTCTTCATGCCGGCCCAGGACAGCATCCTGCCGTCCCTGCTGCCCACCGAGCAGATCCCGCGCGGGAACGCGCTGGTCGGATTCGGCGAGCAGGGCGCCCGGTTCCTCGGACCGCTGCTCGGCGCCTCCCTGGTGGCCATGGTGGGGACCCCGGCCGCGATCCTGCTCAACAGCGGCACCTTCTTCGTGGCCGCCTGGACCGTCCTCGCCGCGCCGAGGCGCCGGTCCGACGCCGAGGAGTCCAAGCCGCTCTCGGTCATCGGCAGCGAGATCGTCGAGGGCCTCCGCTACACCCGGAAAAACCGTGAGGCCCGTACCGTCCTCATGATCATCGGTGCGGCGGCGCTGAGCTACAGCGGCCTCTTCGCGGTGGCCCTCCCGGCGCTGGCGAAGTCCTTCTCCCAGGACTCCATGGCCCTGGGCCTGCTCCTGTCCGCCTGGGGACTCGGCCAGCTGACCGGGACGATCGCGGCGGTGTTCACCGGCCTGCCGCGGCGCTGGGGCATCCTGATCATCGGCATGACGCTCACGGAGGGCGTGGCCTTCATGCTCCTCGGCGTCCTCCCGAACGTCTGGCTGGCCGCCGCCACCCTGGCCCTGCTCGGGGTGGGCGTGGCGTACTCCAGCGACGTGGCCCTGCCCACCTTCATCCAGACCCGGACCCCCGAGGAGGTCCTGGGCCGCATCAACAGCGTCATGTACCTGCCCCGGGTCGTCCTCGAACCGATCTCCCTGGCGGTCATGGGGCTCCTGGTCACGGGCGACCTGCGCGTGGCCTTCGCGGTGGCCGCCGTCCCGGTCCTGGCGGTCGGGATCCGCCTGGCCTTCGACAGCGGCGCCCGCGGCCTCACCACCGCCACCGAGGAGCCCCAGGCGGCCCCCGCGGCCGGCCCGGGGGCCGTCTGAGCGCCTCCGGCCGGTGCGGCTCCCGTCCACGGTGCGGTGCCGCACCGCCCGTGCCCTCGGCGTCCTCCCCCTCCGCGGATCGCGGACCACGAGACCGGCGGCGACGCGGGCGAGGAGCCGGCTTGCCAGGTGGTGCGTGACAGTGAGCGAGGGTGCGCCGCCCCGCCGGGAGCTGCGGTTCAGCCGTTTGCGGTGCGCTCGGAGACGAGGCCGGCGATGCCCCGGCAGGTGGCGGCAGCCGGTCTCGTCGGTGAGTCCAGCGGGTCGGCCGCTTCCAGCGTCTGCGGGTTCTCGTCCACGACCTGGCGCGGCCGGGCACGTACCCGCTGCCGCTCGCGGGCCCTCGGCCCTCCCCCACCGCGGTCTTCCCGCTCTCCTGCGTGGTTCCGAAGCGCTTCGGAACCCGCCTCAGGACTACGAGCAGACTGGAGCGCCCCGTTGGGCCGAACTCCCAGGACACATCTGCGTGAGGACAGTGATCTGGTTACCCGCCGGCCAGGTCAGCAAAGGGCCGCCAGGAGTGCGGGGACGGCCTCGGGGAACATCGGTACAGCGGTTATCGGTGAGAATGATCATGGTCGTCTAGCACAGTGATCCACTTCGCCACTGGGATTCGGTGAAACGCCTTCGGGCCTGCTCCGGAGCTGGCTACGGTCCGGCTCGTGCCGGTGGAATTTCTGAGCGATGAACAAGCTGAGGCGTACGGGACGTTCGCCGAGGAGCCGACGAGGCCCGAGCTGGAGCGGTTCTTCTTCCTAGACGACGTGGACCGGGACCTGATCGCCCTGCGGCGGACGAAGCACCACCAGCTCGGCTTCGCGCTCCAGATGTGCACGGTGCGGTACGTCGGCCTGTTCCTGGAGGACCCGCTCGCGGTGCCGTGGCCGGTGGTCGAGCACCTGGCCGCGCAGCTCGGCATCGAGGACCCGTCGGTGGTCAAGCAGTACACCGAACGGCGTCAGACGCTGTACGACCACGCGTGGGAGATCCGGGACGCCTACGGCTACCACCCCTACGAGGATGCCGAGTGGGGCAGGCGGTTCCGTACGTTCCTGCACGGGCGGGCGTGGACGCATGCCGAGGGCCCGAAGGCGCTGTTCGACCACGCGGTGGGCTGGCTGCGCCGCCACCGGGTACTGCTGCCCGGGGTTTCGGTACTGGCCCGGCAGGTGTCGGAGGCGCGGAAGGTCGCGGAGAAGCGGCTGCACGCCACCGTCGCGGGCGCCGCACGCCGCGTGGACCCGGCGCTGCCCAGTGACCTGGTGGCGACGCTGAAGACGCCGGAGGGTTCGCGGTTTTCGGAGCTGGAGCGGCTGCGCCGGCCGCCGACGCGGACGACCGGGACGGCGTTCGCCCGTGCGCTGGAGCGGGTGGACGAGATCGGCGCGTACCAGCTCGGTCGGCTGAAGCTGTCGCAGATCCCGTCGAACCGGATGGCTGCTTTGGCCCGGTACGCGCTGGGGTCGAAGGCGCCGCTGCTGGAGCGGGCGGCGGAGCCCAAGCGCACGGCGATGCTCACCGCGGTGATGCGGCACCTGGAGGCGAAGGCGATCGTCCGGTGGTGAACCCGGGCTACGAGGCGCTGACCCGGGCCCGACTCGTGCACGTCGACCAGTACTACCTGCGCGCCGACACCATCGCCGCGGCGAACGCGCGGCTGATCGCCGCCCAGGCCGCCGTGCCCATCGTGAAGTTCTGGGGCGAGGGGCTGCTCGCCTCGGTGGACGGGCTGCGGTTCGTCGTCCCCGTCCGCACGGTCAGCGCGGCGCCGTCGCCGAAGTACTTCGGGTTTAAGCGCGGCATCACCTGGCTCGACGCCGTCAACGATCAGGTCGCGGGCACCGGGCAGATGGTCGTGCCCGGCACCCCGCGCGACTCCCTGCACATCCTGGACGCGCTGCTGAACCTGGACGGCGGCGTGAAGCCGGAGATGGTGGCCACCGACAACGCCTCGTACTCCGACATGGTGTTCGGCCTGTTCAAGATCCTCGGTTACAACTTCAGCCCGCGCTTTCGCGACCTGGACGACCAGCGGTTCTGGCGGGCCACGATGCCCGGCGTCGAGACCGGCAGCTACGGCGCCCTGGAAGACCTGGCCCGCAACCGCGTGAACCTGAGCAAGGTGATCACGCACTGGCCGGACATGCTGAAGGTCGCCGGTTCCCTGGTCACCAACCAGGTCCGCGCCTACGACCTGCTGCGCATGTTCGGACGCGACGGGCGCCCGACCCCGCTCGGGTCGGCGTTCGCGGAGTATGGGCGGATCGCCAAGACCGAACACCTGCTGCGCGTGGTCGACCCGGTCGACGACACCTACCGGCGGCAGATGAACCGGCAGCTCACCGTGCAGGAGTCCCGCCACAAGCTGGCCCGGGACGTGTGCCACGACAAGCGCGGCACCATCCACCAGGCGTACCGCGATGGGATGGAGGACCAGCTCGGCGCGCTCGGCCTGGTCCTCAACGCCATCGTGCTCTGGACGACGAAGTACATCGACGCCGCCGTCGCCCAGCTCCAGGCGGAGGGCCACAAGATCCGGGACGAGGACATCGCCCGGCTCTCCCCGCTCAAGCACCGCAATCTGAACCTGCTCGGCCGCTACAGCTTCACCGCCAGCGTCCCGGCCGCCGGCGCCCTGCGTCCGCTGCGCGACCCGGACGCACCGGAACTGGACGAGGACGACGACGGTGACGGACGGGAGTAAGCCCCGTCCGGCAGATCTTGCTGCTGAGGCCTTGTTCTCCCAAGCCGCCTGGCCGGGTCGGGCCCGGTGGTCAGCGGGTATGGCGGCGGACCGCGTCCAGGAGCTGGTCGATGTCTTCGGGGGTGTGGGAGAAGGAGGTGACGAGCCGGACGATGCCCGGTGTCCAGCGGTCGTGGTAGAAGGTGTAGCCCTCGGCGAGGAGCCCTTCGGTTGTCTGCTGGGGCAGGCGGCAGAAGAGGATGTTGGCCTGCGGGCTGCCCAGGAGTTCGGTGCCGGGGAGGGCCTTGAGACCGTCGCCGAGCCGGGTGGCCATCGTGTTGGCCTGGCGGGCGTTGCGCAGCCACAGGCCGTCGGTGAGGTAGGCGTCGAGCTGGGCGGTGTGGAAGCGCATCTTGGAGGCGAGCTGGCCGGCGCGCTTGGTACGGAAGGCGAGTTCGGTGGCCAGTGCGGGGTCGAAGGAGACGATGGCGTCGGCGGTCATCGCGCCGTTCTTGGTGGCGCCGAAGGACAGGACGTCGATGCCGGTCTTCCAGGTCATCTCGGCCGGGGTGGCGCCGAGGTGTTCCAGGGCGTTGGCGAAGCGGGCGCCGTCCATGTGGACGCGCAGCCCCGCGTCCTTGGCGATGGTGGCCAGGCGGCGTATCTCGTCGAGGGTGTAGACGCTGCCGCTCTCCGTGGCCTGGCTGATGCTGACCACCGATGGCTGCACGCTGTGCACGTCACCGGCCTTGCGGCGCACCGCCTCGCGGAGCGCGTCGGGGTCGATCTTGCTGTCGTCGCCGGGAACCGTGACGAGTTTGGCGCCGTTCGTGAAGAACTCCGGCGCGCCGCACTCGTCGTTGTTGATGTGGCTGTCGGGGTGGCACAGCACGCTGCCCCAGGGCGGGGCCAGGGCGGCCAGGCCCAGGCAGTTCGCGGCGGTTCCGGTGGAGACCGGGAAGACCTCGACGTCACGTTCGAAGATTTCGCTCAGCCGGTGGCGGGCGCTGCCGGTGAAGGGGTCGTTGCCGTACGGCAGGGCGTGCCCGGCCGCCGCCGCGGCGACGGCCCGCGCTATCTCGGGCGAAGCGCCCGCCATGTTGTCGCTGATGAAGGCCCGGTTGGAGCCGATGACGTCGGTGGTGGTGCTCATGGGTGGGTCTTCCTTGGCTCAGGTGCTGATGGGGGAGGCGAAGACGACGGTGATGTCCACCGCCTCGGCAGCGGTGCGGTAGAAGTGCGGGGCGTCGCCGGCGAAGGCGAGCATGTCGCCGGGGCCCAGGTCCTGCGGGGCATCGACCGGCCCGGCGGTCACGTGCCCGGAGGCGATGAGCAGGTGCTCGATCGTGCCGGTGGCGTGGGGGACGCCGGCCAGCTCCGTCTCGGGCGGGATGCGCAGCCGCCAGATCTCCAGGCTGTTGCCGCTGCTGATGCGGCGCAGCAGCTCCCGGGCGACCTCGCCCGGTTCGGCGGGCGTGCCCGGCCGGTAGACCGGCCCGGTGGCGGCGTCGCGCGCCAGCAGGTCCGCGATCGGGATGCGCAGCGCGACGGCGATCGCGTCCAGGGTGTCGATCGTCGGATTACCGTTGCCGGCCTCCAGCTGCGACAGCGTGGCCTTGCTCAGCCCGGCGCGCCGGGCCATCTCCGCGGCGCTCATGCCGCGCTGCTGGCGGCGCAGACGGACCTTCGCGCCGACCGCGGCCGCGGTACTGCTCACCGGCTGCCGGCCGGACCCAGACGGCGCGGCCATCAGAGGCTCCGGTGGGTGGTGGAGTAGGACACCTTGATACGGCCCTTCTTCACCTTCAGCGTCGGCAGGACCACCTCGCCCAGATCGCCGAGGCTGCGCACATGGGTGCCCCCGCACGGCGCGCAGTGCAGGGCGTCCAGGTGCACCACCCGCCGGCCCTCACCCTCGTACCGCGCGAAGACCGGCAGATCGTCGGCGACCGCGGCGGCCACCGCGTCCCGCAGCGCGGCGGTGGCCTCCTCCCGCCCCTCCGCATCGGCCAGCCGGGCGTCCGGCTGCGGCGCCTGGAACTCGATGCGGGCCTGACCGGGGAAGTGGTTGTTGCTGAGCATCTCCCACCCCTGAAGGCGTCCGACCGCCTCGACCAGGTGCCCGGCCGTGTGCAGCGCGGCGTGCGTCATCCGGGCCTGCACATCGATCCGCGCCCGCACCTCCTGCCCCACCGCGAGGGACGGCAGCTTGCCGCCCTCGGGCGCCACCGCCGCGACCAGCCCCGACTCCCGGTCCCGGACCGGGACGACCTCCACATCGTCCAGCCACCCCCGGTCGGCAGGCTGACCGCCGCCCTGCGGGTGGAACAGGCAGTGCTCGACGGCAGCCCACGGCACACCGTCCCGCTCACCCACGGCGATCACCCGCGTGTCGGCCTGATCCAGATACGTGTCATCCAGGTACGTGGCGACCTGGACAGCTTCCCGAAGCGTCTCGCTCAAATGAACCATATGTTCACCATAACGAACGAACGAGTGGGTGAACATCGCGTTCAGTAAAACGAACGACCGCCCCGGCACCGCTCCTCACCCTTGACTGGACTCTCCCCGGCCCGACACTCACCCACGGTCAACGATCCAGCCGGAATCCGCTACAGAGAGCTACTCGTCACCTCGCCGCAGCTTCGGGAAGACAGCCGCCCCGCCCACTCGCTGCAAAGCAGGGCGGGCGCTGCTACTTCATTGCTGTCGTCAAACGATCGTTTGACGACAGGTCGCCGACGCGCCCAATGAACCCGTGCAATCCGGGGGTTCACGGCGGCTCGAATCCAATCAGATCCGATGGTGATTGCTGACAGGGTTTGACGACAGATAGGGTCCGATCCTCCGTCCGGAAGGGGCCCTCGGTGGCGAACCTGGTCCACAAGCGCGTCTCGACCGACCAGCAGTCGACCGCCCGGCAGAACCTCGTCCTGGACGAGGCCGGGATCGAGGACCCGATCCCGTTCGAGGAGGAGGCGGGCACCTCTAGTACTCCAGCAGGACTTTGGTGTCTGAGCTGGGACGATGCCGGGCGGCTGGAGTGTAGCGGGACGGTGGCTGGTCAGGGGCGGTCTCTTCGAGACCGCCCCTCGATCGTGCGACAGCGTCGCTGGTAGTGGCAGCGGCGGGCGACTGCTTGGCGTCGTCGGCGCCAGTTCGACCAACTCACCGCGTGGCGCCGGCCTCGGTGTCCGCGCAGGTGCGGGGGCCGGGGAAGACAAGCTGCCAGGAGTCGCCGAACCTCCGCCACTGAGAGCTCGATGGTCCCGGCTGTCTCACCGGTCCCGCCCCCTTTTCCTGGGGCTGGTGTGCCGTGGCCGCCAGGAAGGCGTGCGCGAGCATGGCCAGAGTGATGTGCCGGTACCAGCCCACGTAGCGACGGACTTCGTACTGGTCCAGACCGCATTCGTTCTTTGCGGCCTGGAAACACTCCTCAATCGCCCAGCGCGTCCCTGCGATCCGCACCAGTTCCTGAACGGCGGTCTCCAAGGGGGCGTAAGCGAGGTAGTAGGCGATCTCGTCGGGCTTGCGGATGCTGCGCCGGGCCAGCGCCCACCGCATCCGGTGAGGGACCTCGTCCTGGTAGTCGAACTCGGCGACGGCCGGAAGCCGCACCGCCGCCCAGTGATAGACACGAGGGCCCTTCGCGCCGTCACCGCATGAGATCTTCTCCCATGCTTCGTCGGGGGCCTGCGCGAACAGGCCCTCAATGCGAGGACAGCCCACGGTGAACTGAGACTTGGGCACGGCCAGCACGTAGCCGACGCCCGACTGTTCCAGCAGCCGGCGGAAGCGGCTCTCCTGTCCGTAGGCGGAATCCGCGGTCACCCAGGCGATGGGCAGTGGCGAGGCAAGGGACCGCAGCACCATGCGCCGGGCCAGTTCGCCCTTGGTGGCGAACTCCCGGTCGTCGGGGACTCTGGCCGCGCGGCAGCGTGTCCGGTCATCGGTCCAGGACTTGGGCAGGTAGAGCTCGCGGTCGACCAGGGCCCGGCCGCGGGTGGTGGCGTAGGCGGCGAAGACGCCGATCTGGCAGTTCTCGGTGCGGCCTGCGGTCCCGGAGTACTGGCGCTGGACCCCGGCGGAGGTGGTGCCCTTCTTGATGAACCCAGTGTCGTCGATGATGAGGACCCCGTCGTGCTCGCCGAGCTTGTCGGCAACGTATTCCTGCAGGTCGTCGCGGATGTCGTCGGGCTCCCACTTCGCACCGGCGAGCAGATGCTGCAGGCCGTCGGGAGTGGGGTGGCCTGCCTGTTCGGCCAGCTGCCAGCTGTTCTTCCGGGCTACTGGAACGAGCAGGCCGCGTACGTAGTCGCGCATGCGGCGACGGAGTTCGACTCGGCCGAAGCGATGGCCGATGGTCACGAAGAGGTCGTTCAGTTCCAGGTCCCATTGCTCGGCAGCATGCTCAGTGATCACGTAGGGAGGCTGCCCCGCCGCTGCCACTACCAGCGACGCTGTCGCACGATCGAGGGGCGGTCTCGAAGAGACCGCCCCTGACCAGCCACCGTCCCGCTACACTCCAGCCGCCCGGCAT